>CAZLRK010000010.1:0-50323 GCA_964561845.1 uncultured Desulfobacterales bacterium | reverse complement strand
GTGGCTCATTTTTAAACGACCATTTTTGGCTCACTTTATCACGACCATCTACAACGATCTCTTATATACGAGTTTTTCATCTATTAAAACGGAATATATTTATGGCAAACATTATAAATCGTTATTGGTAACTTTTCTCTTGTTTTATTGTTTTATTTGTGACAATATAATTTATACAAAAAGGTTCTTTTTTCAATATGTTGTAAAAGTTAAGCAATTATTTCAAGAATTTTTATAAATTTTATACAAAAGGATGAAAGGGGATTTAAAATGGGAGGAGACAAAAAAGAGAAAAAGGCTACATACAAAACCGTAACCGTTAGAACCATAGACGGGACGACTATACATGGAAAGGTAAATGTTTCTTCAAAAGAAAGGGCATCTGAATTTTTTGCCAGCAAAGACGAATTGTTTGTTGTACTTGTTGATGTCGCGTATAGCGATCACAGAGACAAAACCCTTTTTATTAACAAAAATCATATCGTATGGGTTGAACCGGAAGACTAGTATGGTGATTCCAAAATAACATTGCATAGAATGTATGAGAAGCTGTGCCATTTCTTTAGGCTTCAGGTTTTAGTGTTCAGGTTTCAGGGATAGTGCTATTCAAGTCTGACACCTGAAACCCGAAACCTGAAACCAAAATACCAGGTTCTCGAATAGGTAACATGAATAAAGAATCAATCTACTAGAATCAATCGTAGCAATCATGCAATTTCTTTAAAGAACCGTTCAAGACTCTTCATATCATTTACCGAAAAGACTTGATAATGGTAATCTTTCGGTATAATTTTTTTTAATAAACCGGTAAGCACTTTTCCCGGTCCAACCTCTACAAAAATTTCTACTTTTTCCTCCATGAGTCTGGACATTGAGTCATACCACTTAACAGGGCTGAATAGTTGTTTAGCCATAAGCGACTTGATTTCATCCGATTCTTCGGCATAGTCGGCTGTAACATTAAAAACTACCAGGTTTTCCAGCTTACTAAATGAAATAGTATCAAGAAATGTTTTGAAATCATTTTCTGCTCCTTTTATCAATTCACTATGCCATGCTCCGCTAACTTTTAAAGGTATAGCTTTTGCCCCTTGTGCACTTGCGAAGGACGAAACCTTATTAACCTTATCAGGGGTGCCAGTTATGACAATTTGATTTTCCGTATTATGGTTTGCAATTGATACTACGCCGTCTCTTTGTACCTCGTCCACAATTTTTTGAACATTATCAAAAGAAAGTCCGATAATTGCATGCATGGCGCCCTCATGCTTTGTTGATTCTCGGTGCATCAATTCCCCTCTTCTAATGACAAGTCTTAAAGTATCTTCTCTTGAAACAACTTTTGATGCATAAAGCGCACTATATTCACCAAGGCTATGACCCGCCGTAATTTTCACCCCTGTAAATTCTTTTTCTATTACAGCAAGACAAGCAAGGTTCACGGCAGTTACTGCAGGTTGGAGATTAACAGTCATGGTAAGATTTTCCATGGGGCCTTTGAAACAGAGCTTTGAAATATTTATTTTGGCTATTTCCTCTGCCATGTCAAAAAGTTCTCTTACAAAATCATACTCCTGATAAAATTCAAGGCCCATACCAATTGACTGGGATCCCTGCCCGGGAAAAAGGAATGCTGTTTTCTTCAAAATATAACCTCCTTCTGGATGCTTTAAGTTTGCTCGGCAATAAGTATGGAGATGTCGGAGTGATCTCCAATAAGTAATCGGTAATCGGTGATCAGTGATCGGTACCTGATTACCCAATACCTGAACACCGATCACTGGTGACCGATCACCACATCGACAAAATTTTATTGATGTTGCACTTCTAAGCGCCTAAACATTTTAGACCATGAGTTTATGGGTTATTAGTCATCCAACTTAAACAGTTTCCGTGTAATGTCGAGACAAACAGACTTATTTCTATGAAATCCATTGCTTTTTAACATAAATATTGGATCATGCAGGATTTTATTTATCAATGAATTTGTCATTTTGTAAATGGCTTGACGATCATCGTCTGATATGTGATTTAATGATTGAAAAGTTTTATTAAGCTCCGTTTTTGCAATGGCATCTAATTTATTCCTAAGGGCGACAATTGTAGGAACGGTATCAAGGCTTTCATACCACTGCCAAAACCGAATTGCCGCCTCGTCAATGATTCTTTCTCCCTTAATAGATTCTCTGTTTCGATCTTCAATGTTTTCTTTAATGACGCTTTTTAAATCATCTATATCATATACATATGAATTCGTGAGTCGGTTTATCGTTGGATCAATATCCCGAGGAACAGCAATGTCTATAAAGAAAAGAGGACGATTTTTTCTGGAGCGGATGATCCTTTTCACTTGATCATTTGTTATTACGAAACCTGGTGAATCGGTCGAACTAATAATAATATCCACAGTTTTTAAAAAATTAAAAATCTCTTCAAACCGAATTGCTTTGCCCTTGAATCTTTCAGCAAGTTCAATGCCTCTTTTAAAAGTCCTGTTTGCAATAACAATATTTTCCACTTTGTTCCGAATCAGATGCTCCATTGCGAGTTCGGCCATTTCACCCGCTCCAATAAGAAGCACTTTTTTTCCTTCAAGGGCGCCGAATATTTTACGCCCGAGTTCAATGGCGGCATAACTGATTGAAACAGCGTGATCTCCAATGCCTGTTTCACTTCGTACACGTTTTGCCACGGAAAAAGTTCTATGTAATAATTTGTTCAGAATAACGCCTGAAGTCTTTTTTATGGTGGCTGTATAATAAGCTTCTTTTATCTGCCCTAAGATTTGAGGCTCACCTACAATCATGGAATCAAGACTGGATGCAACTTTAAAAATATGCCGAACAGCCTTTTCACTATTGTATATATAAAGAGCCTTTTCAAATTGTGAAATAGGCACTTTTTTATATTCAGAGATATGTAATTTAGCTGCTTCAATCGCATTAGAAATGTTCTCGGCTACCATCAAAATTTCTACCCTGTTACATGTCGAAAACAGAATCACTTCTCTTACTGACGGGTCTTTTTGTATTACTTCTAAAGCAGCAATTGTTTCATCTTTAGAAAAGGCAAGAGATTCCCGTAGTTCAACCGGAGCAGTTTTATGATTTAATCCTAATAATATGATATCGATCATAACAATATTTAATAATCAATAATCAATTGTGAATAGTTAATGTCTTTCTATATAGTGCCTGAACGAAAACCCTATAAATTTCCCCCCTTTTGAAAAAGGGGGGGGCTAGGGAATGATTTTAATTGGCTGAAAACATTAAATATCGAATATCGAACAAGGAACCGCAGAATGATGAAAGGTTTACTTCGACATTCGATATTCCTTGTTCTATATTCTGCGGTTTAAAATTTTATTTTCAACCAAATTCCATGTGTCAGGTGTGTACTGGGCTCATCCGCTTGGCAGAAGTACAGGCTTATCCTTAAGGCTAAAACCTGGTAAACTCACCATGATGCCCTTTTAAAAGAAAGTTTACACCCAAAAAAGTGAATAAAAGAACTGCAAATCCGACAATAGACATAATTGCAGCCCTACGTCCTCTCCATCCTACGGCAAGTCGTTCATGAAGCAATACTGCATACAAAAGCCATGTCACGCCGGACCAAACCTCTTTTGGATCCCAGCTCCAAAATTTTCCCCAGATTGATTTGGCATACACAAAACCGCTCAAAAGCCCTATGGTGAGCATGGTAAAGCCGACGATGATGCATGCATACCCTGTGGTGTCAAGTAGTTCCAGTGAAGGCAGACGCTTATAAAAAAAGCCGTGATTTTTATTTTTTATTGAGTGCTCTTGAAGTAGATATAAAACCCCAATTCCGCAGGCCAGTGCAAATGAAGCCTCACCTATAAAGATAGCAATAATATGAAAGACAAACCAAATGCTGTTAAAAATGTTTTTAACAATTACAGGTTCCCCTTGCAGTTGAACGGTAAATACCATGACAAGTGTTATAAGTGGAGCAGCATATACACCGAGAATTTTTATTTTATATTTATATTGGAATATTAGAAATACACCTGCAAGAGCCCATCCTGCAATTAGAAGGGTCTCCTGAAGATTATGTACAGGTATATGTCCTGATTGAAAAAATTTATAGCCTATAGCCGTTGAATGGCATATAAAACCGCATGCAAGCAGATAATATCCTGCCCTTTGAAGATAGTTTTTCTGAAGAAAGAGATAGAGGAGGTATCCGGCTGTGCCCAATAGATAAAAGAAAATAGTAATAATAAAAAGTACCATCATCTGCACCAAGAATAGGTTTTAAGTTTTCATTAACGCCTCAAATTCAAATCCATCTCCGAGAATCTCAAAAAGCAGAGAATTGATCTCACTCTCTTTATGTTTTTTTACCATCTCAAGCAAACCCCTGGATATCAGTTGTTCAAAAAGATATTTATTCGCCTTGGAATCGTTATTTTTAGATAAAAGCTTTTGGCGAATGGCTCCCATTAGCCGGAGAAACTCGGCATACTCTTCTCCAAATTCATTTTCAAGGTCTTTACGTATTTTTCTTGCCAGGGCCGGGCTTTTCCCTGAAGTTGAGATAGCGACTATCAGGTCTCCCCTGTTAAGAAAAGATGGAAGGATAAAATTGCATGATTCGGGCCGATCCGCTATATTGCATAATTTGTTAAGATGCTGCGCATCTTTACTTATTTGCCTGTTCAATTCTTCATTGTTTGTTGCGCCGATTACAAGGAACATTCCGTCAAGGTCAGAAGATCGGTAAGAACGTTTCTTTAATTTTATGGCGTTGCTATCTGCCAGTTGAAGCAGTTGTTTTGTAACTTCAAGGCTAACAACGGTTACATTTGCTCCACAATCCATTAAGGTCACGACTTTCCGTGTTCCGACAACGCCACCACCAACAACCAGACATTTTCTATTTTGTATATCAAGATATACCGGATAATATCGCATAGTTATAGCTCTATTTTCATAAGATCTTCAGCCAGAGCAAGAGGACCGGAATATGTTTTACGGCATTCTTTTTCAATGTCTACCATATCACATTCAGGATACAAATGGGTAAGAATTAATTTTCGAACATTTGCCCGGGTCGCTATCTCACCTGCTAAAGAAGGTGTCAAATGTCCTTTTGTTTTCAGTTCATCCGGAAACGCCGATTCGCATATAAAAAGATCTACGTCCTTTGCAAGTGTAATAAGGTTTTCGCTAAAGTCAGTATCACCTGAATAGACCACAGATATTCCACCGGGACTGGTTATTTTATAGGCTATACTCTCTTCGTTATGTTCAACAGGAATCGATTCTACTTTAAAATCGTTGAACTTACGAGTATCGTAATCATTGTTATCGAGCTCAACAATATTTAAAATACCAGGTTTCAGTTCTATCCATTGGCCATAGACCGTTTTTAACTTTTCATAAATAGATAAAATTCCCTTTCCACCCACAATTGTAAGAGGATTTTTTCTTTGATTTTCATCGGGATATTTAGTGGCAAATATGAATGGAACTAATTCAGCGGAGTGATCCGGATGTAAATGGCTGTAAAATATATAAGAGATATCAAATATTTTTGTCCCGGTCTTAAGAAGTCTTCGCATGGTACCGGGACCGGAATCAAACAGCAGATTCACGTCACATATCTTCATAAGAACAGAACAAGAACTGCGTTTAAGTGATGGAACACAAGTTCCCGATCCAAGGATTGTTAAAATAGTATCACTATATTTGGCGGTCATTTTTATTGTTTTTTCGTAACATTTTAGCTTTATGGAAGCAATTTCATTAGCAAACTTCAAAGGTTGTTAAATTTTGAATCGTGTAACTGTCTGAGCGTATTAGTGAGAGTTAAGAAAAAACAGGGATTGAATCGGTGTATTTCAAAGGCTAATCGGTATTTATTGCTTACTTGTTTTATTAATATGTTATGCACTGTTCTTTCTTTACTCTCACTTATATGCGAGTTTTACACATTTAAAATTTAATTGCCTTTGAAGTTGCTTTGTTTTCAAACCACTAAAGTATTACATTTTTTCTTGTTTTCCTTTCAATCCTGTTTATAATCCATCTTTGCAATTTTTGATTATATCTATGATCGACGACCTTCATTAAATCTACAAGAAAAATTTCAGCTCGGGCCATGCCCTTATGACCGCCTGCAGAACCAACCTTGCCAAAACTCTGTTTTGCGACAACTCCGGCATTCATGCGAAGGCCGTCGTTTCTGAAAATAATTATTAATTTTTTATCACAAATTCCGGAAACAATACTCCAGTTAATGGAATCAACCCTCATAAAAAAATCAGCAATAAGTACACACACATCAGGATTTGTTACCGGACCGAGATGGATAAATACTCTGTTTTTACATCTGCGTATATTCTCTAAAGCTCTTTTGAAATATTTTAAAAATTCAATCCGCATGTCTGCATGTTCTATTCTCCTTGCGAGATGAATATTTGCATGTTTAAAAAGAAATTGGAATGCCCGTACATCCTCAATCAAAGTCTGTCTTTCGAAGTTACTGGTATCTGTTTTTATGGCATGAAAAAGACCTGTGGCAAGTTTTATAGAAGGTTTAATTTTAGCAGCTTTTAAATATTCAGTCATAATGGTTGCTGTGGCGCCGTATGTGGGACGGATATCTAAAAAGGGGGCTGAAATTCCTGTGTCAGGATGATGATCAATAATTACATCGGGGATAATTGTTGTAAATGCTTCATGATGATCAGGCTGGGAATCTACCATTACAATGCGACTAAAACGGGTTTGGTCTATTTTATCTATGTGAATGAGATTAACGCCCAAAAGACGAACCATGGCCAGATTATCAGGGCGTTTGATAATATTAAGATTGGATATGGTCACACTCACTGTTTTGCGCCATAGTAGTCTACTTACTGCCATGGCACTTGCAATGGCATCGGGGTCGGCATAAATTATTACCAGAACATTATCGTCGCTTGAAAACTTCTCATAAAATCGACGTAATCTCTCAGAAGCGGAGCGTGCCATAAGAATATACTTTTTACGTTTTAAAATCAGATCTCGTTAATTAGTTGAGTAGTTGAGTAGTTAAGTGGTTTTAATGATGAGAATAATAGCCTTTCAGCAAAATAATTGGACATGAGGCCGTTGTCAAATATTAACATATTGAATTAATTATAATTATTTTTCCACTCAACCACTTATCCACTCAACTATTTGACGATGTCTGAAGTTTCGATAAATTGAACTTTTCACAAAAATATAAGGATATAATGAGACAATATATTTTACAATAAAATTTTGATGAATTCATGAAAAGTCAGAATTTACCACAATAACAAATAACGAATAACTCCCAATTAGTTTGATTTAAACCCACCACTTCCATAGGTGGACCCGGAAAGGTTCTACAGTTCCTGCGGGAAATACGGTGCAAAGCACGAAATACGAATTTCGAAATTCGAAACAAATCAGAAATTCTAATGTTCAAATGACAAAAACAAAGTCAAAAATAGGCCTAAAGTCTCAATATGGCACGTTTTAAAGGACGTGATCCAAAAGCAACATCATAGCCATTTTCAGCCAAAAATGATATTGCACCTTTTGAAAGCTCGAGCTCAATTTTGCTTTCATAAAGTCTTTCAGCGAGCTTTTTTATCTGAATTTCCACAATATTGCGGAAGTATTCGATTCGGAAACAAACCCGGAATTTGTTTGTTTTCTTCGGTATTTAAAACGGTCTTACTCCGTAATTGTTCAGGGTTCAAAGCTCAACTGTTATGGTAGTTCAAGTCTTTGATTTTGTATCTAATGCATAATTCATACGTTTCTCTATACAATCACGCTTTGTATTTTTTATAGTGATGAACATACTGATTGGTGGCGCAAATTGCATCGTAAACCATATCCGTAGTGACTGAAAAAGGCTCTGCTGACCAGTTGTATGCCATGGATGTCTCCGCGATAATTCTGATATTCTCCTGGGTTGCTTCTACTTGTAGCTCCTCTATTGTTATAGGCAAACCGATGTTGAGGCAAAAATCTATGACTCTGTGGAGTTCTTCGGTTGGTCGATTCTCGATGACCAGCTGGCAGATAACACCGAAAGCAACTTTTTCACCATGGAGGGTCTTGTGACTCGCGGAGAGGGCCGTCAATCCATTGGCGATGGAATGGGCTCCGGCACAGGCGGCATTTTCAAAACCGAGACCACTTAGCAGGGTATTGGCTTCTATCACATTTTCCAATGCCGGAGTGCAGACCCCGTTTTCAGCCGCAACTTTAGCCTTTAGTCCGTCCTCCAGAAGGATCTTGTAGCTGAGCTCCGCCAGTGCCATTGCTGCTTGAGATCTTTTATATCCCCCATCCTCATAGTTAACGTAGTTGAGAGAGTCGGACTCTTGGTTGGCTCTTGCTTCAAAGTATGTGGATAGGGCATCCCCCATACCGGCGATCAGAAACCGTACCGGAGCCTCGATGATAATATCCAAATCGACAACAACCACATCCGGATTCTTGGCGTACCATAATGCATGGCTGTATTCCCCATTTTCCTTATAGACTATGGAGAGTGCGCTGCAAGGGGCATCGGTGGATGCGGTCGTCGGAGCCACAATAATAGGAATTTTGAGAAAATGCCCCACCGCTTTGGCTGTATCAAGGGTCTTCCCGCCGCCGATACCAACAATGACCTCGGCCCTTGTTTTCTCCGCCACAGCTTTAACACGGTTAATTTCTTTTTCCGTTATCTCTATTCTGAATTCTTCCGTTGTAATCGTCGAATCACCGGTAGCGTAGAGATTCTCCAGACGGACTGTCATTTCAGAAAAGAAAAAAGGATCGATAAGAGCCAGAACCTTTTTGCCAAATCTTCTTGAGTGAGATTCCAGCTTGTTCAGTTGCCCATGCCCTTGAAAATAACGGCTTGGTGAACCAAACCCGATGGTGTTTGTATTTTTCGGCATTCCACTCCTCCCGATGCATTTAATTGTTAAGCTGTAAAATATTATAAATTTGCGTATGCAATATTTATCGGCAACTCCACATTGGAAACATATATGGTTATCGCTCACGAGATACTATACGTGCTAAAACCCGCTCGCTTAAGTTAATGACATTGTCCTCCGATTACTGAGGAATAGGTGATATATGAAGCAAGATGTTTCAGGCCATATTTTTTTAACCGATATTGGAGCCTTTGACGGCTGATTCCTAGTTGGCGGGCGGTTTTGGTGATATTACCCCTGTTGACTTTCAGGGTTTGGACAATGATGTTTTTCTCTTCACCTTGGAGCTTTTTGATCACGTTGTCGTTGTCAAGGATATCAAGTAAACCATCGCTGGGAATGCCGTTATCCGTTGGTCGGGTCGATGCCGGGAAATGCCTGGGGCGCTGGTTTGAAAACAACCCCATATAGGTCGGGATGTGGTAGGGCTGGATGACTGTGCAATCGGCAGCCACGATGTTCATGGCCGATTCGATGCAATTCTCCAGTTGGCGGACGTTTCCGGGCCAATCGTAGTCCAGGAAGGCCGAGATCACATTCGGGTGCAGGGCATTAACCGATTTGTGCAGGCGGTGGTTGTACTGCTCGATGAAGTGATCACACAACATCAAGATGTCTTCCGTTTGTCTACGCAGCGGTGGCAGCATCAAATAAACGACTGCCAGGCGATAAAAAAGATCGTGGCGTAATTGCTGCTGCTCCATGGCTTCATTGGGTTCCTGGTTGCAACTGCTGATGACCCGGACATTGATGGATGTTTCCTCCTGGTGTCCCAGTCGGCGAACCTTTTTTTCCTGCAGCACCCGCATGAGTTTGGCCTGCAGGCTAACGGGCATGGAATTGATTTCATCCAAAAAGATCGTTCCGCCGTTGGCCTGTTCAAATAAACCAGCCTTGTCCACGGCACCCGTATAGACCCCTTTGGAGGTACCGAACAGAATTCCCTCCAACAGGTTTTCGGGAATGGCCGCGCAGTTGATGGCCATAAACGGTCCGCCAGATCGGTGGCTGGCGTTGTGAATGCTTTGGGCAAACAGCTCCTTGCCAGTGCCGGTTTCCCCATAGATCATAATCGAAGAGTCGCTATGCGCTGTATTTTTTGCGAAGGTGACCGCGGATTGCAGATTGTCGCCGCAGCCGATGATATCGTCAAAGGTGGATAGCTGATCCTGCTCCGGGTGGGCGCTGCCGATGGCATCGGGGGTATCTATATTTCCCAGGTATTCGATTTTTTTTGGACCGATTCCCTGTAGGCTTCGATATCCTGGTAAATGCAGACACCGCCGACCAGTTTGTCGTCGGTGTAAATGGGATAGTTGCTGGCGATGATGTTCAACAGTTTTTTTGCCGTCGGGTAGATGCAGTTGATGTTCACCATTTGCTTTCCGGTTTCGATTGCCTCCAACAGCTTGCTGTAGCGCCAGTCGCTGGCGACACACACTTCACGGATGTGTTTGTTGGCTACCTCCCGAGTGCTATATCCTTCTAGTTTTTCGGCCGCCTGATTCAAATAGACGATGTGGCCCTGGACGTCCATTACAAAGATGGCCTCATCTATGTGGTTGAGTATCGCCTCGAATAATTCCTTTTGGGCCAGGAGTTCCCGCTGGTGTGAAACCGCCGCGGCAGCGGTGTCGTCTTGGTTGACGAAAAGAATTTTGTGCTCAGAATCCAGCCGCCGGCAGGAGATTTTCCATCGGGTTGAAAAAGCCGGCGCTTTGTAGATCACTGTCTGTTCGTCCAAAAGTTCCAGATCCGGCCAAAGTTCGCCGACAGACATTCCTAAGGTTTTCCCGGAGGTCCTGAATTGTTTTGCCCAGTGCTGGTTGTGCCGAATGATCCGGCCTTGGTGGTCGATCACCGCAATCCCTTGCTCGCTGCTTTGCAGAACGATGGTCAAGAGTTTTTCGACCATGCAGGGATTTTCACTGAAATAGTCCTCTATTCTACCGGCGGATTCTGCCATGGTTCGGTCCTCATGTAATGTCTGAATATCTCATTTAAAGAATTCGGTGCTTCGGTCGAACAAAATACATATAGCACAAAAGTGCCAAAATAGCAAAATATTAAAATTATTTTTGCTAGTTCAGCACTTCCGGCATTCCTGTGTCGACAAGACAGTGGTCAATTTGACGGGCATGTTTTTATAACCCATTGTTATTAATGTTAAATAATTATTTTTCAGCTTATTTAGGTGGACTCTGATCATGGTACATTATGTGCATTAAGAGTCTTATACGAGAGGGATTCAGACCGGTGTATCCTGGTGGTCCGCCTTTTGTCATCGCTGTTTTGTGATATTTCTAAACATCATTTCTGGAAGGATTTATCATTTGTTGGTAAACCCCGGTCCCTACTATCAGTACTGGACGTGCAAGAGGCACCTCGTCTTGAATCCGAAACTGCCATCCGTGCACAGGTTGCCGGCGGCATTCATCTACCAATATGCTTTGAAAGGAGGCGAACTATGGTTAGACTACGAGAAATGGAAAAACTATTGTCCAACGGGAGGATAAGTCGACGTGAATTCCTGAGGCGGGTATCGGCACTGGGGCTGGCCACAGTGGTATCGCCCGCCGTGCTGAAAACCAGCGCTAAGGCGGCGGTACCAAAAAAAGGCGGCCGTCTGCGATTGGCCATTTCCGGGGGAGCCACCACCGATTCTCTTGACCCTGCCACCCTAGCAGACAACATGCCCCACGCCATCAACTGGCAGATCCGAAACAACTTGGTTGAGATCGACCACATGGGCAATCCGGTTCCCGAACTGGCCGAAAGCTGGGAATCTGCGGCTGGGGCGGACAAATGGGTGTTCAAATTGCGCCAGGGGGTGGAATTTCACAATGGAAAAACACTCGACGCAGAGGATGTGGTGTATTCCATCAACCATCACCGGGGTGAGGGCACCAAGTCGGGAGCCAAACCAATTATGCGCACCATTGAGGATGTACAAACCGATGGGAAGAACACTCTGATATTCACTTTAACCAGCGGTAACGCCGACTTTCCGTATATTCTGACTGATTATCATCTGACTATCTCACCGGTCGGTACCAAGGGAGCTGAATGGGAGAAGGGCATCGGAACCGGGGGCTATATTCTCGACAAATTCGAACCCGGCGTAAGTGCTTTTGCTCGACGCAATCCTAACTACTGGAAATCTGACCGTGCCCATTTCGACGAGGTGGAGACCGTCGGCGTACTGGATTACAACTCCCGAACGATCACCTTGAAAACAGATAAGGCGGATGTCATCAATAAATGCGATCTCAAAACGGCTGACTTGTTGAAAAGAACCCCGGGAATTCAAGTGATCAATACAACCGGATACCGGCATATCACCGCCCCTATGCTGACGGACATGCCGCCTTTTGACAACAACGATGTCCGGTTAGCCTTGAAATACGCAGTTGACCGTGAACATCTGGTAGCGACTATACTAAGAGGCTATGGCTCGGTGGGAAATGATCATCCCATCTCGCCCAACATGCGTTTTCATGCCGTCGACCTGCCCCAGCGGCAATACGACCCCGACAAAGCCCGCTACCATATGAAAAAAGCGGGTTTGGCGGGACATACGTTTAACTTGCATGCTGCAGAGACCATCGGGGGCGGCATCGACGCCGCCGTGCTTTTAAAAGAATACGCTGCCAAAGCAGGGATCAACATCACTGTGGTCACCGAGACCAGTGATGGTTACTGGAAGCACGTTTGGATGAAAAAGTCATGGTGCATGTCCTACTGGGGAGGACGCCCTACTGAAGACATGATGTTCACCACCGGGTATGCCGGTAATGCCAGTTGGAACGATTCCCACTGGAAAAACGAACGCTTCGACAAGCTCCTGGAGCAAGCCCGTTCAGAACTCAACCAAACCAAACGCAAAGAGATGTATGCCGAGATGCAGCAGTTGGTGCGCGATGAAGGCGGCGTGATTGTTTTAGCTTTTACTGACCACATTGATGCGGCCTCAGACAAGATCCGGCATACTGAGGTTGCCGGCAACTGGCAGTTGGACGGTATGAGATGTGCCGAAAGATGGTGGTTCGCATAATCAATACCAATTTTCAGGGAAAATAAAAAAGGCCGTTTGCGTATTCTCGCCGGCGGCCTTTGACTTGCAGGTCGCAGATATCCCGGGCCTGCCTGAATACATAAGATTGAATATAATACACGGAAAAGGACAGCGTCAATGCCCCCTGACAGACCCAATATCATCCTGATTATGGCCGACGACATGGGCTACTCGGATATCGGTTGTTTTGGATCCGAGATCCGGACACCCCACATCAATCGGATGTTCGCGAATTGCGTAACTTTTACCACAGCTTATAACTGCGCCCGTTGCTGTCCCTCCCGTGCCTCGCTGCTCACGGGCCTCTATCCGCACAAGGCGGGTATCGGCCACATGGGTATCGATCTGGGTACACCTGCGTATCGGGGATATTTGCGTAATGACTGTGTGACCATCGCCGAAGCGCTTTGCCCGGGAGGCTATCGCACACTCATGTCCGGCAAATGGCATGTGGGCGGCAGCTACGACCCGTGCCAGGCGGATTCGTGGACCCCGGGCGATAAAGGCTACCCGACGCCCCTGCAGCGGGGATTCGACAGATTTTTCGGCATTTTGGATGGTGCGTGCAGTTATTTCTTCCCCCACCATTTGATGGAAAACGATAAACGGATTCAGGTAACATCGGATGAATTTTACATGACCGATGCCATCAGTGCCAAAGCCGTTGAAATGGTGGAGGAATCGGTCAGCTATCAGCAACCTTTCTTTCTCTACATGGCCTATACGGCCCCCCATTGGCCGTTGCATGCCCACCCCCAAGACATTGAAAAATATGAAGGGCTTTACCGCAAGCAAGGGTGGGATGGCATCCGTACTGCCAGACACGAATCGATGCGGGGCAATGGCATCCTTGACAAGCAATGGGAAATATCAGCCCGTGATCGTCAGGCGCCGCCATGGCGGGAAATCGAACATCCCGATTGGGAAGCTGCACGGATGGCCGTCTACGCCGCCCAGATAGAGAACATGGATCGGGGAATCGGCTCGTTGCTGGAAACCCTGAAACGATTGAATATCGAAGACAATACCATGGTCGTCTTTTTGTCGGATAACGGCGGCTGTGCCGAGTTCATGGCCGAAGATGGCTGGGCGCGCTGGTATCCGATCAATACACCGGACGGACGCGTCATTCATTCGGGCAACAGTCCGGAGATCCGCCCGGGCAGTCCGCTGACTTTTATGAGTTATGATCTGCCCTGGGCCAATGTGTCCAACACGCCCTTCCGGCGTTTTAAACACTGGGTCCATGAGGGCGGGATTTCCACGCCCCTCATCGTGCAATGGCCGGCCATGATTACCAAGGGGCGTCTTGTACACGCACCAACGCACATCATCGACTTGATGCCGACCTTCCTGGAGGCCGCCGGGGTGCCTTACCCCTCCGAGTACGGTGGGCACAGGATTCGGGCGCTTGACGGTGAAAGTCTGGTGCAGGCACTGGGCCATGAGGGCTGGACCCGGGACGCTCCCCTGTTTTGGGAACATGAAGGAAACTGTGCCATCCGTGCCGACGAGTGGAAGCTGGTGAAAGAGTGTGGCAAGGATTGGGAACTCTACGAGATGAATACCGACCGGACCGAACTCCATGATCTCAGCCATCGCAATAAACCCGTGGTTAAAGAATTGGGGTATCAATTTAACGAATGGGCGGAGCAGGTTGGGGTCGTGGAATGGTCCCGTTTGACCGAGAAACTTCAACGCGCCTGGAAGACGGGCAATGTATTAGGTAGCTGAGTCATAATGAGCCAGCAAGTTTTTTGATCCCCAAAAATTCGCCGGTCGTTACCGGAAAAAATCATTCCCGTGGGAACTCTTTCTTTCTGCTTAATTGAATTCAACCGGAATAACTATTTAACATCGATTGCAGAGGTTACAATGAGCAAAACGAAAACACAAACAATGGCGCGGCCGAACTTTATAGTGATCCTTACAGACGACCTGGGGTATAATGACCTGGGTTGCTTCAACTCCACATGTATCAAGACCCCCCGTATTGATCGAATGGCCGGCGAGGGCTTGAAGTTGACCAGTTTTTATGCCGGCGCTCCGCTGTGCTCCCCCAGCCGGGCTTCCTTGCTGACCGGGTGTTATCCCCCGCGGGTGGCCGAACGTTACGGCAAAAAACATTTGCACACCATTCTGGATTCCAGCGAGATTTTGCTTCCCGAGATACTCAAGGAGACCGGCTATGTCACCGCCGCCATCGGCAAATGGCACCTGGCCGGATGCCGTGCGGACGCCATTTCCACGGATCCCACCCATGGGAACCTCTCCCGCTACGGCATGTGCGATCCATCCATGATGCCTCGTCAAAAGGGTTTCGACTCCTATTTCGGGATTCCTTACAGTAACGATATGGACCCGGTAGTACTCATGCGCGACAATGCGTTCGTCGAATATCTCGGACAGACAGAAAAACAGGCCGGCTTAACCACCCGCTATACGGATGAGGCGCTGGGTTTCATTGAAAAACACGCCCACGCGCCGTTTTTCCTTTATCTGGCCCACAACATGCCTCACACCCCTTTATATCCCAATGAGAAGTTCGCGGGGAAATCAGATAACGGCTTTTACGGGGACTGTGTGGAGGAGATCGACTGGAATACGGGGCGTATTCTGGACAAGCTCAAAGAATTGGGGATCGATGACAAAACCTTTGTGATATTCACTTTCGACAATGGCCCCTGGATCGTGCAAGATGTCCAAGGGCGCAATCCCGACGCGATAACTTCCCGACTGCAATCCGGACGGGCGGATCCGCTACGTGGGTTCAAAATGACCACATGGGAAGGCGGTCCCCGTGTTCCGTGTGTCATGTGGTGGCCGTCGGTCATTCCGGGGGGCAGAGCGAGTGACGAACTGGTCACCGCCATGGATATTTACACGACGTTCGCCGACCTTGCGGGAGCGCGGATTCCGGATAATCGGATTATCGACGGATTGCAAATGATGCCTCTGCTTTCGGGAACTACCGCCGTATCCCCCCGGGAGTGTTATTACTTCTACCAGTTCACCCACCTGCACGGGGTCCGTAGCGGGAGTTGGAAGCTGCTGCTGCCGCGGTCGGCCCGACCGCCGGAGTTGGGCTGGTATGGTGACATGCTCCACGAAGAGATCAATGAGATCACCCTTTTTGACCTCGAAACCGACATCGGTGAAACTCGTAATTTGGCCGACCAACATCCCGATATTGTCAGCCGGCTGATGGATTTAATAGAGAGTGCTCGAAAAGATCTGGGCGACAAAGATGGCCCGGGCCGGGGCATGCGCACCATCGGATCCGGTGTAAACCGGAAGTAATCCCCAGATCTCATCACAGGCATCAGGCCGAGATCAATTTCAAACCCGGTGTTCTTCTTGTGCATCCAGTTTGAAAGTCAATCTCGCTGAAATTGTGATATATCGAATCTAAAGCTAAAGCATAAAAAGGAGAACATAGTGACTGCAACCCAACCCAATATTCTGCTGATTATGGCCGATCAACTGATGCCCTTTTTGACCGGCGCCTACGGCCATCCGGTGGTAAAGACCCCCAACCTTGACCGTCTTGTGCAACAGGGCGTGCGCTTCGATGCGGCCTACAGTTCCTGTCCCCTGTGCACGCCGGCTCGGGCATCCGATCCTACGACAACGGTTCGGCCTTCGACAGCGAAGAGCCCACCATCGCACACTACCTAGCCGTAGCCGGATACGATACCGCGGCCAGCGGAAAAATGCATTACATCGGCCCCGACCAGCTGCACGGCCTGCACCGGCGGCTGACCACCGACGTCTACCCGGAAGGGTACAACTGGGTATCCGATCGCGATCCGCACGAACGTCCCAGCTACAGCTTTGCCCGGGCTTATACAAGCGATGGCGTACGTGTCGGCGATTGGTCCCATTACCTCAGCTACGACGAAGAAACCCACTTCAGGGCCAAGGAGTACCTGCGCGCTCGGGGTATCGCCAGGCAGGCGGCTCGCAAGAGGGGGCAAACACCCCAGCCGTTTTTCCTGATCTCATCGTATCATCACCCCCACGACCCGTTCTGGCCGCCCCGGGATCTGTGGGATCTTTATGAAGACGAGCATATTGACATTCCAGAATTTCCCGAAAACCTGACCGCGACCTATTCAACCATGGACCACTGGCACGTCCATTTTCACGGTTGCGACAAATTCCCGCAGCTCAAGGATCCTGAAAGCCTGCGCTGCCTGCGGCGGGCCTACTACGCGCTGGTCAGCTATGTGGATCTCAAGGTCGGGGAATTGCTCCAAACGCTTGAGGAAAGCAATCTTGATGAAGACACTTTCGTTCTTTTCTTGAGCGACCACGGCGATATGCTCGGCGAAAAGGGCATGGTGCAAAAACGAAATTTTTATGAATGGTCCAGTCGGATCCCCTTCATCATTCGCTTTCCCGGCTGACAGCACGCCGGCAAGATCGTTGAGCAGCCGACTTCCCTTGTGGACGTACTGCCAACGGTTCTTGAAATAGCCAACGTTCGGGAGCATTTGCCCGTGGACGGCCACAGTGTCATGGGTTTGATCGATGACCGGGACACCGCCCAGAGGCACGTCTTTTCCGAATATCACTCCAATGGCGTGTACAGCACCTGCTTCATGGTCCGCCGGGGCGGATTCAAGTATATCCATATCCAGGGTCAACAAGATCAATTGTTCGATCTGAAAAACGATCCCGGTGAATGGCAAAATCTCACGGGGCAGCCCCGGACGGCAGATGTCGAGCGGGAATTGAAGACCCTCATCCTGGAGGCCTTCGATCCTGAGGCCATCGAACGAGAGGTGCGCGCAACCATCCGCAAACGTCAATTGCTCAAGCGCTGGGAGGAGGCAACGGGTGCCCAATGGGCCTATGCCCCTGAATTTGATGCCCACAAAAACGCAGTTGCACAGTACCTGCCGACGGGAATCAAGAACTCAGTACCTTCGGGGGCCGCCGGGCTCTGGAAAAATGAGAGCGATTTATGAGATGTCTCGATAATAAAGGAAATAGAATGATCTGATATTTACGGTGGTTCCAAAAAAACCGGACAATGTGCTGAAGCTTAAAGTCTGACTACGAAGTCTTAGTCTGGTTTATGCAACACCATATACACCACAGCATTTTTTATACTTCCTGCCACTACCACAGGGGCAGGGTTGATTGCGGCCGACAGTTGGTAATTTTTTGGCGGGTAAAGAATGCTGATAATCGACCCGGCCTGTAATCTTGTTGGTCTTCAGCATATTTTCAAGAGCTTCGATTGGTTCTTTTGTGTGGTTGAAAAATTGCCGCCAGCCTGCGCAGAGATGGCTGATCCCCAGCGTTTGCGCCCCATTATTTACGCGGTATTTCTGGCAGTCACCCATACACCGGTTAAGGAAGGGACAGTCTTTGCAATGTTGATTCAATCTGGATTTTTGGACGCCGAATTCTCGGTATGCTGTTGAGGATAGGGCGCTCTCCCAAGTTGTATCCGCGATGTTTCCAATAAGCAGATTTTTCTCTACAAAAAAGTCGCAGGGGTAAATATCGCCATTGTACTCAACCACAAAGTACTGACAACAGTTTTTCGCCAGGCTACAGACAGTATTGACATCATAAAGGCCTTTGTTGAAAAGGGCATCAAAGTGACGTATGGAGATGCTGTGAATGTCTTGTGGATACCAGCAATCGAATATCTCACATAGGAACCGGCCCCATTCAGCGCCGTTTATTGAAAAAGGCAAGGGTTTGCCGTTTATGTAGAATTCCACACATGGTATGTACTGATGATAATGAAAACCATGGTCGACGAGGTATCGATAAACGGTTCGGGCCTGGTGGACATTGGCTTTACTGACGAGTATCAAAATATTGAATGCGATCTCGTGGCGTCTGAGTATTTCAATGCCTTTCATCACGGCGGCATGAGATGGTTTGCCGCTATGGTATTTGCGGTAACGGTTATGAATTTCAGGAGGACCATCCAAGCTGCAGCCCACCAAAAAATTATAGCGTGCCAAATATTCGGCCAAAGAGTCACTGATCAAGGTGGCATTGGTTTGAAGGCCGTTTGCAATCTGTGAGTCTGGCTGTGCATACTTTTTCTGAAGTTCAATGATGCGACTAAAAAAAATTTTACCCATAAGGGTGGGCTCACCGCCCTGCCATCCAAATGTGTAGATCGTCTGTTGGGTTGATAAATAGCTTTTGATCAAACGCTTCAACACAGGGTCACTCATGCGATGAATTTGCGTTTTTGGGTACAGCTTTTTTTTCTCAAGATAAAAGCAGTAATCGCAGCGGAGATTGCAATCAGCCGATGTAGGTTTGATTAATAATGAGAAGTCTTTCATAATTTTACCGCATATTGCTGCAGTTGAAAAATAACGCCTATTTTAACCTTAAATTATCATGTTTTTAGATCTCATCAGAGAAAAGATTTCAACTGTAAATTTATTACCTCATTGAATAAGAGAGTATATTTTAAATGTCAATCAAATCTTGATATGTGCACCTGAATTTATGGCATTGACATTGGTATTTAAGATTCTATATAATCAGGGTGGCAAAAAATAGGGCTAATAGAAAAGACCAAGAAAGGAGAAAGATGGGTATTCAAGATTTCACAATGGAATTTTTCTCATTAAAAGGTAAAAACGCCATTGTAACAGGCGGTAATACTGGACTTGGGCAATCATTCGCATTGGCGCTGGCCAAAGCGGGTGCTAACCTGTTTGTACCCAGTCTTTTGGAAGATGATGGCACGACCAAAGATCTCATTGAAGCGGAAGGTGTTGGTTATGAATATATGCACACTGATATTTCAGAGGATGGTACACCAAAGATAATTATCGAAACCTGCGTTGAAAAATTTGGTTCTATTGATATTCTAGTGAATAGTGCCGGAATCTCCATTTTGGCAGAGGTTGAGAATTTTGGTAGAGAACAGTGGGACAAGATGGTGAGCATCAACTTGACAGCCGCATTTGAACTCAGCTTTGAAGCGTCAAAGTTCATGATTCCTCAGAGAAGCGGCAAGATTATCAACATCTGTTCACTTTTCTCGTTTCTCGGAGGACAACTATCTCCGGCCTATGCATCCACAAAGCACGGTATCGCGGGTTTTACGAAAGCCTATTGCGATGAACTTGCGCAGTACAACATTCAGGTCAATGGGATCGCACCCGGTTATTATGCAACGGCTATTACGGAGAGGACGAGAAGCGACCCTGAAACAAACCAAAGGGTTCTCGAACATATCCCCGCAAACCGCTGGGGCGAACCAATGGATCTGATGGGTACGACCATATTTCTGGCAAGCAAAGCTTCGGACTATGTCAATGGCCATATACTCGTCGTTGATGGCGGCTATCTGGTTCGTTAAAAGTATACGGATTCAAAAAATGAGTAAGAAGTATATTATAGGCCTTGACGGTGGGACCCAAAGTTCTAAAGTGGTCATTTTCGATTTAGATGGTAATATTGCCTGTGAAGGCAAAAAAAGCCTTCGACCCCTGCGCATGCCGAAGCCCGGTGTGGCCGAGCATCCTGATGACGATTTGTGGGATACCATCACAGAGGCCAGCCGCCAGGCCATGGAGCGTTTTCAAGGGGACAAGAAATCTATCATCGGAATCGGCCTTTGCACCATACGTTGTTGCAGGGCCTGCTTGAAAGAAGACGGCAGGTTGGCTTCACCGGTCCTAAGTTGGATGGACTTACGCTTAGCCAGTCCCTATGAACACCTGGATCCACAAGTCAAGTACGTAACGACAACCTCCGGATATATCACCCACCGTTTTACGGGTAAGTTTAAAGACACCGCTGCCAACTATGAGGGTGCATGGCCCATTGATAAAGATACCTGGCAATGGAGTGATGATCCATCCGTATTAGACACCTTTAATATTCCGAAAGAAAATCTCTTTGAGCTCGAAATGCCCGGATCTATTCTGGGGTATGTAACTAAAGAAGCTTCTAAACAAACGATGATGCCAGCCGGTATTCCAGTTGTTGCCACCGCTAATGATAAGGCTGTGGAAGCTCTGGGTGCCGGCTTGCTACCGGGGAAAACGGCATTGGTCTCTTTAGGAACTTATATTGGCGGTATGGTATATGGTGAGAAGAATATACAAAACGCAAAAACCTTTTTTTCCAACCTTGCATCCATACCGAACCATTATCTATATGAAAGCGGTGGTATACGCCAGGGCATGTGGACCGTCAGTTGGCTGAGAAATTTATTTGGTGAAGATGTCATCAAAAAGGCTCAATCACATGGCATCTCCCCCGAAGAAGTACTGAACCGGGAAGCCCAGGAAGTTGCAGCTGGAAGTGATGGTCTCATGACCATCCCGGAATGGCTGGCGCCACCGGAGAAACCGTTTAAGAAAGGGATCATGATTGGATTTCATGGGCGGCATACAAGGGCACATATACACCGTTCCATGCTTGAAGCCATTTCGTTAACCATGAAAAATCATATGGATGCAATGTGCAACGAATTGGGGATCGATCTTGACCGGATCATTGTCTCCGGAGGAGGTGCCAGTGGTGATCTGTTCATGCAGATCTTTTCCGATGTATTCGGCGTTCCAGCTGTAAGGAACGTGGTCAATGACGCTGCCGGCCTTGGTTCAGCCATCTGTACGGCTGTTGCCGTAGGAGCGTATGATAAATTTATAACAGCCATCGACAAAATGGTTAGGATCCGGGATTCGTTTCATCCGATCAAGGAAAACACAACTGTATACGACAAGATGAACAATGATGTATACAGGCATATTACAGGCTTTACGGATAATATCCTGGAAAAATCGTTCCCCATATTTAAACAATGAGCGTCAAGGAGAAACAGAAATGACCTTAAACAGGGAACAGATTGCGGCAGAACTAATGAAAATGGTGGGTAAAGACCAGATCATTACCGACGAACAGGTGCTAAAGGAGAGCAGTGTTGATCGTTTCAGAAGATTTGAAGCCTTCCATGGCGTATTTAAAATGCCTTTGCCTGCGGCGGTTGTAAATGTGAACAGCACACAAGACGTTGCCACCGTCATTCAATTCGCCAATCATAACAAGATCAACGTTGTCCCCAGAACCGGCCACTCCGCAACAGAAGGGGGGCTCGAAACCGCTCTGGAAAACTCCATTGTCGTTGACGGATCGGGCATGAATAATATCGTCAACATCGATACCTATAATATGCAAGCAACCGTACAATGTGGTGTTTCCCTCCAGGCGCTTGATGACCGATTAAGAGAACAGGGCTACACCACCGGTCACTCACCCCAATCTAAACCTATAGCTCAGCTTGGCGGGCTTGTTGCAACAAGAAGTATCGGTCAATTCTCAACACTCTATGGTGGTATTGAAGACATGGTGGTGGGATTGGAAGCTGTTTTCCCGGATGGCGGTATTACACACATCAAGAACGTACCCAGAAGGGCGGCCGGTCCTGATATCCGCCACGTTATCATCGGTAACGAAGGTGCCCTTTGCTACATCACGGAAGTTACCGTCAAGATCTTTAAGTATTTTCCTGAAAACAACAAGTTTTTAGGCTATACGCTGGATAATATGAAGACCGGTTTTGAGATCCTCCGGGAAGTGATGGTCAATGGTTACAGACCTTCCGTGGCCCGTCTATATGATGTTGAAGACGGTTCCTACCACTTTTCTCATTTTGCCGAAGGTAAGTGTGTATTGATTTTTGTGACCGAAGGCGTAAAACCTATAGCAGACGCAACAGCCACTGCAATCGAGGAAATTGTGGCTCGATACGACGAATGTGAAAAAGTTGATTCAAAGCTGATTGAAAGGTGGTTTGCCCACCTCAATTGGGATCCGGCCAATTTAGCTGAAGAGAGGACTGAGATTATAGAAACCAAGAACATCTGCAATACAACTGAAATTTCCGCCAACTGGGGTATTATTAATAACATATACGAAGTATGTATGGAAAGGGTCAGCAAAGAGATTCCTGATCTTACCCTATTAGGGGCCCATTCCTCTCACAGTTATCTCAACGGTACCAACCTCTATTTTGTATACTTCTATAACGTGGTAGACTGCGAACCGGAGGAGGAACTTACCAAGTATCATCTTCCCATCAAAAAGATTATCGTTGAAGAGACGATCAAAGCCGGCGGTTCCATGTGCCACCACCATGGCGTAGGTAAACATAGGACCCACTGGATTGAAGAAGAATATGGCTCCTCATATTACATTCTCAGAAAATTGAAAAGTGCTTTCGATCCAAACGGCATCATGAATATGGGAACCATCATTCCTTTGGAAAACTAAATGAATATTCTGATATGTTTCAAAGCAGTTCCTGATTTGGAGATGATAACCGTCGGCGATTGGGTCGTGAATAAAAATCTTCAAATCGATGTGAGTTTTGTAAAGCTGACACTAAACTGTTTTGACGAAAGCGCTTTGGAAATCGCATTAAGGCTTTCTGATTCGTCGGCAAGCTTAAATGTGCCTTTAACGCTTGATGCCCTGACGATAGACGGTCCTGCGGCAACATCCATATTAAAATATCTGAATGCACTGAGATTCAACCGGGTTGTCAGAATTGATAATCATGAGGATACCCGATTCAGCCCGAAGATAATCGCTTCTATTCTAACCCAATACATCCTTAAATACGCGCCCCAAGATATACTGCTTATGGGAAGACAAAGTGGTATAGGCGAAAACGCCAAAACGCCATTGCTTGTGGCGGAAATGCTGGGATGGCCCTGTATCACCCAGGTAATCAGTGTTGAACCGGCAGATAAAAACCACCTAACGGTTACCTGCCAAGTGGATGACGGCAGGCTTCAACAGAGGATTCAAACGCCCTGTGTCCTGTCGGTGGGGGATGCACCGAGCACGTATCTTCGAGTTCCCACGCTCAAGGACAGGATGCACTATGGAAAAAGACCCATTGAAGTTCTATCCATGAAAGACTTTCAACCATCTGCTGAGACCCATGAGCTTCTGGACCTCCAGGTTATCGATTATGAAAGGACCGGCATCCTCATTGAGGGGGAAACACCTGAAGAAAAAGCCAAAAAACTATATGAAGGGCATTTGAAAGAAAGGTTGGCAAAACTGTGATTTTCAAAGGGGTACTCAATGGCTGCTCGGCTGACATCGTGGCACAGGCTGAGGAACTCAATGGTTTTATTGGCGAACATTTGGATTCTGAAGACAACATTGGCAGTACGATCCTTTTTTATACCAAAAAGGAACAAAAGAAGGAACTTCTTGGCCTGGTGCCGACTGAATCGGTAAGGCTCGTAAGCGTTGCCAGCTATCAACCGGAAAACATCCTTGGAGCACTTGAGACGGTTGAGCATAAAGAGGAAGCGCATCTCTATGTGTTTCCAAGCGGTTACGCGGGATCTGAAATGGCAGTTCGCTGGGCTTTCCGGATGAAAGGTTCATCCCTTGTCCACGTGAAACAGATTGAATGCCAAAGGGAGCAATTGATTGCAAAAAAGATGGTCTATTCCAACAATGCTTTGGGAACCTTTCGGTTGAATAAAAAGCCCTACTGCATCTCTCTGGCCAAGGGAAGTGCCGAGAGCCGAACAATTAAAGCAAGGGACCATCTAATTGTATCTGAGTATGACATGACCCAGTTAAAAAAGGATCGGTTCGTCAAGGCTTCAAAATTTACCCCTGAGGAAATGACAAAGGATCTGGAAGAAGCTAGATTCCTCCTCATTGGTGGTAGGGGGATGAACGGTAAAGAGAATACCAGAAACCTAAAAAAAATCGCCGATGATATTGGTGCCAATTTTGGTGTCAGTCGCCCGGTAGCCATGAGTGCCTGGGCTCCCATGAACCAACTGATCGGTGTATCCGGCATCATGACAAAACCTGATGTCTGTATCGTGGCAGGGGCTTCCGGCGCGGCTGCCTTTTATGCCGGTATTGAAAAAAGCAAATACATTGTTGCCATCAATAAAGATGTTCGGGCACCCATCGTTAGATCTGCCGATGTTGTCATCATTGATGATTATAAAACGGTTATCGATGAACTGGCTAA
Source organism: uncultured Desulfobacterales bacterium (assembly GCA_964561845.1). Taxonomy (GTDB): domain Bacteria; phylum Desulfobacterota; class Desulfobacteria; order Desulfobacterales; family JAUVVS01; genus JAUVVS01. The sequence goes on along the minus strand of CAZLRK010000010.1, from coordinate 25,246 downwards.
AATCATAAAGAAATAACCATTCACCACCGAGCGAATCGCCTTCCCCCGACGACGGGACCTGCAGCTTGAACTTGAATCTCCTTGTAATTTTTCAAATATTCAGCACTAAAAACAATCATCCTTAAATCAAAAACAAGGAAATACTCAGTGGAAAACTATCGAATCGGAAGGTTGACTTTTGATCTTTATAATGACTAAAAAGGAATATGGTCAAAAAAGAAAAGAGGTTTAAAGCAAATGTATAAAAAGTTCTTTGGATTCAAGGAAAGACCTTTCAAACTTGTTCCTAATCCTGATTATCTGTTTCTGAGTAAAAGCCATGAAGAAGCACTGGCCCATCTAAGCTATGCTGTGAAACAGGGTGACGGCTTTGTGGAAATTACAGGAGAAGTGGGAACAGGCAAGACAACTATTTGTCGTGCGTTTCTGGAAAGTCTGAATGAAAATATGGAAGCAGCCTATATCTTCAATCCAAAACTTGATTCCATACAGCTTCTCAAAGCAGTCAACGATGAATTTGGAATCAGCTCAGATGCAAATAACTGTAAGGATCTTATCGATACCCTAAATTCCTTTCTCATGGAGAAAAAAGCTGAAGGAAAAAATGTTATCCTGCTCATCGATGAGGCCCAGGAATTAAATAACGAGGTTTTAGAGCAGCTACGACTACTCTCCAATCTTGAAACAACCAATCATAAACTTTTACAAATTATTCTTGTGGGACAACCCGAGCTGGGTGAAAAGCTTGATTCCCGTGAGCTCAGACAACTAAGCCAGAGAATAACTCTAAATTGCAGACTGGTTCCTTTGAACTATCAAGAAGTCAAAGAATATATTCAACACCGTATCAATATAGCTTCCAAAAAACCTGGAATCAAATTTGCACGCTCCGCCTACCGGCATATATATAAATACTCAAGAGGTATTCCCCGGTCAATCAATATTGTCTGTGACCGGGCGCTCTTGACTGCATTCGGCCTTGATCAACAAAGGGTAACGGGGAAAATGACAAAGACATCCATCAGGGAACTGGCAGGTAGAGGTGATATTAAACGATATAACCTCCGGGATGGGAAAAAGCCAATTTTGTTATTTTCTGTTTTATTTCTTTCCCTCTTTATAATTATCTTCTACCGGCCTGGATTCCTAAATGTAAATGAAATATTAAACTCTATGGAAGGCAAAAAGTCGGATATCTCTCAACCTGAAAAGCCTAATCTTTCTACTCTACCAAATCCAGCAAATGATTCAAAACCGACTCAAACAAAAACAGTAAAGGGTTCGGAACATTTTGTGGAGCATGTGCGGGATTTTAGTGCATTTCTTAGCGAAAGAAATACGCGTTTATCAAGGCATATGGCCCTAAAGGCAGCCTTGGATTTATGGAATACTGATTCGGAAATTAAACCGTATTTCAACGGTATTGATAATGATCAAGATTTTTTTCGACTTGCAGCAAAACAAAATGGTCTCTTGATCCGCCGAATTAAAGGCGATTTAAATCTTGTAAAAAGGCTAAATTTACCGGCTGTTTTAGCATTTTATCGTCCCGAAGATTTATCACCCGTATATCTTACTATCAGCAAGATAGAGGGTGAAAAAGTTACGCTAATAAGTAAAACAGGAAATATTGCCATAGGGACTGAACAGAATGTTTTAAAGTCCTATTGGTCAAATGTAGCATATATCCCCTGGAAAAACTTTCTTTCTTTAACTGGCACTATCCCGCTAAATTCTTCAAAAGATACAATAACAATGTTAAAGATGCTCATGTATGATATTGGGTTCAGGGATCTTGCAATCAACTCATTTTATGATGAATCAACCCAATTTGCTGTAAAAGAAATCCAAGCAAAACACGGCATACAGGTTGACGGAATTGTAGGTTCCACAACCAAGATCGTCCTTTATAATGAAAAAAACACATTTAAGATTCCTCATATTATGAATTAACACTGGGCTTGGATGTTTAGTTTCTGGCTCTGTATTTTTATAAATATTACAAAAAAACTACCCTGTTAATACTACAGCGTAATTTTTTTATAGCCTTTTAAAATCAGATGGTGTATGGTGGAATCCCCGTCGTATTAAGGCTCCAATATGGCTTCTACTCGAATAAGTCACGGGGATTACGGAAAAAGGCCGGCACGGATGATGAAGTTCCGGTCTTGATTGATTCAGACATATCGCACAAGGCGTTTCGTAAAAATTGGGCGCGTTTGATCCGGAAAATTTATAATGTAGACCCATTGCTGTATCCTAAGCGTCAGGAATCTATAAAATAATTTCGTTTATCGAAAACAATGAGATCATCGCAAAGATTTTGAGGCATCTTGGCCTGTGGGAAACCAGAAACCATGATCCGCCGAGCCGGAAGGATTCATATATTCCCGAACTCACCTATGATGATTCATACTCGCAGCTTCCGCCTATCAACTACTGGCTGCAATAATGTCTGAATTACCCGCCCTATGTATACACTGGATTTGCGTCCCCATTTCAGGAAAAACGCCAAATTTGACCGTGATTAACGTGCTTAGACAGTGTGTTTCAGATTTATGACCAAGACCACTTTACCGATATATGCCGGTTTATAAAACCACACAGCTGTATCAACATGCTTGTTGACAAACAACGCCACTTTTGCCATACTCAGGCCCGTAAAAAGCAAATTCCTATCTTTGCAAAAGGAGACGTCTTGCAAAGGTCTCACTATGTGTGATGCAGGTACCACAATCTATGGCCGGCAGAGGAATTGCTTTAAAAAGTCAGGTTGACAGCAAAACATTTTTATGTTCTTGACAAACGCATTCTTATTCTATCACAGACGTGAACAAAGAAATAATGGCTTCTACACAGCAATCAATAGTAAAAATTACCACTAACCAAAAAATTGGATTATTAGTTCCTTATGTAAAAAAGCGAATAACAGCGCAGATTAAATCCGTAGCGCTTATAGTTATTTATTTAATTTGTTTTCAAACTATTGTTTTAAACATTGCTATTGGTGAAGCTGCGATCGTTGCAACAGGAATTTCTGTGGTTGTTCTTGGCCTGGCCTTTTTTATGGAAGGGCTCTTTTTAGGTTTAATGCCTTTGGGCGAGGTTATTGGGATTAAACTGCCACAAAAGACCAAACTGCCCCTAATATTAACCTTTGCTTTTATTTTGGGCATGGGTGCAACTTTTGCCGAACCCGCTATCGGCATTTTAAAAGCTGCTGGCACATATGTAAAGGCCTGGGATGCGCCCTTACTCTTTCTGGTTTTAAATAAATATTCCAATTATCTTGTGTATTCAGTAGGCGTGGGTGTTGGCCTCGCTGTGTTGTTCGGTATGCTCAGATTTTTATATAGCTGGTCATTAAAGCCTTTTATTTATATTTTGGTTGGCATACTTTCAGCTTTTTCTGTTTGGGCGCTTTTTCAGCCCAATATGAAATTCTTAACAGGTCTGGCGTGGGATTGCGGTGCTGTCACCACAGGGCCGGTAACAGTTCCCTTGGTCCTGGCGCTGGGCATCGGAATCTGTAGAATTGTAAGCAGTGGAACTTCGGAGTCTGCTGGTTTGGGCGTAGTGACGCTTGCATCGTTATTCCCAATCTTAGCAGTACTGTCTTTAGGCGCTCTTTATCTCAACCATGTCCCTCAGCCCATGGAAGAAGCCAAATTCTTTGCTAAAGGAAATCAATCTAAGGTATTGAAGTTGTTTAATGACAAAAATGAGATGATTGGATATGCATTGCTGAACGCCCACCCAAACAGTCAAATGGCTCTTTTTGACGGCAACCAGGAAAAAATGCTCGAATTTATTGGCAGGCTAAAAAAAGATCCGATTTTAAGAAAATCTGTTCTTGGAAAAGAAGATATTGAACATTTGAAAAATTGGGCTGTTCAAAAAGGTACAGAATCACAAAGACTCGCTATTTTTTCAGAACCCAACGCCCTTAAAGAGGCAGTAAAGAACTATTCCGGTGTTAAGAATATAAAGACCAGTCCGGTTGATGTTTTGTTGCGTAATGGCAAGGCTGCTGTTCAAGCAATCATACCGCTTGCCATATTCTTTTTTCTGGTCTTATTCTTAGTTTTGCGTGAAAAGCTCCCAAGACCAGATGAAATTATGCTGGGAATTATTCTGGCTGTTGTTGGCATGGGCCTGTTTAATATTGGAATTGAACTCGGATTATCAAAGCTCGGCAATAGCGTAGGTACCAATGTCCCTTCTTCATTTAAAAAGATTCCTTTGATTAATGAAAGACAAACCATTATCAATTTTAATAGGGATATTGTTCAGGCCGCCATAAAGCCAGATGGCAAAAAAGAAATCTTTTTCTATGCTAATATTAACGATGAGTATGTGCCTATTCCCTTTGATCAGAGTTCTTACGATCCTTCAAGCAAGCAATACATCTATACGCCTACAAGAGGACCTCTATTTGGGGGGGAGAATGGAATATTGGGGTTTTTGGTGGTATTATTATTTGCTTTTATCATGGGTTATGGTGCGACCTTAGCTGAACCTGCATTAAATGCGCTGGGCGTAAAAGTAGAGGAAATAACCGTGGGAACATTTCAAAAATCCCTTTTAATGCAGGCTGTGGCTTCTGGCGTGGGCCTTGGTATGCTTCTCGGTGTGGTAAAAATAATCTGGAATGTACCTTTGGTATATCTGCTAATCCCACCATATCTTTTACTCCTGATTATTACGAAAATATCCACTGAGGAATTTGTGAATATTGCATGGGATAGTGCAGGAGTTACAACGGGACCGATCACTGTACCTTTAGTGCTTGCCATCGGATTGGGGATAGGTAACCAGGTGAATGTGGTAGAGGGTTTTGGTATATTATCCTTGGCATCGGTTTGCCCAATACTGGCAGTGTTGACAGTTGGACTCTACGTAAACAAGAAAAGAAAGGCTATGCGGCAGGAAAGTGCCGAATGATGATCCGGAGTATCATGGAGCACTTTTAAATACCTATTAACATATACAGGATGACCCATTTAATGGATATTAGTAAAAATGTCATTGAGATTACGATTGTTGCCAATAAGGAAATAGCGGCAGCCGTCCTTGAAGATCTGGAATCCATAGGCATAGAATATAGCAATTCCATAGCAGGGCGAAGGGTCCTATTGCAGGAGAGGAAAGGCCTGTTTAAAATGGTTGGATCTGGTAAATCCCTTGTGCATGATCCCATCACCATCATCACCTTTTTAACCTCCTTGGAAATAGAGCGGGCAATTTTAAGTTTTATTATTAAGAAAGGCGGATTAAATATACCTGGAAGAGGGACGGTTTTCAGTAAAGAGGTTACATTGATTAAGGCACATGAACTATGCCAGGAAAATAAAATCCAGAATATCGAAATTGAAAAGAGAGAACTATTAACCGATTTAGCCGGCATATGCTGCATCGCACTTAGTGGAGAAGGAGATATTTTGGGGAAGGTTGGATTGGAAACGGGCAGTGGTGTTCCGGCAATTACTTTGGGTATTGGAACCGGTGTAAGAGACAAGATCGGACTCTGGAGAGTCACAATCCCGGCCGAAAAGGAAATTGTGAATCTGGTGACCACGTCTCATCATGTAGATAGTGTGATGGAAATGATAATAGATATTGGGGCCTTAGATCAGCCAGGGAAAGGTTTTATCTATCTTTATCCCATAAAAATGGGATCGGTCAATATGAAAGCTTATGTGGGATTGAGCAGCCAGGCAGCGAGTATTGAACAGATAGTTTCAGTAATCGATGAAATAAAGGGAGGCTCTAGATGGCGTCGGCGTGAATTCTCTAAATATCCAGCCTCTGGTAAGAAAATAAAATATCTAAATGACCTTGTGAATTTTACCCTGATTTGCAATGAAGGACGCTCCACGGATTTGATAAAGGCGGCCATGGATGCTGGTGCCGGAGGGGCAACAATAAGCAAATTAAAATATCGCTGCACAGAGAAATCAGAGTCCAAGAAAATATCTCCGGCCCGTGAGATTAGCGAGATGATTATTTCGGAAAATCAGATTGAAAGAGTTGTGAAAGCACTTGAGGAAAGTGGTGCGCTGGATGAAGACACCTACGGGCAGATGTTCTGCAGTCTGGTTCCTAAAGCCTACACTTATATGGGAAAAGCTTGATAGAATATGAGGGGCTGGCAGGAATATAGGAGGGAGAAATGGGGACGTTAACTGATGCCTCAAAAGACTGAACGCCGATATCTTATACGCACACTCATCAGTAGGTTATTTCAAAAGCTGAAAGAAGCCGGACGCGACCTTTTGCCTGTTATTCTGGTCATCACCGTCTTTCAACTTGCCATACTTCGGCAGCCATTTCCTGAACTCCTTGAGGTGCTTATTGGCGCATTCTTAGTGGTAATAGGCCTTATGCTGTTCGTCCAGGGCCTTGAAATGGGCCTGTTCCCGATCGGGGAGACCTTAGCCGTTGCCTTTGCACGAAAAGGTAGTCTGGTCTGGCTGTTGATCTTTGGATTCGGCTTGGGGTTTTCAACCACCGTGGCCGAGCCCGCCCTGATTGCCATTACCCAGGAAGCAGCAAAAGTGGCAGCTCAAGCAGACATTATCGCACCCGGCAAAAGCGCCCGGGCGTCCTATGCTCTGGGCCTGCGTCTTACGGTGGCTGTTTCCGTGGGGCTGGCTATCACTATTGGCATAATACGTATCCTGCGCGGCTGGCCCGTTCATTATCTGATTATCGCCGGCTATATGATTGTCATTTTGATGACTCTAATAGCCCCTAAGGAAATCGTGGGTATCGCCTATGACTCCGGAGGCGTCACCACTTCCACTGTGACCGTGCCCCTTGTCACCGCCCTGGGAGTCGGCCTTGCTTCCTCTATCCGAGGCCGCAACCCCATGGTGGACGGCTTTGGCATGATTGCCTTTGCCTCACTGCTTCCCATGATTTTTGTTTTGGGCTTTGGTATGATAGTTTTCGGCGTTAAAATCACCTGGTAGATGGACATGTTGCTTGAAATTGCACAGACATTTGTGGCCACTTGCAGGGATGTTTTTCCGGTTTTGGCGCTCATAGTGGGTTTTCAGTTTATCATACTGCGCCAGCCCATCCCCCGCCTGGGTCAGGTGGTTGTAGGCTTCGGTTGTGTGCTGATAGGGCTCACACTGTTCCTTGTGGGATTGGAGAAGGCCCTTTTTCCGTTGGGAAAGATCATGGCGAAACAACTCTCGGCCCCGGAGTTTGTTTTCGGAAGCGAGATGGCACCTGATAATCCGGAATGGCGGGCTTACGCCTGGGTCTATGTTTTTGCCGCGTTAATCGGTTTTGCCACCACCATTGCAGAACCTGCGCTCATTGCCGTTGCCTATAAAGCGAATAAGGTTTCCGGAGGCACTATCAGCCAATGGGGATTGCGGCTTGTCGTGGCCTTTGGGGTCTCGATCGGGATTTCACTGGGGACATTCCGGATCGTTACAGGAACTCCCCTTTTTTTATATATCGCAGCCGGATATCTGATAGTGGTGGTGCAGACTATCTTTGCTCCAAAAACCATCATCCCCCTTGCTTACGATTCCGGCGGGGTGACCACGTCCACAGTAACAGTTCCATTGGTTGCGGCCTTAGGCCTAGGTCTCTCGGCAACCATACCGGGACGCAAACCGGCTTTGGACGGCTTTGGCCTGATCGCATTCGCAAGCCTATTTCCAATAATAACAGTTATGGGATATGCCCAGTTTACCCAGTTGTGGATCAGGATACATCGCAAGCCCACTAAGGAGGGATAACATGAGATTTAAAGTAATCATTGCGACCGTGAAGACCAATGTGACCGATAATATCGTTGATGCCGCAAAGGCGGCCGGCGCCACCGGCGCCACGATTACTCCTTCGCGGGGCACGGGCATTCGTGAGGCAAAAACCTTTTTTGGCCTGACCTTAGAGTCACAGACAGATTTGGTCATGTTTCTGTTGGAAGAACACCTGGTGGAAGCGGTTATGAAAGCAATCTACGAAGTCGGACACTTTGAAAAGCCCGGCACCGGTATCGCTTTCGTATTGCCGGTGGAACAGGTGGCCGGTCTAGAAAGCCAGATGGAGCGTTTCAAGAAAGAGGTCCGAGAAGAGTACTTTTAAATCTCGGAATTCGGAAACTGAGAGCCGGGTTACGGATCTTATTCTTTTTTTAATCTTCAGAAGTTTACTCGAAAGTAAAATCTAAAAACGAGCAGGAAGGACACACAATCATGCCAGTCAAAACGCCCATTGTTCATGCCAAAGATGTCATGCGCCGGAATGTGGTGGCCATAGATGGTATGGCCACAGTCCGGGAAGCCGTCGCGAAGATGCGATCAGAAAATGTCACAGCCTTGATTGTTAGCAAACGCGATTTGAGTAACCGGCTGTGCCTTATTGTGATACCGGCCAGATTGTGTGGAGGCTCTTTTTGATGAAATTTATTCCCGCCCAGGTAATTTACTTTGTTCGAAGCAGGACAACAAAGAGAAACTTCAGACTCCTGTTCAAGTTTCTTTTAGCCTTAACGGCTATTGTCATAATATACAGTATTCTGTTTCATTTCATAATGGTTTTTGAAGATAGAGAATTTAGCTGGATTACAGGTTTCTATTGGACTCTCACTGTGATGTCCACGCTTGGCTTCGGTGATATCACTTTTACAAGCGATTTAGGCAAAGTCTTTTCAATGTTTGTCCTTATGTCCGGGATTGTTTTCTTGCTCGTCATGCTCCCTTTTACCTTCATACAATTTTTTTACGCACCGTGGCTCGAGGCCCAATCAAGAGCGAGGACACCGCGTGAATTACCGGAAGATACATCAGGCCATGTGATCCTGACAAACTTTGACCCTATTACCATAAATCTTGTTGAAAAACTGAATCAATATAATTACAAATATGCCATTATCGTAACTGATTTTCAGCGCGCATTAGAGCTTTACGACTTGAACTACAAAGTTGTAGTGGGTGATCTGGGTGATCCGGAAACATATAAACGCCTTCGCATACAAAACGCTGTCCTGGTGGTTGCTAACAATGATGATATGATGAATACAAACATAACCTTTACGATAAGGGAGATATCAGAAAAAGTACCCATCATTACCAATGCTGATGCGGATGATTCCATTGACATTCTTCAGCTTGCAGGCAGTACTCACGTCTTTCAATTCATGAAGATGCTCGGGAAATCTCTGGCCCGAAGAACGCTTGGGGTGAGCATGGGTGCGAACGTCATCGGAAGATTCGATCAGCTTCTTATTGCTGAAGCCCCTGCAATGAGGACACCTCTCGAAGGAAAAACCCTTATTGAAAGCAATCTACGAGAAAAAATCGGCTTGACAGTCGTCGGTATCTGGGAGAGAGGCAGATTTGAAATCCCCCAGCCCCAGACTCGAATCAATTCCTCAACCGTCCTTTTACTGGCTGGATCTGCTGAACAGCTCAAAAAATATGATGAGATCTTCTGCGTTTATCGCATTTATCACACAGCCAATGCTCCTGTCCTGATATTAGGTGGAGGCCGTGTCGGGCGTGCCGCAGCAGAGGTCCTGGAAGAGCGTCAAGTTGCTTATCAGGTTGTGGAGAAAAATCCAAAGCTCATTAAAAGCAATGAAAACTATGTTCATGGGAACGCTGCCGACATCAATACCCTGTGTAAGGCCGGCATACGAGAGGCGCCGTCCGTCATAATTACCACACATAATGACCCTATGAATATTTATCTCACCATTTATTGCCGGCGATTGCAACCCGACATCCAGATTATCAGCAGGGCAAACCTGGACAGAAATATTTCCAAATTGCATAAGGCTGGAGCCGACCTGGTTATGTCATATGCTTCCATGGGCGCCAACACCATAATTAATCTCTTGAAACCGGATGAGGTATTAATGTTTGAAGAGGGGCTGAATATTTTCCGCGCTGCGGTGCACTCATCTCTTGTGGGCAAATCTCTTATTGAAAATCAAATCCGGAAACAAACTGGCTGCAGTGTGATCGCCATTAACACACGGGGCGAATTAAATATTAACCCCGACCCATCAATTCCTCTTGGTGAAAACGACGAAATGATCTTAATTGGCACTGCCGACGCAGAAAAGCGTTTTTTTGAAAAACTACCGTTGGGATCATGAAGCCATGGAGGCAACATATCAGGCTATTATGGCTAAAATGATTGGCAGCCCCGATGGCATGATAAATGTTGACAGTTCCGAGTTCATCAAAAAAGGCAAAGAATCTGTCAGTGTTGCCCGCCAATATTGTGGCGCTGCTGGTAAAGTCGATAACTGTCAATCTGGCGTCTTTGTCGAAAAGCCTGAAACAGGCTTTCCCCTTTATAAAGGCAGAGGACCTTACCCTAAAAAATTATGCATACTTTCTGGTGAACCGTAAGCACAGACGGTTGCTCAACTTGCTCAATCTGAAAAACTTTCCTGGAAGTCCGTTGTTTTGGTAGAAGGATCAAAAGGGCCCATTATAGTAGTTGCCATAAGTATGTTCCGTTTTAAATGAGGAAACTGTCTGAGTGTATTAGAGATCGTTAAGAAAGAACTTGAGTGTAATATTGTCAATTTGTTGAATAGTTATAATACCATATTCAATTATTATATAGTCGGTCTGTTCTTTCTTTACGATCTCTTATATACGAGTTTTTCATCTATTAAAACGGAATATATTTATGGCAAACATTATATCGCTAAAGTGGCTCGCGTTAGGGTTTATTTGTCTCGAAATGGGCTTCCGGAAGAACAACCTTTATGTTGGAAATAGTAAAGTACCATACTGATCGTAATTATATCGCTCAAAAGTCACATAGAAAAAGGGCCATTGCTGAGGCTATTTTATTTGAAATTAATGTGTCGCTGTAGTATTAATCCTGTCAAAAAATAGATGAAGGATACCTGAAAATTGAGTTCCATATTAAAAGCTTTAAAAAAGCTTGAAAACAAATTTCCGGAGCAAAACCGAATTCTATTCCGACCGCAAAAAAGAAGGATAACACAAGTCATATATCAGCGATTGAAAGTACTCCGATTTTCCAGTTTTGGCTTTTTACTCGTTTTTTCTTTCATTACTCTTGTTATTGGCGGATGGCTAATTTTAAAGAGTCAAAACGGAAATAAAGAACCGGAATCTATTGCAAAAACAGAAATAAAGCCTGAAAAAACGTTTGGTATTTCTGAAAAGATGCCGTCCAATAAACAGTCGCCTCAAAAAAATGTGACCTCTCCAATGAACAACATAAAATCTTTACCTGTTCCCCAAACGGAAAAAAAGCCGCCCCTATCTGCTCTCAAAGTTCAGAAAAAGATACTTCCTTCGGATAAAAAAACAAAAATAGAGCCATCAAAAATTTTGAACATCCCTGAGAAGCCTTTTCCCCCTGATCGATCTCACAAGGAGAAAACAGATAAGATAGCTATCGAAAAGAATACGCGAAATACAAAAGCCGAACTGTTTGACTCCATACCTGTTAAACAAGTCGAGGAATCCCGGCTGGAGCTGCAGGCAATTGCCTGGTCCACTGATCCGAAAAGCCGTATAGCGGTTATTAACAACAAAATTATTCGGGAGGGAGGTTCTGTTGCGGGGGTCATTGTAACGCATATCGGAAAGGATGATGTTGTTTTTAAGAAGGGAAAAGAAGAGTGGAGACAGCAATTAGGGTTCACGAAAAAATAAGTTCACAATTTTAGGCGTTGAGGCGCCCGGCCGGCAAGGCGCGAAAACGAAAGCATATCTGGATGCAATATATTCTATTAAACACAACTATGAACTAAAATAAAAAATGAACGTCCAACATCGAACGTCCAACGTCCAACGTCGAATAATGATGTCGCTACGCTCTGCAATTTAATTTAAAATCGAATTAAAAAAATGAACGTTGAACATCGAATAATGTATTCTATCATTTATAATAAAGACAAAGCGAAGCGCCTTCCACATTGGACGTTCGATGTTGAGCGTTCGATGTTCGATGTTCAAATTGTTGCAGAGGTCGATATTGAATATTACTGATTATTTGTTGATGATTTTACCGACCATGGAGCGAATTTAAGAAGAAGCAGCATGCCTGGAATAGCGATTAAGGTACAAAAGATAAAAAAACTTTCCCAACCAATATTTTCAACAAGAAATCCTGTCGGAGCCGAGGCCAACACCCGGGGAACTCCCATAAGACTTGTTAGTAAAGCGTATTGTGTCGCTGTAAATTTTTTATTTGTAATACTCGCCATAAAGGCGGCATATGCGGCTGTCCCCATGCCGCTGCTTAAGTTTTCAAATGCTATTACTGCGGATAAAGCGGGGATACTATGACCAATCCGTGCTAAAATTGCAAAACATGCCGTGGATGCGGCCTGAAGAAACCCAAAAACCCAAAGGCTTCTGTTAATCCCAAGTCGAATCATAAAAACACCACCGATCAGGCTGCCGGCAATAGTGGCCCAAAATCCAAAAAATTTTACCACCGCGCCAATCTCTGTTTTTGAAAAACCAATATCAAGATAAAAAGGTGTGGTCATAGTACTGGCCATGGTGTCGCCGATTTTATAAAATAGAATAAATGCCAATATCCATAAGGCGCCGTGTCGGCTGAAATATTCTAAAAGGGGATTAAAGACAGCATCTTTGATGGTTTCAGGGGTTCCAAAGGGGGTAGCAGGTTCAGGCGCAAGGAGGGTGGTAAAAACACCTGGTAAAATACATGCCGCCATAATCAGATAGACCATTGAAAAGGGCATATGATCCGCCATGATAAGGCCGCCGCCAGAAGCCAGAAGCATACCTACACGATATCCATTGATGTACAAAGATGAACCAAGCCCGAGCTCTTCATCAGAAAGATCTTCTCTCCGGTAGGCATCCACTACGATGTCCTGGGATGCGCTGAAAAAAGTTACTAAAAATGCTGCAAAAGCGACCATCCAGGGCTCATTTCCAGGATTAGTCTGTCCAAGTCCAGCAATGGAAACAATCAAGGTTATCTGAGCAATCAGCAGCCATCCTCTTCTCCGACCCAAGAGAGGCAATGCAAAACGGTCAAGAAAAGGAGCCCAGAGAAATTTCAAGGTATAGGGAAAACCTACAAGTGACATCATGCCGATTGCGGTAAGATTCACCCCCTCTTCTTTCATCCATGCCTGCAATACGGTTATGGTAAGGAGAAGGGGTACACCGCAAGAAAAGCCCATAAGAAGGGCTACCAGCATTCGGCCACTGCATATTACGTAAAAAATCGATTTCCTGTTCTTTTGTTGCACGGCTTTTTCTCAAGAAAGAGAAGTTGCTTGAAACTTTTCAAGCTCGGACGGCGTTACAATAGGGCCGTATTTTTCTTTCAATGCTATCAATCCTTCACGCTGTTCATTAAGAACTTCGAACAGTTTATCGGGAATGTTCGACTCTTTACCGTATGCTTCTATTTGCAAATCGATTCTGGCAATGATCTTGTCAATATATAAAGAAAAATGTTTTTTATATAACTCCTCCGTATATTCTTTGTCGATTATCGATTTAAACAGATTTTTAAGATCTTCAAACTTTGGAAGATATCCTATGGGCGTTTCAATCACATCTACTTCTGAGTGTGCTCTTCTTTCAAGCCATGTTAACCAGACTTTTACGTCTCTTTTTTCACCAATCAGCCTTTTGGATGTGCCGCCCCTTGCTTCATCTGTTAAAAAATAATTGAGCCCTGACATCACAGGTTTTTTGTTGTCTGCAATTTTTTCATTCCCAAAGAATTTAAACTGTGCATCCATATAATCACCTAATGAGCCGGGGATAAATGGCGCATTGGCCCATGGGGCTCTTCTAACACCTGTAGCCCCTACTTCAGTTGCAGTCGCAGCGGATACGATTGAAGCGCCGATTACAACACCTTGATCGGAGCTTTTTGCAGCCCAAACAGGAGGCATTGTGTCACTATCTCTACCGCTGTAAGTAACTACTCTCGTCTCCACACCTTTAGGATCTTCTGCTTTTTCAGAAAAATTTGCCAATGCTTTCGATGCCAGTGTACATCGCGAATTTGGATGGGAGATGGGTACAGCTTTACCATTTTCATCGACCATACCTCGTTCCCATGGGCCTTGAAAATTTCTACCTTTAAGAGGTGGTTCTTCACCACTTCCTACCCAGTGCGGCACACCCTTTTCATCGATAAGCACGTTTGACCAAATAACTTCCGTTCCCGGATTTCTGAGAAGTTCCATAAGCTTTGGGTCACCTTCCCAATTTACATCTTCCACGATCCCGAATACGCCGCATTCCGGATTAATTGACCTGATTGTTCCGTCTTTATCGATCCACATTTGTGCAAGATCATCACCAATAAAATGAGTCCCTGCCATTGCAGTGGTTGTCTTCCCGCATCCACTGGGAGCTGCTCCCGTAATCCAGGTAATTCGACCTTCTGCTCCCTCAATTCCTGTAATGAACATATGTTCAGCCAGCTCTTTAGCCTTGTTTTCATATACAGATCTATCCACGGAAAATCTATGATTCCCCTTTTTCAATAATAGAGTATTGCCGGCATAGGTGCAATTAAAGCTGTATGTGGTTTGATGACTTCGGTCCATAAAGACACGTGCATTGGGAAGATCTTCAGGTCTATTTAAGCCTTCACTGTGTATGTTTGTAAAGAAATGATCCAGACGCCCAACCTCTTCGTCAAAATTAAAATACATATTTCTATAAAGGATTTCCGCGCTGTGTGATACATACGCAGAACTGGAAATTTCTAGAGCCGGATTTGATACAGGAGCCCCAATAGGGCCACGCGAATAAAATCCCACGATCATGGTTTTGCCATGCATGATCCCTTTCATCCCATCACGGACTTCCATTAGTGCTTCAGCCCGAGGCATTTTATTGGCAAGAGTGCTGATTTCTTCGCCTTCATTGGCAATATAAAAAGTGCGATCTATAATTCGGCCCTGCTCATCTTTTAAGTCATAATGGATCGTATGGTTTTCCATGGGAAGTTTTTCTTCTTCACCTTTGTTTATTGTTAAATCTTTTATAAACTGCCTGTCTTTCTTAGATCCGGTATTAATAAAGACATCATCCGGCTCACACATTGCAATTGCGTTTACGATCTTCATAAGGGCTTCTTCATTTTTTATCTTTTTTATCCTGGACAGATTTTCTTTATCCAGTTTATTTTCGAAAAGTTTTATTCCTTCTTCGTAGCTTGTAATCCCACCGATTTCTTTTACTATATCTATTCCTTTTTTTCTTAATAGCATACTTGATCTCCCCATTTGGAATTTATTTGTAACTACTCTTTTGTTTTGCTTTTAGAGGCGTAGGCTCTACAAGCCGGAGGCCACTAAGGCACTAAATCACAATAATCAAAAAACAAATCATTTACCCTGTTAAATAATGCTTCGCATTAAATCTACGATTTATTTAACAGGGCAGGCAAATCACAATGACTAAAATTCAAAATTCCAAACAATTGGTTTTTGATCTTATTTGAGATTTGGATATTGAGATTTGGAATTTATTTGTAATTTGGTGCTTGTAATTTGTTATTTACGGTTTATCCGGTTTTGGTATAAGAATTGATAATGATATCATTTAAAGTTCTCTTGGGCACGTGATGAACACTTTTATCATCACGCCAGTACTTAATGTCTCCATCCGGCTTCACGGTTTCTATATTAACAATCTCTTTAGGTTTTCCTATGGCAATCACAAGCAGTATTTTCAAATACTCTTCTAGTTTCAGAATATTACGGAGCTTCCTGCGGTTTACCGCTCCTAACATACAGCCCGATAATCCTACCTCCCTGGCCCCTAAGAGAATACTCTGGCTGGCAATACCATGATCACAATCAATGTTTTTACTAATTCGCGTATCGCCACAAACAATAATGTATGCTGATGGCCTTTCTCCTTCTTTGGGTCCGGGCCAGTCTTTAAGATAAGCTGCCCAGGCAAGACATGAAAATATCCGGTCATTCATTTCCGAATTGCAGGAAAGGATATATTTTAACGGCTGTAAATTAGCCGCCGACGCCGACAATCTTGCAAGATTTACAAGGTCTTCCAATATTGTTAGCGTTATGGCATGTTCCTGATGAAAGCGCCTGCAACTTCTGTTCTTTCTAATTAAATCTGCAATCATTTTTTATTATCCCCTTAATTTTAAAAACAACCTTTGTAACATTTTAACATTATGAAAGTAATTGCTTAAAAGGTTTTTAAGCAGCTAAGCTTTTTCCAAGACTGCGCTCGGAAAAAATGGCTCGGCAATAAGTATAGAGATGTCGGAGTAATTTCCAACAAGTAATCGGTAATCGGTGATCAGTGATCGGTAACTGATTACCCAATACCTGATCACCGATCACTGATGACCGATCACCACATCGGCAAAATTTTGTCGGTGTTGTACTTATAAGCGCTTAAAGTATTACTAACTTTTCTATTTCATACCTGAATCTTGCATAACAGACATCTGCTGTTGTATCCAGATCAATATCTTATCAAATTCATCTCTGAGTTCTCTAAAAGCCTTTCCTCTGTGGCTAACACAATTTTTCTCTTTTCGTGTTAATTCGGCAAAGGTCTTTTTAAGAGGTGGATAGAAGAAAATAGGATCATATCCAAATCCATTTACCCCTGATGGCTTTTCTGTGATAAGGCCATCACAGCTCCCCTCATACGTAAGGGCAGGGCCAGACGGCACTGCAATGGATATGACACATTCAAAGGTGGCTTTGCGGTCAGTATTTCCCTTCATTTCAGATAAAACCTTGCCGCATCTTTGTTCGTCAGAAGCGTTTTCACCTGCATAGCGTGCGGAATGAATGCCGGGAGCACCGCCAAGGGATTTGATCAAGAGGCCCGAATCATCAGCTAACGCGGGCAGGCCTAGAATTTTTGATGTAAAGCTTGCTTTTTTATAAGCATTTTCATCAAAAGTATCTCCAGTCTCTTCCACAGGAGGAATCGGACCAAAATCATTCAGATTTTTAATATTAATAGGAAATCCCTTTAAGAGGTCCCCTATTTCAAATGTTTTTCCTTTATTTTTAGTGGCAATAACAAGTGAAATTATATTTTGCAAAGCAACCTCACTTTGAGACTTCAGATCTCGTTAAGTCGTCGAGTAGTTGAGTAGTTGTAATGATAAAAATAATAGTCGTTTGCCAAAAAATTGGACATTCAATCCCAATTGAGTAAAAAACCAATTGGGAGTTATTCGTTATTTGCTATTGGTTAATCGCTTAATATGAAAAATTTTTAAGTTATAAACCCCGCCCGCCTCGCCTGAGTGAGCACAGACTCGCGATGGCGGGCAGGCCTGAACTCTGAACCTCTGAACCGTGAACGGTTTTTATAAATCTTTTCCTACTCAACCACTTAACCACTCAACTATTTGACAATATCTGAAGTTAAACTATTAGAACAAAGTTTGTTTTTTGTAAAGACTTTTTAACAATCTATTCATTGCAGAAAATACTTTACACTATAAACAATACTGGTATATTAGTCGTAAACAGAGACCGTTGCAAAATTGAGCATTTTCCAAAGGTCTCGTTATGCCGTAACTTTTGAACATTACTAATTTTTATACATTTCACTTATGCTTCGAGAGCTTTCCATTAAAAACTTTGCTATTATTGATGACTTGAATATTTGTTTTTCAGATGGATTGACCGTATTAAGCGGGGAAACCGGGGCAGGCAAGTCTATCATAATAAACGCAGTTAACCTTTTGCTTGGCAGTAGAGCAAATGTCCAGCTTATTAGAACCGAAGCGGAATCCGCCGAGTTGGAAGCGATGTTCCAAGTCGCTTCAAAAAGCAGAATTTCTGAAATTATGGATCAACACGGCTACGATTTTTCTGAAGAGCTTCTGATAAGAAGGATTATCTCGAAAAATAACAGACATAGAATATATATAAACGGGAAACTTGCCACCATACATCTGCTAAATCTAGTTACTGAAAATCTTGCCAGCATATCCGGACAGCATGCGCATCAAGGACTTTTAAAAGAAGAACAGCAGCTTTTGATACTTGATCATTTTGGTGGTTTAATGCAGCTTCGGAAACAGGTCTACAATCTTTATAATAAAATACTGCCATTGATCACAGAGCTTCAAAAGCTTAATGCTATTAAGGATCGCCAGTCGGAACACATTGAGTTGCTTAAATTCCAAAAGCAAGAAATCATACAAGCTTCCATAACTCCTGGAGAGGATTCGTCTCTTGAACAGGAGAAAATTCGTCTTAAAAATGGAGAAACACTTTATCAAGCAGTTCATGAAAGCATTGAAGCGCTCTATAATACACAAGATGCGGTGGTAGAAAGGCTTGTAGAAGTAAGAAAGAATCTTGACAGGGTGTGCCAGATAGACTCCGAACTCTCCTCGGCAGCAAAGGGAATAGCCGGTACAACATTTCAGATAGAAGATATTACGGAAGAACTTAGAAACTACCTAAAAAACATTCAGGTTGATGAAACCCGCCTTGAAGATGTTGAGGCACGTCTTGATACCCTCCAGAAGCTGAAGCGCAAATACGGAGGATCTCTTGATGCAGTGATTGATCATCTTGAATCCATAGAGCATGAACTCACAACAGTTGAAAATATATCAGACAAGATAAATTCAATGGAAACAGAACTTGCCAAATTGCACGGTCAATTGGTAAAGTTGGCCATGGATCTATCAGAAAAAAGGAGCCAAACAGCCATAAATCTTGCTAAAAAATTAGAAACGGAACTTACAACCCTTAAAATGTCTCGGACACAATTTAAGGCGCTTCTTCTTACAATTTCCGCAGGCGATAAAGCAGATCCTTATATTACAATAGACGACAAAGCCATAACTGAAACAGGAATCGATAGTGCGTCTTTTCTGATTGCCCCAAATGTCGGCGAAAATTTAAAACCATTGTCCGGTATAGCATCGGGCGGCGAACTTTCAAGAATCGTGCTTGCATTAAAAGCTATACTGGCAGATGCAGAATCTGTGGAAACTGTAGTTTTTGATGAAGTTGACTCAGGGATAGGCGGAGGTGTGGCCGAGGTCGTAGGCAAAAAACTATCTTTCCTTGCCCGCCATCATCAAGTAATCTGCATAACCCATCTACCACAAATTGCAAAATATGGCGACCATCATTTTAAGATTTCAAAGAAGGTTGAACAGGGTAGAACTATTACTCATATTGATCCTCTTGATGATGAAGAACGAATTAAAGAAATTGCCAGAATGTTAGGTGGCGTTGAAATCACAGGAACGACACTCGACCATGCACGTGAGATGCTTGATCATAGATGATCTTAAAGAACAAAAATAAAAAAATGAACGTCCAACACCCGCCTGCCATGCATCACAAACGATGGTAGTATGATAATTGTCACCGGGCCGAGACACCAGGACATTCTACCGAGACCACCCAAAGGCATTGCGGGCAGGTCGAACATATTAAAAGATGAACGTCCAACATCGAACGTCCAACGTCCAACGTCGAATAATGATGTCGCTACGCTTCTCAAATTATATTGAAAATCGAAAAAAAAATCGATACGAACATCGAATAATGTATTCTACAATTTATAATAAAGACAAAGCGACACGCGGCGCAAGCGCCTTCCACATTCGACGTTCGACGTTGAACGTTCGACGTTCGATGTTCAAATTGTTGCATCTGAAATTTCGGCCGAGCTTTCATAACACCGTGAAAATACATACACAGGTCAGGAGTTCTGAAATTGCCTAAAATTTATTAAAGGTCCATTGTACACGGTCCATTGTCCGTCTTTATTGAGTTATGAATCTATATAGCATCCCACCCCTGTTGACTTTGTGCTGTTTTTTAGGCTTAGTTGCTTTGACGGTTTTAAAAGGCAGCAGGACCAAAGTTAACATCCTTTTTTTACTGCTCTGCATCCTCGGTTCTATTCTCTATTTGGATATCGTTTTAATCTTTAATGTCAAAAATGATAAAACAGCCCTGTTAATCAGCCGTATAGATCATTTTTTCATTATATATCTTATTCCTTTATATATTCATTTTTTTCATGAATATTTAGGTATTTCCGGTCGAAAGTGGCTTCTCGGTTTTGCCTATTGCTATGCGTTTATACTGATGTGCTTCACACCGACGTCACTCTATTTGGAGTCTATGCAAAAGCTTTCATTCGGCTATTTTGCAAAAGGGGGAATACTTTATCCCTTTTTCGGGCTGGGCGGTCTATGCGTCAGTATATATGTGCTGACAATACTATGGCAAACAATCCGGAAAGAAAAAAACAGTGTCAAAAAGAACAGATTAAAGTATCTATTCTTGGGCTTTGGAATCATGGGGCTAATGAATGGCTTGAATGCGTTTCCTATACTCGGCTATTCCGTATATCCACCCGGTAATTTCAGCTTCATTCCGCTTATTATATTTGCTGTAGGACTTTTTAAACACGATCTTTTTGATATGGGCATCCTGGTTAAAAAGAGCCTTATCTATTCTTTGCTTACCGCGCTTCTTACCTGTTTCTATTCTCTGATCATTATTACGGCTAACAAAATGTCTAAAGATTTTGATTTTACCGACTCAATCTATTTTCCGATTTCGCTTTTTCTTTTGATTGTTATTATTTTCGGACCGTTAAAAATAAAAGTACAGGCATTTATCGATGGCGTTTTTCTCAAAGGCAAATACGACTATCAAAAAACCATAAAGGATGTAAGCCGGATGATAGTATCGGTTCTAAATTATGATGAAATCGGGAAACAAATTATAGCTACCGTTGCTGATACAATACGTGTAGATAATTGTTCTTTATTCATAGGCAATTCAACCGGCTCCGTTTTTATTCCTTATTATAATAATGAAAAAAACGTGCATCCCATAAAATCAACATCTATCACTAAAGAATTACATCTTGTTAAATTTCTAGAGAAGCAGCGTAAACCCATCCTGAGAAATAACTTAAAGATACACGTACAGGATACGGATATTCAGAAAGTGATCTCCGATATGGACAAGCTTTCTGCAGAAATAGCTCTACCCATGATCTTTAATGAAAGACTAAACGGATTCATTCTTCTTGGCGAAAAGCTTTCCGGTGATCTTTTTACTTCTGAAGACCTGGATCTTCTTGAAACCCTCTCAAGTCAGACTGCCCTGGCTATAGAGAATGCAAGTTCCTACAAGCTTATCGATGACCTTAATAAAAATCTTGAAAATAAAGTAAATGAAAAAACTCGTGATCTAAAAAACGCACTTACTGAAAAAGAACGAACTCAGGAGCAGTTGATTCAATCAGAAAGCCTCGCTGCTATAGGTCAATTGGTGGCGGGAGTTGCACATGAACTGAATAATCCTCTTACGAGTGTTACAAGTTTAATCCAAACCACACTGGAAGAAATTGAGCGATGGGACACAAAGACAGAACCGATTAAAGATATAATAGACGATCTTCGATTTACCGATAAAGAACTTGCCAGGGCAAAATCGATTGTAAAGAGTCTTCTGGACCTCTCAAGACAGACTCACACCTATTCGGAACCGGTAAACCTCAATTTGGTAATTAAAGATGCTTTAAGAGTGCTATACAATCAATACAAACAACATGATATGGTCATAGTCGAAAAATATTTTAAGGATATTCCATATGTCCAGGGAAATTTCGCCAATCTAGGCCAGGTCGCAATAAACATAATCAAGAATGCATTTCAATCTCTTTCCGGCAAAGGAGGAAAGATCTTTCTGACTACGCGCTTTGAAAAAGACTCCGGCCAGGTTGTTTTCGAGTGTAAGGATACCGGTGACGGAATACCTGAATCTATCCGACAGGATATTTTCAAACCCTTTTTTACAACAAAGGAGGTTGGCAAGGGAACAGGCCTCGGGCTTTATATTTCCCATGAAATTATACAGAGGCACGGAGGCGCCCTGTCACTTGAAAAGACAGATGAAACGGGTGCGCGATTTGTAATTAGGTTGCCTGTGACAGAGGCCTGAAAATATCGCGTCGCGATTGATTTTTTTCTTTTCTTTGCGCTCTCTGCGGCTTTGCGTGAGAATAATCTCAAAAAAGGAATATACAAAGTTAATTAACACAATATAGCTACGTTCCAATCAGCCATTCGATATAATCATATATTTTCCCTGAAAGGAAATAGGGCAAATTCAATAGTGTGTATGACTTCCCTAGAGAAGTCTTTGCCTTTACTTTTTTCAGGGAGCCGGAGTAAAGCCTAATGGCGTAAGGATGGTCTGATAGGTTAATAAACTGATGAAGAGAACGAAGAGTGCCTGTTTTGCCTAATTTTACTTCTACAGGTATGATATATTTTTCATATTGCAGAATAAAATCAATTTCTGCGGTTGATTGTCTTTTTTCCATGACCCAGAAAGACAGCTTACTTTGGGTGCCTGTATTGGTTGATAAAAACTCCTGTCCGACAATGTGTTCCGCTAGAATGCCCCTATAAAATGAATGCAGGTCATCCGTGCTAAAATAGTACTCTCTAAGTCCTGCAAAGTAATTAAGCAGCCCGGTATCAAAAAATTGTAATCTCGGTGATTTTTTTCTATCCGGAACTATCGGAGGTTGAATGGATGTCGAAGGATATAATTTGTTATAAAGTAAATGCTATTTAAGGTTAATCTTGTATCAATGTAAAGCCTCAAAGAGTTTTCACGCAAAGGCGCAAAGAATATTTTATAAGGTACTAGCGAAGCTCCGCCTCAAACCGACAAGCAAATGTGGCCATAGAAACACCGTTTGAGGTAAACGGAGCCGATGCTGGATGCTGGTCACTTGTCGAAGATCCCGCTTCGTCGGGGATGCTAGCAAAATGAATCGTTTCGCTCTATCTTTTTTATAAAATTAAGAGAATTCATTATTTTAACCAGTATCCAGAAACCAGCAACCAGGATCTATTTGTTTCTTGTTTAAAAGTTGTTTTCAAAAACTTGTTTTCCGCCGCGGCGGATTAGCTTTTTGGCCTAATAAAACGGTTAATTAATCTTAGCGTCTTTGCGTGAAAACAATAAATCTAAGTGTTTTAGCGTCTTAGCGTGAGCGTGAGAATAATCTTACAACTCGTGATTTTTCGATATTTTGAGTTGACATGCTCATATTATCGCGATAATATGAGTGCATGGACTCAAAAAATTACATAAATAGAGAAGTGGAAAAGTACGCTTTTGATGAAACGCTCACGGGTCGCCATATGGTATTTATCGCTGGTCCGAGGCAAGTCGGTAAAACAGAGTTAGCCAAACATTGGGCAAAGAAAAAAGGCTGTGAATCGCTATTCTTCAACTGGGATGATATCTCTACTCGACATGCCTACTTTTCAGATAGCCGATTTTTTGAATCTCCTGTCAGAGCCCTTGGCATTCGGGACCCCTGGATAGTATTTGATGAAATTCACAAACGAAATCAATGGCGTGATATACTAAAGGGAGCGTATGACATCTTTGGCGATGAGTTCAGGTTTTTAATTACAGGAAGCGCACGTCTTGATCTGTTCCGACGATCAGGTGATTCACTTGTGGGCCGGTACAACCTCTTTCATATGATGCCCTTGAGTATTAGAGAAGTAACCGGTTCAAAGCCGACTGCCTGTTTTTTGAAAGAAAAAGACCCAAAAAACCTGGTTACAGCTTTTAAAAATGCCGTATCCTCTTTCCTTGGACCGGATGTAATCGAAGCTCATGAAAACTTTCTGCGTTTTGGGCCTTTTCCGGAACCTTTTTTAAAACAAAACGACCGGTTCTGTCGAAAATGGCATCAGGATTACCACAGTTTATTGATCAGGCAGGATCTTAGAGACATAAGCCGGGTAACGGAGCTGGATAAGATAGAAAATCTCCTTTTTCTTCTTGCACCCAGAATCATGGCGCCTCTTTCCATGGCAAACCTGTCCAACGAACTTGAGGTGGCCCACACCACGGTAAAAAGCTGGCTGGAACAATTGAAAAGATTATATTTGGTATTTCCTGTTTCGCCCTGGTCTAGAAAGATTTCACGGAGCATTAAAAAAGAAAAGAAATGGTATTTTATGGACTGGTATTATGCGCCTGATGGTCCGGCACGCATGGAAAACATGGTGGCTACGTGTCTTTATCGTGCCTGTTTTGCCATGACTGATATGGGTTACGGGAATTACAATCTCCATTTTGTCAGGACTATTGACAAAAAGGAGATTGACTTTATCGTTGCCCGCGATAATCATCCAATCATGGCCGTGGAGGTAAAAACAGGTGACACTAAATTGTCAAAAACACTGAAAGAACGCCAAAGATGGTTTCACGATACAAACAGCATCGGAGTTCAGGTCGTTGAACAAAGAGATGTGCTGAAGAAATATCCTGATAATACCTGGCTTATGAGTGTTGAACGGTTTTTATCTGTACTATAGACCCAAACCTGAGGTAGGCCGGAATCAACATCCGATGGGCGGCGTGGAGCCGATACAGTGGACGGGGCCGCTAAGTCGCAAAGAATACAAATTTTATAAAATGAATCTCCCCGCAGCAAGCTCCGGGGTATCAAAGCGGAATTCGCCATAGCCAACAACCCGTCTTCGCTCCTTCGGGCTTCGGCGGGTCGCCATGCCTTTCATCCCTGCAGCAAGCTACAGGGTATTCATGCGAAGGCGAATAAAAAAGCTTGACAAATCGATAATATATTATTATATATTCATATGATCATATTTTAAATTATAAAGAGGGGCAATGAAAGGTACGATGAAAAAACAGCGCAACCGCAACACTGCAGTAGAAACCTGCGTAACAGTAGGAATTCATCAAGAAACCATCCGTTCAGTAAAACGCAATATGCCTGATACAGTTGCTTTATATGAATTGGCTGACCTGTTTAAGCTTTTTGGTGATAGCACAAGATTAGGCATTCTTTGGGCGCTGAGCGAATCTGAAATGTGCGTTTGCGACCTTTGCGCGCTATTAAAGATGAAACAATCGGCGGTTTCACATCAGCTAAAAAATCTAAAACAGTCACGGATTGTTAAATCAAGAAGAGACGGTAAGGTCATTTACTATTCTTTGGACGATGAACACATCCGCAAACTGCTCAATTTCGGTATGGAGCACGTCAGAGAAGTATAATTGACGGTTTCGTAAAAAGCCCAACTTCTGCGTTATGCTGCATTTCGTAATTATTCAACGTACGAAAAGTACGCCTCATAATTACAAAATTTGCACGCCTTGAATTTGAACTTTCAAATAACTAAATTATCAGCATGTTTCATAACAGGCTGTTGT
>CAZLRK010000009.1:0-50456 GCA_964561845.1 uncultured Desulfobacterales bacterium | reverse complement strand
GTAGGCCCAACGGGCCGGAGGCTTGAACTTGAACAAAATTGAGCATTTTTCAAAGATCTCATAATTTACATGGTTACATTTTTCTAAGAAATTCTTTACATTTACGATGGAAGCAAAGTCAAGTGAAAAAAAAGATTGGAAAATAAGAGGAATGAAAAACAGGATAGGTATTTTGAATTTTGGAAATAAAAAACCCCGCTCTGCTTTGAGCGGGGTTCACCTTTTGATCGTAGGTAATATTACTTATTTTTCCGTTTGGATGCCTTTAGCGGATTGATTTTCGATTTTTTTTGTGAAGATGCTGTAGTAACATGAGATGCCAGATTACAATTTCCATTTTTCCATTTTACGGAAGGCTCCGGGCAGGCTGCGCAATACCAACCTGATTGATACTCAGAGCTGCGGTTACAACCACTGCACTGATCTACGATCTCATGGCAAATCCCGCCATTAAATGAACACCCCTTTACAGTCATAAAAGGGCATTCCATACCATCTCGAACCGTTTTACAAACCATTTTAGCCACCACCTTTCTAATTTTAGATTATTTATTTACTATAAAACGAGACTGCTTCAAATTTAATTACATTTGAAGCGTGTAATTAGTATTTATAACACATGCTTTCAAAAAGATTACGAAAAATAATCAGGCAATCATAGGTTGTCAACTATAATTATGAAAATTTTTAATATTTTAACTGTTTGAAAACAAGACCACTGCAAAAGTAAGTAGTTCAAGTTTCACACCCTATATTTGCAGTAAACATAGATAAATATAGTACTTAGCTCATATTTTGAAGGAGGAAATGTTTTTTTGAGAGAAGTGAAATCTTATTTGTATGCCATATCTACTCTCGCAATAAAACATTTCCGAGAATTTAAGCTAAAATTTACTTTGAATAAAATTAAAAAGAGTACTTGATTTTTATTTAAAAAATTGAAAAGTTAATCATAATGTAATTATTAAACCATTGAGAAACAAAGGAAGTTTTAATATATGATAATAAATGAGGCTACTAAAGTTCTTAAAATTGAGGCGGAAGGGATACTTAAACTGGTAGACCGTATTGATGAATCTTTTGCTAAAATGGTAGAACTTATCTGCAATTCAACCGGTCGGCTAATTGTGGCAGGGATAGGAAAATCGGGAATAGTGGGTAGAAAGATCGTAGCGACACTCAACAGCACGGGGACAAGGTCTTTATTTTTACATCCTGTTGAAGCTATGCATGGGGATCTCGGCATTGTAAGCGAGGATGATATATTTCTTGCCCTTTCCAATAGCGGAGAAACTGATGAACTCAACATTCTTGTTTCAACTATTAAAAAGATCGGTTGCACAATCATCGCCTTTACAGGGAATAAAAATTCGACGCTGGCTCAATATAGTGACATAGTGATTGATGTCGGTGTCGACAAAGAAGCATGTCCTTTAGGCCTTGCCCCTACTGCAAGCACTACGGCACTTCTTGCTATGGGAGACGCGCTTGCAGTAGTTCTAATTAATAAAAAACATTTCAAACAGAGCGATTACAAAAAATTTCATCCCGGCGGAAGGATAGGGCAACGGCTTTCCAGCAAGGTAAAAGATATCATGCTAACAGGAAAGTCTCTACCTATTGTTTCTGAAGACGCAAGCCTGGAAGAAGCAATCGAAAAAGTAGATCGTTATAGATTAGGAACTACGCTTATTTTAAAGGCTGATAATACCCTATCCGGAATAATTACTGATGGAGATTTAAGACGTTTAATTGCAAAGAAAAAACCTATTTTTGAATTGACAGTTAAAGATGTCATGACAAAAAATCCACGAACCGTTGGCCCTGATTCTCCGACTTATGACGCCCTGAACATGATGGAACAAAACCAGATTACGGTACTTCCAATAGCAGATCCCGATGGAAGAGTTTATGGAATTTTGCATCTGCATGACATATTGGGAAAGGGTGAGTTCAAATTCAATGGAACCTAAAATCTGCATAAATTATTCTTGAAAAGGTTTATATGATCTTTGGTTTCAGAATGTTGTAGCTCAAATTGATGATTGCAGGTTTTTACCAAAATGCAGACGAATGAAATATAAGGAAACCTATCATTTTTTTAAAAATAATTTACCCTTCGGGAGTGCCGATTCTACCGGATCTACTTCGTTATCAGGTGCTAGCGGTATTACAATACAGCATCACACCTGATGCCTTGTATCTCCGGCAGACTCGACACTTGCAGAATTTAGGTGGAACGTAAATATAATGAACTATAGTTTAATCGACACAACAATACCGGTTATTGGCGAGGCAAAAATTCCGACACCAATTCAAAGGGGAAAAAGAGATGAACAAAGCCCGACTTTTGTTTTGGATACCGATAGGATTTTAATTGACGTAAAATTAGACAGCCTGACTATGGCAATGAAGAACGGAAAAGAAATCCCTTCCTTTGAACCGGCAGGCCCCAGGAGAAAAATATATTTTGACCCGAGTAAGGTAAAGTGTGCCCTTGTTACATGTGGTGGTTTGTGCCCGGGGTTGAACGATATCATCCGTTCAATTGTTCTAGAACTTTTCTACGGTTATGGGGTGCGGAATATTTGCGGGATTCGTTTTGGATTAAAGGGTTTTATCCCAAAATATGGCCATAACGTAATGAATCTTGAGCCTAAAACCGTTGTCAATATCCTCGAGATGGGCGGCTCAATCCTTGGTTCTTCAAGGGGGCCCCAACCGATAGAAGAGATAGTAGATTGTCTGGAAAGAATGAACATTGGTATTATTTTTATGATCGGGGGCGATGGAACACTTATGGCGGCAACTAAAATAGCCGATGCCGTTTCAGAAAGAGGACTAATGATAAGTGTTGTAGGAATACCAAAAACTATTGATAATGATATACATCTGATA
Source organism: uncultured Desulfobacterales bacterium (assembly GCA_964561845.1). Classification (GTDB taxonomy): domain Bacteria; phylum Desulfobacterota; class Desulfobacteria; order Desulfobacterales; family JAUVVS01; genus JAUVVS01. Next base: position 47,558 of record CAZLRK010000009.1, on the reverse strand, counting down.
TCACGATCTTTTGGTTTTGATACGGCTGTTGATGTGGCAACTCAGGCGATAAGGGGAGCTCATTATGAAGCGATGGGATATCCTAATGGAATAGGCCTAATAAAACTAATGGGAAGGCATTCCGGTTTTATTGCTGCAACAGCCACCCTGGCCCAACAGGATGTAAATTTTGTACTTATTCCGGAGGTTGATTTTGATCTTGAAGGTTCAAATGGTCTGCTTGAAGCCGTTGAGAGCCGGCTGAATCAAAGAGGACACGCGGTAATCGTGGCAGCTGAAGGAGCCGGTCAGAAATTTTTCAGGAATGAAGAACAAGAGCTTGATGTATCAGGAAACGTCAAACTAAAAGATATAGGACTATTTCTAAAAGATAAAATATCATCTTATTTCAAAACAAAAAACATTGCAATATCTATAAAATATATTGATCCCAGTTATATGATTCGGAGCCTGCCTGCAAACGCAAATGATCGTGTGTTTTGCAGTTTCTTGGGTCGCAATGCCGTTCACGGCGCCATGACAGGGAAAACAAAATTTCTCGTCGGTTACTGGAACAACAATTTTGTCCATGTACCTATGGTTGCGTCTGCCGGAAAACGCAACCATGTCGATCCCAACGGAAAATTGTGGCTTAGTGTTCTTGAAGCAACCGGGCAGGGTTTATTGAAAAACGAGGATCTACTTCTTTAAAATCCCAACCTTTTCATTAAATTCCATGATTTTTTCATCCCACTCATCAGCTTTTTGAAGGCGGGACCTCCAGTAATCTTTTTCGTACCACTGGGCATTTAGATCTTCTAATTCCTTGCCCTGCTGTTCAATCCAGGTAAAGTACTTAAGGTTATGCATCCGCTTTTTATCATAATAGGTCATCTCGATCATGGCATCGGTAGTAATGCTTAAAATATTTGCTTCATAGCATATCGCAGCATTTTCGTGACTGTATGGCCCCAGTCTTTTTCGTTCTTCTTCAATTCTTGACTGATACATTTCCATGGAATCTGTTGCAACGGTAAAGATAACATCGTTACTGTTCATTTCGTAATATTTTGCCAGTTTGATGGACCCTATCAGGTTGGCGATGGAAGAAATTCCCAGAAGATCAAGCTTGTTGATCAGTTCCGAGTCAATCCCCTTTTCAACAAGGAGGTCCCTACCTTCAGGTTCGTTAAAAAGCCTCATAATGCGTATGGCCGATTCATCATCAATACCTGCCGCCATGTCCATATTTCGGATGTTATGGACCCATGGGACATGCTTATCACCGATGCCTTCGATCCGGTGAGCGCCAAATCCATTGTAGAGTAGTGTTGGGCACTGAAGGGCTTCACCCGCACATACTTTTAATCCGGGATACCTCTCTCGAAGATAATCAGCACAGCTGAGGGTTCCTGCCGAGCCCTGGTTCAGGAAAATCCCTGAAAAGCTTAAAGACCCGGTGGTTGCTTCTTTGAAAACCTCATCCATTGCCTGTCCGGTGACTGTGTAGTGCCACAAAGGATTGCCCATCTCGCTGAATTGGTTCAAGTTAACAATCTCATCTCCTCTTTCAGCAATCAGTTCTTTCACCTTATCGTATATTTCCTTCACATTACTTTCACTTCCGGGAGTTGCAAAAATCTCTGTGCCAAGTTTTTGCAGCCATTCAAAACGCTCTTTGGACATTCCTTCCGGCAACACGGCAATTGAGTCACATCCGAGAAGACAGGAGTTATATACTCCGCCTCGGCAGTAATTTCCTGTAGAAGGCCACAGGGCCTTTTGGGTTGTGGGATCAAATTTACCGGAAACAAGTTTTTCAACGAGAGGACCAAAAGTTGCGCCTACTTTGTGTGCCCCTGTTGGAAAATACTTGCCGATTAGCATGAAGATCCGTGCTTTCACACCGGTCAGTTCTTCGGGAAACTCCAGGTAGTTTACTCTTTCAAATCCTCCGCCATATTCAACAGGTTCATTCTTCCATGTAATCCTGAAGAGGTTCAAGGGATTCAAATCCCAGAGCCCAACTTTTTTTAATCTCTCTTTTATGTCTTCCGGAACCAGATCAGGATTCCGCATCTGAGCATAGGTTGGGATGATAATATTTTTTTCTCTACATCTTTCTATCGTATTTTTTAAGACCTGTTCTTTTGTTTTCATTTAATTTTCCTTACCCGGATAAACCGGTTTTAGTAATATTTTAATAACGTTCAAAAGTGTGCGCATTTCTTTGTAAGCGGTTAAAATTTGAAAAGGTAATGGATGTTTCCAAAAGAAGATATCACTGTATAATTCCTCGATTGCTCACAGTGATTAAATATTTGGGATTTGCGCTACATAAGCCCAGACGCTGCATACAGTCTTTGTAACGGAACATTATTTTGGCAATTACTCTAACATAAAACCGTAAAAAGTCAAATATAGAGTACAAAACTTGAGACTTTTTTTCGATATTGAGTTGTTTTCGGCCCAATTAGAATCGAACAACGGGCATCTCGCGGGGTGCGCGACGTGAAAGTAGCTTTGGTCTGCTTTTAGTAATAACCAGATTTTCCTCGTGTGCTAATATTTTTCCTTGCCCAAACATAGCGCTCGGTTCAATAGTGAGCACCATTCCGGGGACAAGTTTTGTTTTGTCTTCGGGTTTAATAGACGGCGGTTCGGTCATCACCTTACCGAGGCCATGACCTAAACGCCCAACATTGCCAAGTTCAATACCCGAATCTACAAGTACTTTCGCCTGGGCATGGAAAACATCGGAGGCGGTGTTGCCCGGGATAGCAGCATTGATCCCTGCGTCAACAGCCATAGACAAGATGTCGTGGATTCTTTTTACTTTGTCAGATGGTTCGCTTATGGCAAAATTTCGATCAAAATCGCAAAAATACCCATCGTAACGGGAACCCGTATCTATCAAAAATATATCCCTCTTTTTCAGCTTGCGACTTGTAGGCCCCATGATGATACTGGAATAACCGTCCCTGCCTGATCCAATCGATGTGTAAGGAGTCTTGTCAGCGCCACGTAACAGTATGTCAGCTTGAAACTTACGCACAAGATCCTTTTCTGTGTCGTTGACTTCTAATAAATCGGGAAGTGCATCAAATGAATCCGATACAATCCGGCAAATGTGCCGAATTCGCGCCACTTCCGCCGGAGATTTAATCAGGCGCAGTTCACGCATTACACAGAAACCGTCAACCATTTCAAGGGGTCGAATAATCTTTTTCAATTGAAAGAGATCACCTGCCGGCATGCCTATGCGGGATTCAGAGCCAAGCTCTACACCGAAACAGCCATACTTTCGCTTAATTCCGCCGATAACACCACTCAACAAGTCAAGTCCTTCATTTTCAGGCCGTGGTGAAGGCCATGAAAGTATATCTTTAACCCATGAAGTGGCCTGCCAGTTGCTAATGCCGATTTCGGGAATTATTCCTACTGCCTTACCGGTCCTTGGCAATACGAAGTACCATGGACGAGTGGGTGTATTCCATGCAAACTGTGTTTTGAAGCCGGATAGGTATTCTAAATTAGCCTCAGACGTCACAAGTATGCCATCAAGCTTTGCCCTTGTCATAAGCTTGCGTGCACGCTCGACACGTTGTTCAAACTCTTTGCGTGTAAATTCAGGAATTTTACGTTTTCGTATCTTTTTATCTATTTTTGTTCTATCAATTTTCATACAACCCCCAGGAATTGTAATATTTTAGTTGTTTGGAAACTAGGCCACTTCAAAGGTAATTAAATTTTAAGGCGTGTAAAACTCGCATATAAGTGAGAGTAAATAAAAAACAGTGCATGACATATTAATAAAGCAAGTAAGCAATCAATGCTCATTAGACTTTAAAACATAACGATTCAGTTCCTGTTTTTTCTTAACTCTCACTAATACGCTCAGACAGTTACACGATTAAAAATTTAACAACCTTTGAAGCTATATAGGTCTAATTACTTTCATAAGGTTAAAATGTTACCAGGAATTAAATTTTCGTATGTGGAAAACTTACCCTAACGTGACAGATTGTATTTAATAATTAGTTCGTCCGCTTTGTCTTTTGGAAGAGATTTCATATAAGATTTCCAACCAGGACACCAATTTATATGCCATCTCCATATCCGCCCTATGATCGACTTAGGTTTTCTATCATATTTAGCTCGAAAAGAACAGTTAGAACAATTTTTTTCGGGCATTTATCTTCTCCCCTTTTTTACATTGTTGGTTCTTCCGTTTTACCAAAAACAGCAAAGCTAATTCTGTCTATGATTTCGATTTTTTTTAGCGTGTCCTCTCTGCTTATAAATGGAACCCTAACTCCTTGTAAAATCAGTGTTTCAATGTTACTTTTCTTCATCTGTTCCTCATACCTTATCACCACTTGCAAGTTTTGTAAATATACTCTTTTTTTATCCATGAGGGCGGAATATATGTCTTTGTCATCTTTAAGTTCATCAAAAAAGTCTAAAATAAATTCCAGGTATTTATGATTTCCATTATTTGTAATTCTCATTTTTTGAAAAAAAGCGCACATGAAGTTTATTTTATTCTCAGTGAATCTTTCCCTTACATTTCTTAGTTTTACTTTTACATAAATTCTTGATTTTTCACAGACATACATTTGTATTGCATCAAAAACTCTTTTATTCAGTTTTTTTCTAATATTTTTAATTTTTAATGTAAAGCCGATTTTAACAGTTATCCTTATTTTTACGTTAATTTTAAAAAGTACGAATTTTATTATTAATAAATATTGACAAAGAAATTTTTTTATAATATTTGGAATTTGGTTTGCGGGCATAGCTCAGTTGGTAGAGTACAAGCTTCCCAAGCTTGGTGTCGCGAGTTCGAATCTCGTTGCCCGCTCCATAGTAAAGCGCCTCTTCCATTTAATTGGTATTTAAGGATAGAGCTTTTATGTGTGGTTTAGAGTTAACTTTTTTCCGGAAGGTAATTTTTATGAACTGACACACTTTTTTAACACACAATAAAAGATCAACTTAGATGAAAGGAAACGGGCGATAGCCCGTTTTTTGTTTTTGGATTATTGTCTTTTGACACAAAAACGAAAAAATCAAATATAAGGTACTATATCGTGCTTGACCGAAAACCCAGGTTTTCGGTCAAAAACTCGAAATACGAATTTCGAAATACGAAACAATGACAGAAATCAAAAATGTTCCAATGTCAAAAACGTTGAAATTTAAAAGGTTTAGTTTCGATCATTTTGTCATTTGGTATTCGAATTTGTTTCGGATTTCGGCCATTTTATAAGATCAGGCGATATTCGAATTTTGCCTGAACATTACTTTTCGTTCAGGCACTATATCAGGTTGATATAGAAGTGAAGATACCTTTTACAAAACAAAAACGGTTAATATCTAAAAAGCAAAAATCCGGGGAGAATGAATTAGTTATAGAAAATAACGTAGAAATTCTTAAAAAGGTTAGTGTATTGGCCGAATCTTTGTGTGAAGACGAAGGTATAGAACTTATACATGTTGAATATCAAAGAGAACCGGGTGGTAGAATACTTCGACTTTATGTGGATAAACCAGGAGGGGTTACTTTGGATGACTGCTCAAATATCAGCAGACAATTGAGTGATCTTCTGGATGTACATCTCGAAAATATTATGTCGTATAATCTTGAAGTATCTTCACCAGGATCCGATCGCCCTCTAGGGAAACTACTTGACTTTGAGAAATTCAAAAAAAGATCGGTAAAAATTAAAACCACGCAACCGGTTGACGGGAAAACGAAATTTAAAGGTATCATTTTGGGTACATCGGAAGATACTGTAATAATATTGGTTAATAATAAAACAATCGCGATTCCTTTTGGAAAAATTACAAAGGCGAGGCTTATTAATTATAATGGAGAGAACTGATGTTCATGTCAGATATAAAACGTGTTGTTGATCAGGTTAGTCGAGAAAAGGGTATTGACCGTGAAGTCCTTATTAAAGCGCTTGAAGAGGCTCTAAGATCAGCTGCCAGAAAAAAGTATGGGAACAAATTTGATATTGAAGTTCAATATAATGAAGAAATTGGAGAAATCGAGGTTTTTCAGTTTAAAGAAGTTGTAGGAGAGGTTACTGAGACTGATCTTCAAATAAGCTTTGAAGAAGGATATAAACTTGATCCGGAATGTGAGATAGGTGACAGCCTTGGCACTAAAATGGATACTTCTACATTTGGCAGAATAGCAGCACAGTCTGCCAAGCAAGTTATTATCCAAAAAATGAAGGACGCAGAAAGGGATGCGATTTATTCAAATTTCATTGGCCGAAAAGGTGAAATAATAAATGGAATTGTACAACGAATCGACAGAGGGGACATTGTTGTTAATCTAGGTAATACAGAAGGAATCCTTCATTCTCGAAACCAGATTCCAAGGGAAACCTATAGGCGCGGTGACCGAATAAGGGCATATATAGCCGACGTCCTTTATGACACGCGTGATCCACAGATTGTCCTTTCGAGGACGCATCCTAACTTTTTAATCAATCTTTTCAAAATGGAAGTTCCTGAAATTAGTGAGGGTATCGTTACAATTAAGGGGGCGGCCCGTGAACCCGGAAGCCGGGCAAAATTTGCGGTAGCCTCAAATGATTCTGATATAGATCCGGTTGGAGCATGTGTGGGAATGAAAGGTAGCCGGGTTCAAAATGTTGTTCAAGAGCTTAGGGGTGAAAAAATTGATATCATTTCATGGCATGTTGATACTGCAAAATTTGTGTGTAATGCACTTTCACCGGCTGAAATATCTAGAGTTATTATTGATGAAGAGAACCGTTTAATGGAGGTCATTGTACCTGATGAATTTCTTTCCGTGGCTATCGGAAAAAGAGGTCAGAATGTACGGCTTGCATCCAAATTGACTGGCTGGCATCTAGATGTTCAAAGTGAAACTCTGTACAATCAGACAATGAAAGAAGGATATAACTCCTTGTTGGCATTGCCTGGAATTGGTATAAGCTTGGCAGATGCTTTATATGAAAAGGGTTTCTTTTCTGCAGAAGAAATTAGTAATGCTTCAATTGAAGAGTTAACCAGTGTAAAAGGTATTGGCGAAGAAAAAGCGATAAATTTGATCAATGCCGCTGCCAGTAATTTACTGTCAAATAATAATGAGAAAAATACAACATTAAAAGAAACAACAGATGGTGATGAGCTTTCAGAAGGTTCCGATATTCAAGAAGACTCCGAACAAGATATAGTAAATGAAGAAAATGTAAAAAAGGAAACTTTGCAATCAGATAATGAGGAAACTCATGAAGATTTGTGAGAATTCTTTTCCAACTCTGCCAAATTAGGGAGTGAATTTAGCGTCTTGATAAGCAGATTTAGGGGGATGGATGCAAAAGATCAGAATATATGAACTTGCCAGGGATCTTAATATGGAGAATAAAATTCTTCTTGAAAAGATTGAGGGGATGGATATTTCCGTGAAAAGCCATATGAGTTCTCTGGATAATGAGGTAGTAGACAGAATCAAGGCCGAGCTTCTAGGCGCAAAGCCTCATGAGGTTGAGGTGACGCGTATAAAACCGACGGTTATTCGAAGGCGCAAAAAAGTTGTAAAGAAAAAAATTGTTCATGATGAAGCGGCTTCAGCACCGGAGACCCATATCGAAGAAAAGGTGGCCACCGAAGAATCCGTTGAAACAGCTCCCGAAGAAATAGAAACTCTTAAAGAAACCCCCGTTGAAAAAGATATCCCGGAAAAAACCAGTGAGCCTGAAGAATTAGCACAAAAGGGAGAAGATAAACCTGAACAACCGCTTGAGATAAAGAAACCGGCACCAAAGAAAGTACTGAAAAAAGCTAAAAAAGAAACCCCTGCCAAGATAATAAAACTTCCGGTAACTCCTAAAAAAACAACTCCGGTTAAAAAACCAAAGATTAAAGAAGAACAAGTGGTTTTATCTAAAAAAGTTCAACCGGATCGTAAAACCGTCCCGGAGGAGGCTGATAAAAAAGATATCAAAAAACGAAAACGAGCAAAGAAATCCGAAGAAGTAATTAAAGACAAGAAATTCTTTAAAAAGAAAATTTCATTCAGGCGAAAAGAAGTTGTTGAGGGAAAAGCCCTATATGATGGAAGCCGTATAAAAGGTCGAAAGGGTCGTAAGGGTGCTAAAAGCAAAATAGCAACAGGACAAAAAACCCAGATAACAACACCAAAAGCCATTAAAAGACGAATTAAAATCGATGACACAATTATTCTTTCAGATTTGGCAAAGCGGATGGGAATAAAAGCCAATGAAATGATTTCAAAGCTGATGTCTTTGGGAGTTATGGCGACTGTGAACCAGACTATTGACTTTGATACCGCAACCCTTGTTGCTGCAGAATTTGATTATGAATTGGAAAAAGCTTCTTTTGCAGAGGAAGCTATTTTAAAGGTAGATGTAGATAAAGATGAATCCGGCGCAGAGGTTGAAAGACCTCCGGTTGTGACTATTATGGGGCATGTAGATCATGGGAAAACATCTCTTCTTGATGTGTTACGTAAATCCAGAATTACGGAACATGAAGCAGGGGGGATCACGCAACACATAGGCGCCTACAATGTTTCTACCGATAAAGGTCAAATCATCTTTCTCGATACTCCGGGGCACGAAGCTTTTACCGCAATGCGTGCACGCGGAGCTCAAGTAACAGATTTAGTAGTGCTGGTTGTCGCTGCAGATGATGGAGTAATGCCGCAGACAATCGAAGCTATCAACCACTCTAAAGCTGCAGATGTTCCGATTATTGTAGCTATTAATAAGATCGACAAAGCCGATGCAGAGCCTGAACGTGTTCAACGTGAACTTGCAGAAGTAGGTCTTACATCTGAAGGATGGGGCGGCGATACTATTCTTGTTAATGTTTCTGCAAAAGAAAATCAGGGAATAGACGAAATGCTTGAAATGATACTACTTCAAGCTGAAGTAATGGAATTAAAGGCCAACCCTGATAAACTTGCCAAAGGGCACGTGGTAGAAGCAAAACTGGACCCCGGTAGGGGATCTGTTGCCACTGTTCTGGTTGTAGAGGGAACGCTGAAAACAGGTGACCCTGTTGTGTGTGGAATCCATTACGGGAAAGTGCGCGCCATGTTGGATGATACGGGAACAGAGGTGAAAGAAGCAGGTCCATCAATTCCGGTTGAAGTAATAGGCCTTTCCGGGGTACCAATGGCGGGTGATGAATTGATTGCTCTTTCTGAAGAAAAAGACGCTAAACAGGTTAGTCTTCACAGGATACAGCAGCAGCGTTCTAAAGATTTAGCTAAAACCAGCAAATTAAGCCTTGAAAAACTTTATGAACAAATAAAAGAAGGTGAAGTCAAGGACTTAAACATTATTTTAAAAACAGATGTGCATGGTTCAATCGAGGCCCTTAGAGATTCTCTAGTAAAACTTACCAATGATGAAGTAAAAATAAATGTAATTCACTCGGGTACAGGCACTATAACTGAATCGGACATTTCTCTGGCTGCAGTATCTAATGCTATAATTATTGGTTTTAATGTTCGTCCCGGCACCAAAGTTCTCACTTTGGCAAATGAAGAAAATGTAAATATTCGTTATTATAATATTATTTATAATGTTATCAAGGATATAAAGGATGCCATCGTGGGCATGATGGATTCAACGTTTAGTGAACGGATTTTGGGAAGAGCTGAAATTAGAGAAGTATTTCAAGTTCCAAAAGTCGGTAATATCGCCGGCTGTTATGTTTCTGAAGGAAAGATCGAGCGGGGACGACTCTTACGCCTTATAAGAGATGGGGTTGTTTTGTATGAAGGTAAAAATAGTTCACTGCGGCGTTTTAAGGACGATGTTAAAGAAGTTCAAAACGGCTTTGAATGTGGAATCGGTATTGAAAAGTACAATGATATTAAGACCGGTGACATAATAGAATGCTATTATTTAGAAGAAATAAGACCTGAACTGGAATAGTTATTTGTTATCAGTTATTGGTTATTAGATTATGAGGATGTAAAGGAAAGATAACTTTTAAGGTTATTGATAGGCAAAGAGAAATTTAAACCTCTGCATTTTCAGTGTTTTTGAGTAGATACTTATCAAATAACAAATAACTACAGACATCGTCAAATAGTTGAGTGGTTAAGTAGTTGAGTGGAAAAAGAATTATAGAAACCGTTCACGGTTCAAAGGTTCAGAGTTCAGGGTTTATGACTTAGGATTTTTTCATATTAAATGATTAACCAATAACAATTAACCAATAACGAATAACAAATAACTAAACATGGTTGTTGGCTTCGGAAAAATAACATTAAGGCTTCACGACTGCCGTTCTTTGAAAAGCAAAAGAAAGGTTGTGAAATCGATGATCAATCAACTGCAAAATAATTTTAATGCTTCAGTAGCGGAAGTCGGTTCAAATGATATTCATCAAAGAGCTGAAATCGGTTTTGCCTTGGCAGGGAATAGTCATAATATGATAAACTCCAAAATAGACAAGATTTTTAACCTGGCAGAAGAACTATGTTTGGCAGAAATCATAGACACTGAAATGGAGATTATCAATTTATGAAACCTTTTCCAAGATCTGACAGGATAGGCGGCCTTATAAAAAAAAATCTATCAGATCTATTACAAAAGAAAATTAAAGACCCACGTCTTGAAATGACCACCATTACGAATGTAAAGATGTCACCGGACCTGCGTCATGCACGCATATATTTCATAAAATCCGGAGGCGAAAAGAGCAAAGCTGAGGCCACAGAAGGCTTTAAAAACGCTCTTGGATATGTCAAACGTACTCTTGCTAGCCGACTTGGATTACGTTACATGCCTGAATTAAAGTTTTTTTACGATGACTCGTTTGATTATGGGTCACATATAGATAAAGTGTTTCATTCTTTAGATATTGGAAATGAATCAGATAATACACCAATTGAAAAAAAGTAATCATTTATTTCTTGCAACCCATGCAAACCCTGATGGTGATGCCATAGGATCATTAATTGCCATGGGACTCTGTCTTGAAGCATTGAACAAAAGAATAACTCTTTATAATGAAAGTTCCATTCCGGCTGTGTACCGCTTTTTACCGTTCTCTGATCGTATAGTTCAAGATTTTGACCAAACAAATTCTTATGATACCGCCGTCATTCTTGATTGTAGTGACTTGGAGCGAATCGGAAAGGCGGTTTCTTTTGTAAACCAAATACATGCTATTATCAATATTGATCATCATATTACAAATACAAACTTTGGTGATTTTCAGATAATAGAAACTTCGGCATGTGCCACTACGGAAATCATACATAATCTATTGAAAGATATGGACGTTTCGATTAACAAAGACATTGCAACTGCTATATATACTGGAATTTTGACAGATACGGGATCATTCCGTTTTTCAAATACAAACAAGGCTTCATTTGAAATTTGTGAAGAAATGGTTGGGCTGGGCGTAAATCCGTACAATATTGCACAGCATGTTTATGGGACATACTCCTTTGGTCGAATAAAGCTTCTGAATATGGCTCTTGATTCTCTTGAAATTTCACTTAACGGCCTACTCTCTATTATGACGCTTACTCGTGATATGTTTTACGAAACCGGTGCACGGCCGGAAGATGCCGATGGACTAATTAATTATGCTAAAAGTATTGAAGGTGTTAAAGTGGCAGTTCTTATCCATGAACTACAGAAGAATTATAAAGGATTAAAAGGGAACAAACAATTTCATGTTAGCCTTCGTTCAAATGGAACGGTAAATGTGGCTGAAATCGCTTCCTCTTTTGACGGAGGTGGCCATTTTAATGCCGCAGGGTTTAGTATCGAGTCAACACTCTCTGATTTAAAATCTCAAATTGTTAAATTGGTTGATAAATGCAGTGTGAGTTAAACGGGATCATTGTAGTAGATAAACCGACCAATATAACCTCAGCAAAGGTGGTTGCACATGTAAAGAGATTACTTGGAGCCAAAAAGGCCGGACATGCCGGGGCTCTTGATCCGTTTGCGACAGGCGTTTTAATATGCTGTATAAATAAAGCGACAAAACTTGCCAGGTTTTTCTTAAGCGGAAAGAAAAAATACGAGGCTGTTCTTTATCTGGGAGTTGAAACTGATACACAAGATTCAACAGGAAACGTTATTTCAACATGTAACGATATACAGTTCTCTGAAGAAACAATCCGATCCGTTTTTAAGCAGTTCGAAGGCACTGTTGAACAATTACCACCTGTTTATTCGGCGCTGAAGCATAAAGGGGTTCCTTTATACAAACTTGCAAGAGAAGGTAAACCATTACAAAAACCTGCACGGCATGTTTATATTTCATATATTAAAATACTTGAAATAGATTTACCGATAATTCGTTTTGAAATATTCTGTTCTGCGGGAACATACATCCGAACAATTTGTTCAGATATTGGAAAAGTTCTGAAATGTGGGGGGCATCTTAAAGATCTACGAAGAATTGAAAGCAGCGGGTTTGTTATTAAAAACACAATTTCCTTGTCGGAACTTGAAAACATTGTATTATCGGGAGCATTATCAGATCGGATGATAAGCATGGCAGACGCCTTACAGGATATGCCTGAATACATTGCCAATAATGCTTTGACCGAAAAAGTTAGGTATGGCAAAAGAATATCTAAAAATGATTTTCAGACTGGAAATTCTGAAAGTCTAAAAGATTTTCTTAAAATTGTTGATAGACAAAACAATCTTCTTGCAGTATTAAACTGTAATAAGGAAAGAAATAATTATAACTATTGTTGTGTGTTTTTATAAGGATGAATTCGTAAAAAGTCGAATTCATCATGTGTTTAGTATTTTGTGTTTTGTTTGAAATATACGCTGATATATTAGTACTCTGTTTCGAACATTATTTCCTTAAAATATACAATTCAAATTGCCTTTAAATTGATAGGGTATTTTTCGTAATCATAATCTTACTCATAATCGTAATCAAATAGGGCTCATGTTTAAGATTAAGATTATGATTAAGATTAAGAGGTGCTTGATGGTATTATAACCAAACACTAAACACCAAATACAAAACACTCTCGTAAAAAGGTCGCTTTTTTGACTTTTTACGAGAAAATCATATTAAATAAGAGGAGGCAAAAAAAAAGTGGTTTTAACAACTGAAAATAAAAAGAATTTGATTGATCGCTTTAAACTTCACGAAAGCGATACAGGCTCACCTGAAGTTCAAATCGGGCTTCTTACACATCGTATTTCATATCTTACCGAGCATCTAAAGGTTCACAAAAAAGACCATCACTCCAGAAGAGGTTTGCTGATATTGGTCGGTAGACGCCGTAGACTTTTAAACTATGTGAAAAACAATGATGTAAAGCGATACCGGACAATAATTGAGACACTGGGTCTGAGAAGGTAAATAATAATAAAGCAAAGAGCAGAGAGCAGAGAGTAGAGAATTTGCATTTTCTATTTACTCATCTTGTTTTATGCAATTTTTGCACAACATTTTAAATTAGGAAAAAATATGGAAACAACTCTAAAAGCAGAAATAGGTGGCAGAACCCTTAGCATCCAAACCGGCAAGGTCGCAAAGCAAGCAAGCGGCTCGGTTGTGGTTCAATACGGGGAAACTATTGTACTTGTGACCGTCGTATCCTCAAATGAAGAACGAATGGTTGATTTTTTACCGCTTTCGGTTGAATATCAGGAAAAGATATATGCCGCAGGCCGTATACCCGGGAATTATTTCAGGCGAGAAATTGGCAGACCTAGTGAGAAGGAGACATTGACCGCACGCTTGATAGACCGTCCAATCCGACCCCTCTTTCCCAAAGACTACCGTTACGAAACTCAAGTTATTGCAACGGTACTTTCAATGGATCAGGAGAATGATCCTGATGTCTTGTCAATGATAGGAGCATCTGCTGCGCTTGAAATATCTGATATCCCCTTTGAGGGACCAATCGCATGCGTTCGTGTTATCTCAATTGACGGACAATTAAAAATAAATCCAACAATTAGCGAGTGTGAAAAATCCGATATCAATATCATCGTTGCCGGATCAAAAACAGGTATCGTTATGGTGGAAGGGAGTGGTAATATCGTCAGCGAGTCTGATATGCTGGAGGCCATTTTATTTGGTCATAACGCAATGCAGCCCCTGATAGATTTGCAGGAAAAACTAAAGGAAACCAATGGAGTGCCAAAACGTCCTTTTAAACCTACTGAAAAAGATGAACAATTGATCAGTAAAGTTAAACCTGTGGCAGAATCGAGAATGCGCGAGGCTATTACGATACCCGATAAAATGAAGCGCAGCGTCGCAACTAGAGCAGCCAAAGAAGAGATATTTAATGAGTTGGGAGAAGACTATATAGATCTAAAGGATGAAATATACGATATTCTGCAAGATATAAAAAAATCAATCTGTCGGGACCTGGTGTTAAAAGAAGGACGTCGTATCGATAATAGAAAATTTGATGAAATAAGGCCTATTACCTGCGAGGTCGGCATTCTGCCAAGACCTCACGGCAGCGCCCTTTTTACTCGAGGAGAAACCCAGGTTTTGGGCGTGTTGACCCTTGGTTCCGGCCCAGACGAGCAACGGGTTGAAACTTTAATAGGAGAAGAACACAGGCCCTTTATGCTTCATTACAACTTTCCGCCATATTCTGTCGGGGAAGTAAAACGTATTGGCGGACCAAGCCGCAGGGATATAGGCCACGGCGGTCTGTCAACAAGAGCTTTAGAAGGGGTCTTGCCGCCTAAAGAGGAATTTGACTATACTATACGTATTGTTTCCGAGGTTCTTGAGTCAAACGGATCTTCATCAATGGGAACCGTATGTTCAGGCACAATGGCGCTTATGGACGGAGGAGTGCCTATAAAAGCCCCTGTTTCAGGTATTGCAATGGGCCTTGTAAAAGAAGGAGATAATGTAGTTATCCTGTCAGATATACTTGGAGACGAAGATCATACTGGCGACATGGATTTTAAGGTTGCCGGTACAAAAGACGGAATAACCGCTCTGCAGATGGATATAAAAATTCATGGACTTTCAAAAGATATTATGGAAAAGGCTCTTGAACAAGCTCGTATTGGTCGACTTTTTATTCTTGAAAAGATGTTGGAGGCCATTCAAGAACCACGAGAAGAAATCTCTCCCCATGCTCCAAAGGTGACGACAATTCAAATTAATCCTGACAAAATTCGTGAAATCATAGGCCCCGGCGGAAAGATTATAAGATCAATCCAGAGTGAAACAAATACGCGTGTCGAAGTAGATGATGAAGGCCTGGTTAAAATTGCCGCAGTTTCCAAGGAAGATGGAGATGAAGCTTTAAAAATGATAAAAGAAATTATCGTAGAACCCGAGGTTGGTGCTATTTATGAGGGGAAAGTTGTAAAAATCATGGATTTCGGGGCTTTTGTTCAGATATTACCCAATGTTGACGGTCTGGTTCACATTTCGCAACTTGCCTCATATCGCGTGGGGAAGGTATCAGATATTGTAAAAGAAGGAGAAATGATCAAAGTCAAGGTTCTTGAAATTACCAGAGACGGGAAAATCCGCTTAAGTCACAAGGCCGTTAAGGAATCTGAAAATGAAAAGAAAAGCGGATCAGATGGTAAATAAAACAGTACTTGACAATGGTGTGAGGATACTAACAAAAAGAATGCCTCATATCCGTAGTGTGTCAATGGGAGTTTGGGTTAATGTTGGCGCCCGAGATGAAATGCAGGCGGAAAACGGGCTCTCCCACTTTATTGAACACATGATATTTAAGGGGACAAAAAGACGCACTGCCTTCCAAATCGCCAAGGAATTTGACGCCATAGGCGGCCAAACAAATGCTTTTACGGCCATGGAAAATACCTGTTACCACGCAAAGGTAATGGAAACCCATTTAGAAACCATGGTCGATATTCTCTCTGACATATTTTTAAATTCTGAGTTTAACGCCAATGAGGTTGAAAAGGAGCGGCCGGTTATATTCCAGGAAATAGGAATGGTCGAAGATAATCCGGAAGAATACATTCACCTCCTTGCAGGAAAGTCCTATTGGGGAGATGATCCCTTAGGTCGATCGATTCTTGGAACTCGTGAAAATATAATAGGTTTTAATACCGAAAGCATAAATTTTTTTTTTCATCGCTTTTATCAACCAGAACGAATTGTTATATCTGCAGCAGGCAACATAGAACATGAAAAATTCATAGATATAGTTGGGTCGGCTTTTGAAGCAATCCAACCCTGCAACGGCTTTCCGAAACGCATAACCCCAACAGGACAATCCACAATTAACATCCATACAAAGGAGCTTGAACAAGCGCATATCTGCATAGGAACAAAGGGATTACCAATTATAGATTCAAGACGTTATGCTTTTTCGCTTTTTAACACTATTCTTGGGGGCAACATGAGTTCAAGGCTTTTCCAGGAAATACGAGAACGCAGAGGACTTGCCTATTCTGTTTATTCCTTTTTATCTTCTTTTGTTGATACAGGTATGTTTGGGATTTATGTGGGAGTTGACCCCAAAAAAGCTCTTGCGTCAACCGAATTGATCTTAAAAGAAATGCGCAAGCTAAAAGAGTCTATGATTGATTCAAATGAGCTTCATGATGCCAGGGAATATACAAAAGGCAATCTTCTGCTTGCTTCTGAGAGTGTTGATAGCCAGATGGTTCGCCTTGCGCAGAATGAGATACTTCTAAAACGTTATGTTCCTTTACAGGAAATTGTAGATAAAATTGATTCGGTTACAGAAGACGAAATACTTGGTTTGGCAAAAGAACTTTTTCAGAAAAATCAGCTTGCCTTGACGATACTGGGACCGGTTGACGATAAGAAGTCATTTGAAGATATTTTGGTTCTTTAAAACACTCTCACTAATACGCTCAGACAGTTACACGCTTAAAAATTAAACAACCTTCAAAGCTTGCTAGTTCTAATTGTTTTAAGAAGGCTAAATTAATTCACTTTTTTTGACTTTTTAAGAGACCACCAAATTATGGATCAAACCCCTGCCATTAAATTTCTTCGAGTAGACCCGGATAAGAACGGAGATGTAGCTCTTCCCCGCTATATGACGCCGGATTCGGCCGGAATGGATGTATGTGCCGCCATAGAAAAAGATCTGGAGCTGAAACCCGGCAAAATTACTCTGATACCTACAGGCTTTGCCGTTGCTATTCCCAGGGGATTTGAGGCTCAGATACGTCCTAGGAGCGGATTGGCCGTAAAACACGGTATAGGTATTATTAACTCTCCAGGCACTATAGACTCTGATTATCGTGGGGAAGTCAAAATTGCCGTCATAAATCTTGGAGAAAAAATCTATACGTTTCATCGTGGAGATCGGATCGCTCAAATGATTATAAAAAGAGTGTATCAGGGCGAAATAAAACTTGTGGAAAAACTTGACGAAACCGAACGAAATACAGGCGGCTTCGGACATACTGGGTTGTAAGATGGAAGGTAAAAGTTCAGTTATTAGACGGGATAACAGGATAGACAAGATAATAATTTCAAATCATGTTTATCACTTGTATTTAATCCTTGATGTTACATCTTATTTTCGTACCTCATTAAGTAGTTAGGTTATTGTTACTGTAATACTTTGGAATCAGAAGATATAAAATTCAGCCTTTTCAATTCAGCTTTGGTTTAAAGCTAAGATAGTTTTTTTTGATTGACTGGATTTATATCATGTTTATCCTGTTATCCTGTCAAATATTTTTTCAACGGTGAACTGTTACGATGAAAAAGCCTTTCCTAACACAAACAGACTGTGATTACAATCTTGCGGTATGTATGCTGGCCAGCGGGAGTAAAGGTAACGCCATATTTATTTCCGATGGTTCGACTTCAATACTTGTTGATGCCGGTCTTTCAGGTATAGAAATTGAACGCAGGATGAAATCGAAAGGTCTATGCCCTGAAGATCTTGATGCCATCCTTGTATCACATGAGCACTCCGACCATATCCAGGGGGTGGGAGTTCTCGCCCGCCGTTTTAGACTCCCTGTTTATTGTAACAGTAAAACAATAAAAGCCTCGCCTCAAATAGGAAATATTGAGGATGTTCAAAGCTTTGAATGCGGTTCAACTTTTACCATAAACAATTTATCGATACATCCTTTTTCCGTGTCCCATGATGCAGAAGATCCATCAGGTTTTACAATAAGTCAAAAGGAGACTAAGATCGGAATTGCAACAGACCTTGGAATAGGAACTTCCATGGTAAAAGAGCATCTAAAGGGGTGTTCATTATTGATTATAGAAGCTAACCATGATCAAACCATGCTTGAAAATGGACCGTACCCATGGCCTGTAAAGCAACGCATCAAGAGCAGAATAGGGCACCTGTCCAATGAAGATTCGAAACGTCTTTTAAATGAAGTTAAACACGATCGTCTTTTGCACGTTATTCTTGCCCATCTGAGTGAGATAAATAACACCCCCCAGGAAGCCATAAGGGTTGTAGGCCAGGCCATAAATAATTTCAATATCCGCCTTGCCGTTGCAACCCAGGACAGATGCGGGGATGTTTTTCATCTTAAGTAGTGTTTGTCCGAAAAACGGGTTAGAGTTCCTGATCCCGGATACCCGTATAAACTGCCTTGCAGATCCCTGAGACACCTCCTTTTAATCCTTCCGGATTCTTAAATCCCTCGGTGCTTTGGAGGTTTTCAATGTAGGTGTCAGCATCGGCGAACTTATGCAATAATTTTTCCGGTTCTCCCTCCGGCTCTATCCTGAATAACCATCCTTTGTCGTAAGAATCCTCAAGAACGAGAGAGGTGCTTTGCTTTATCTCTGGATTGAAATAAACGATACCTGCTATGGGCGAATCAATGTAGAGAATCTTTCCAGTAATCGCAAAGACGACGCTTTCTTCTTCTGTTATGGATTTTCCTTCTTTGACAAGCCAATCCAGGTCTTTGAGTCCCCCCATCAAGACGAGTGCCGGTTCGCTCAGTCCAAAAACAATATCTCGATCTCCTGATTTTGCCCAAAGGCCCTGTTTTGTATAATAGCGACGATCTTCAGGTATTTCTACACGTTTTCCCAGAAACTTTTCAATGAAAGCCATTCATTCCTCCTTAAAACTTCTTTTAACACAGCTCACCTTTTTAAAACCCGATCAAGGAATCCATTTTTTTGTTGCTCTGGTGGCTGCAGACCCATATATCTGCAGATGATTGCCTCCAATTCTCTATCGGAAACGTCGGATCCTTCCACCACAATCTCCTCTCCTACCATAACGGCAGGAGCGACCGGCAGATCAAGCTCAAAATACTCATCGGTGTTATATTGTGCCTTAGGTTTAGATATGGTTTCGATTCTAATGTCATACTTTTCGCCCAGCCCGGGCATCATCTTTTTGAAATGCTTTCACGGCTTTCCATTTGGTTCATTGAGAAAAAATCTGACTTTTAGCATGTCTCCCCCTTTTTGAAGATTGTTCAATTCCTTAAGGATTTACCTCTTTGGGTCAAATGGATTCTTCGCAGAATCCTTTGATAATCACTAAAGGGGCTTTTTAACTTCCGCCATTCGGATTAAAAATTGATCCGCTGGTAGAAAATCCACTAGGCGAAGGTTGCTTTGTTCATTTCCCTGGCGGTCTATAAAAATAACTGTTGGGACCCCCTTGATCCCATATTTTTTTAACAGTTGTTCATGAGTCGGATTTTCCTTACGCGTGAGGTCAACTTTGACCATGATAAAGTCCTTTTTCGCCTGTTTGACAATTTCTGCATCATGAAAAGTGATCTCCTCAATTTCGCGACAGGGGCTACACCAGTCAGCATAGAAATCAATGATTACCGGTTTGCTTAATCTTTTAGCTTCTGATAGAAGTTCATTGGAGTACGGTTGCCAGGTTACTCCAGGTCCTTGTATGGCCCATGACCCTATCAATATAGTAGTGATAACTATGCTTATTATACCGACACCGGTTCTGATCCATCCAAATGCTCGAAAGCTCGCCTTTAACCTATCTATCCATCCCAGGTGGAGTCCTGCTGCCAAAGCTACGACTGCTAAAAAAAGAATCCCTATTGTTTTTGGCAAAATAGGTCTAATAAAATAGGCAGCCATACCCACCAGAACCCATCCCATGAGTTTTCTTACCCAGAGCATCCATTCACCGGATCGAGGAAGTTTATCTATCTGCCCTGAAAATAAGGCCAGAAAGACAAGAGGCAAACCAAGGCCGAGACTTAGGGTAAAAAAGATGATAAATCCTAGCCAGGGGCTACCCATACTTGCTACCCAGGTGAGTAACCCTAAAACAAAAGGGCCAATACAGGGAGCAGCCACCACTCCAAGAGTTGATCCCATGAATAACGTTCCTAAATAACCGGTATAGGATTTTGATACAGCCTGGATGAGGCCACTTGACAATTGCAATTCCCAGAATCCAAAAAGACTGGTAGCAAAAATGACCAAAATGGCGGCGATCCCAGCAAGCACTAGAGGGCTCTGAAGTATTGCTCCCATAAGGCCTCCGGTCAGAGCAGCAACTACGCCAAGCGTTGAATTAGTGATCGATAAACCACCTATGTAACATAGTCCATGCCCGATTAATTTGCCTTGACCACTCCTGCCACCAAAATAGGAGACAGTGATGGGAATCAAGGGATAGACACAGGGGGTCAAGTTAAGTGCCATGCCTCCCGCAAAAATGCCTAAAAGAGTCCAAATCATAGCCCAACCGTAAAGAACTCCCGGTGGTTTGGGTTTCTCTTCCATTCCGGAGAGTCCCGCCGGAGTAATCTCCACCGGGAAGCCTTTTGCCCGCCAGCCTGGATAGCCCATGGGGTCACGATATACATTTTGATAACCAAGCTTCACAGCTACCCGAGCTGCAGAGTCGCTTCGGACTCATGCCAGACCCGCTCAGTAGAAAACAATGAACCGATCCTTATTTGAGCCCAGGAATGCCTCAAGACCCCCTTTTTTTCGCCACCGTGAAAACCAGGTTGGCTCCATGGGGAAGTTAACAGCACCCTTGATATGACCTGCCCGGTACTCCCATTCCTGGCGGGTATCTACAACGAGCAGACTATCCGGGTTCTTGCTATAACGTTTCCATAATTCATCGGTACTGATGAGCTTGTAGCCTCCCATTTCTGCCTCGGTGACAACATCCTCCCAACCGGCCTCTTTTGGGGTGACTGACCGATTAGTGAACCATAATGCTCCGAGCGTCGCAACAATGGCGATCAGGGCCAGAATAGTCTTTTTTGTATCTTTCACAAATAGCACTCTTACAAGGGGATTAGGCCATTATCATGGCCACAGTTTAATTTGTTCAATCGCCAACGTCCAATGCCAAGCCCATTGCCCGCCAATCCTGTATTCCCTCTTCAAGGCGGATGGCCTTGAACCCTTTTTTTCGCAGTATTTCAACAGCCTCTATCGCAAGCACGCAATAGGGCCCCCGGCAATAGGCAACGATTTCCTGATTCTTTGGCAGCTTGGCAAGCAGTTTTTTAAGCCGGCTAAGGGGAACGGACAGGGCGCCAGGGATGTGACCGGCTCTGTATTCTTCCTTCGGTCGAACATCCAGCACGGTGGCGGCACCCTCTTTTACGCGCTTCAACAGATCGCTTCTATCGATCGGTTCCATACCCTCTCTGCCCTCCAGAAAACGGCGGTTGATCATTTCGACTTCAGCTAACCGGTTTTCAGCCAACACGTGCATGGATCGAAAAAACTCGCATACCATCAGGTCTGCAAGGCGGTATTTGACGTACAGGCCTTCTTTTTCCGTTTCAACCAGGCGGGCCGCTCGAAGGGTCTGAAGATGCTGAGAGGTGTTGGCCACGCTTAGGCCGGTTTCCCTGGAGAGGGTTTCAACGGTTTTTTCACCCTGGCAGAGCAGGTCGAGTAGCTCTAACCGTTTCGGACTCGAAACCGCCTTGCCGATTCTTGAGAATTGCTCATAAATGGCATCCTTGAATTGTCTGTTTGGGTTTTTCATGGCAGGCTCCTCAATTATTCAATTGATTTATTGAATACTATAAGCAAATACAAATAAACTGTCAATGGATTTTTTTAATTTTTTTTTGGATGATAGATTTCGATTCGAATTCAATACTGGTGGGATGTGTAGTATGAGTTGTGATGCAAGGCAGAAAGCATCACCTGAACGGTTTTCAAGATTTTTAGTTATAATCAATCATTCTAAAAATTGTTTTACGGTCAAAATAGCAGTTCAGTCAGATTAGCCGCTTCCAGGACGTTGTTAACTAAAAGACATATCCAGGATAATAGTTATTCAACAACTTCATCAACGTTATATATTATATTATTATAAGGTTATACTCCCTAAGAGTACTAAGAATAGTGCAGAATAAAATTGCTCTAGGTCATAGATAAAAAAATAACCTCCTGATAGCATATAATCACCAAATTAATAACCATTAACATGCCAAAAGGAGGTCCCCAAGATCACATCATCCGCCAGAAATCGGTCGATAAATACGGATATAATCTCCCTGTTTTAGTGTTTTGTCAGCCTTGACCAAACAGCCTTGCACGGAAACAAGGCCGATCTTGGATTTCGGAATATCTAACAGATCAATAAGATCGCCTACGTTGGCGTCTTTCGAAATTTCAACCTCAAACCCTTTTAAGGGGTCATGATCAGGAAATTTTTTGCCCAACGTTCCGAACAATCTCACTTTTACTTTCATTACCGTTGTCCATTAAAATCGAAGGTCTGGTCCATCTCCTCATCACTGATCACCACAACCTTGTTGTGAGGCGGCAGCGGTTCCTCATAAAACATCTTCGGCAGCCTGTCGTCTTTATTGGTAAAGCCGGCGTTGCGATTGAATTCGAGTTCTGCCTTGATGGTCCGCTGGCCCAACGCGGTCCAGTCTTCCTCGCTGAAGGGCTTGCCCAGTTTTGCTACCACCATTTTGCAGACATTGTCCAGCCCCGCGTCGAAGCCGCTCTGGGCGAAATCACAGATGCCCACCGTGTCCACAGCCGCCATGTTAATCTGGGTGTCTCTTGAGGCCTCTACCTGTCCTTCGGCTGAAAAACGATCCATTGTTCCGCCGAAATCTTCCAGGTTCAGATCCACTACCCACCCGGCGGTATGGTCACCGCCCATGGGCGTTGTGGCATAGGTTACCGCCATCCCCTGAATGGCTCTGGGATCGTAGGCTGCAATGCTCTGATTTTTGACCACAGGCACCCTGTCATGCTTGAAATGCTCACCAACAGCTCCCGGGCCGTTGCCGATAATTTTCCCAAACTCGGTTCCTTTTGCCACATCTTCCACCATCTCTATAGCCGCCTGGGCGTCTCCAAAAGATTTGTACCCGGCATCCATGGCAACCGCAACGGCTACACCGGTGCTGATGGTGTCCAGGCCGATGTCGTCACAAAGAAAATCCAGTTTGGCAATCGAATCCAGGTCGCTGTTCCCCAGCATGCCGCCCATGGACCAGATGGTTTCATACTCCAGCGAAGAAGTGACATATTCACCTTCTTCGTCGACGTATTCATTGGAACAGCGGATGATGCACTGGGCGCAGCCCATGTGTGCATTTTTACCGCCGCGTTTCCTGATGACTTCCGCCATGGTTTCACCGGTGATCTTTTCCACATCCTCGAACTGACCTTCCCGCGCGTTGCGGGTTGGGAAAGCACCGACGGCGTTGATGGACGCCACCAATCCCGCGGATCCCAGCTCTGCCAATTCAGGTGTATCATCGTCATCCATGACCGCCTTGGCGTATATTTTAGCGGATTTTTTAAAGGTATCCGGATCGGTAAGCGGGTCTGTAGCCTTCCCGCCCCTTTCCACGATAATGGCTTTCAGGCCCTTTGAACCCATGACAGCGCCCAGACCGCCTCGGCCGGCAGCTCTGCAGGGCCGACCGTCTGCGTCGGTTGTCTGGATTGATGCCGCCGTCAGGAGAAACTCCCCTGCCGGTCCGATGCAGGTTATGCTGTTTTTTTCGCCGTAGGCTTCTTTGAGCCGTTTAACCAGTTCGTAGGTCCGCAGCCCTTTGTAGGCGCTGCCGTCCATGAGTTCTGCATCGCCGTCGATACTAATTTTGAGGAGATAGCAGGCATCCCCGGATGGTTTACCCTCCACGATAATGGCCGTAATCCCCAGATGAGCCAGGTCTGCAGCAACGGTTCCGCCGACGTTACTCTCCTTGATCCCGCCGGTTAGCGGGCTTTTGGCTCCGATGGAGAGGCGGCTTGAGTTTACCAGCACCGTTCCGCTCAAATAACCGGGGGCAATGATCAGCTTGTTCTCCGGCCCCAGAGGATCACATTTTGCAGGGACATCGTTATTGATCATCAGTGAAGTTAATCCTCTCCCTCCCAGTCCGACATACTCCTGAGGTACCTCGGTCGTACATACGGATGTTGCCGTCAAGTCAACTTTTATAAATTTCATCTTACCTCCTTTCTGTTTAAGGTGATGAATAACTGTCTGTTTTACTTCATTTTTAATTTTACCGTTATTGCGAGCGATAGCGAAGCAATCTTCTTAATTGTCTATAATATCAAAGAGATTGTCAGGTCGCTACGCTTTTCGCAATGACAAAATGACATCAGTGAGTCGTTAAGTTAAAGACATTGAAACCAAATCTGTAGACCTTTTTTTTCGGACTGATTTCTATACCACTGCTCATATTTATGATCATTCAATCTTAAAAAATTTGACCCGACCGACTAACAAGCAGAATCCAAGTTTTTATACACATCATTATCCTAAAAATTTGGATTCCGGCAGGCCTTTAACATCTGTTTTGATTCGAAACAGGTCTCCGGCCCAAGGTTGTTGCTTCCGCTCCCGCTCATCCAGTTCGGCCCAGGCAGTTGTGATATAGAGCTCATCGAGAGCAGGCCCCCCGAAACACATGCAGGTGACATTTGCCACCGGCAATCGTAATTCGCGTTCGATGTTGCCGGCTGGGTCATAGCGAGTTACCCGCCAACCACCCCAATGCGCGCTCCAGACAAAATCCTCGCCATCCACAATCAACCCATCCGGCGCCCCCGCCTCTTCGGGGATTCGGGCGAAAACACGGCGGCGACTGACACCCCCGCTGAGATAATCATAATCATAGGCAAGAATCTGCCGGTGAAACATGTCGGTAAGATACAGGGTGCAGCCATCCAGACTCAAACCCAACCCGTTAGCAGTTGCAAACCCGCTATCCAGCCTGTGAAGGGACGCATCTACATCCAGGCGGTAGAGAGACCCGTCGGGTGCGTTGCAATCCTGCTCGTTCATGGTGCCCACCAGAAATCGTCCCTGCCGATCGACAACTGCGTCGTTGCAGCAAACCAGGGGGGTATCGCCTGCAGGATCGACGACAGGGGTAAATTCGTTCGTCTGTTGATCCCAGAAAGCGATGCCTGTCCGGGTCACCGTTATCCATCCGCCGGCAGTCCTGGGGTACAGACCGGTTATCGCCATGTCAACCTTGAATGTTTGACACTTTCCGCTGGCTGGGTCCAAGCGAAAGACGCAATGTCCTTCATAATCAATCCAGTAAAGCGCCTGTTCTTCGGGAACCCATATGGGTGTTTCTCCGATTTTATTCTGGATGAGCAGCAGATGCTCAACATTATTCTCTGTCATCATGTCCTCCTTCGGTTAAAACAACCCAAGCGTCCAATACCTCAGGCAGCCTGCTGGGCACCTAAGTATCCTTTTACTTTTTCTTTTTCAAAAGCCATTGCGAAACAAACAACAAGGTAAGTGAGACCATCAGCATCATGGTCGCGATGGCATTTATCTCCGGTGTTACACCTCTCCGGATCGACGCGAAGACATAGATGGGAAGCGTAGTCCTTCCTCCTGCAACAAAAAACGCGATAATAAAATCATCGAAGCTGAGCGTAAAGTTGAGTAAAGCCGCCGCCAGTATCCCAGGAAAAATTTGCGGCAGGGTCACCTGGTAGAACGTGCGCCAGGGAGTTGCATACAGGTCTATCGACGCTTCTATCAGGCTTCTGTCCATACCCTGGATACGGGCACGAACAATGATCGTCGCAAGTGCCGTTGTCCAAAGAGTGTGCGCACACGTGATCGATATTAGCCCGAGTCTTAAACGCGGTGCTTCTCCCAGGACAACCGGCCAGAGGGCTTTCATCAGTGGATTGATAAAATCCAATGCCGTTGCCAGTGCCACCAGGGTTGCGATACCGAACACGATCCCGGGAATCATGATCGCGATATAGATCAACGAATCAAATACCATCCGCAGCAACCCGCGCACGTTTTGAAGCCCAAACGCAGCCATGGTCCCCATGATACTGGACAGTACAGCGGTAGTCCCGGCAACGATCAGGCTTGTCTTAAGCGCGTCCATCACAAACGGGTTAGAAAGAGCGATTCCAAACCATTTGGTGGAGAATCCCTGAAATTCGCTGGCATGTCGTCCGGCATTGAAACTGAACAGCACGATGATCCCTATTGGGATATAGAGAAACAGATAAACAAGCAGCGCATAAAACCGCATGACCTCTCCTTAAATCATTGAGACTTCCCGGGTTTTCCCTGGCCTGAATATCAGGCGCATATATAACGTGACGATAACTAGCATTATTACCACGAGTGTAATCGCGACGGCCGAACCAAAGGGCCAGTTTCTGGATTGAAGAAACAGATCGACCAGGGCATTGCCGATAAAAAATACTTTACCGCCCCCCAGCAGTGCCGGAATCAGGAACTCGCCCATCAACAAAATGAACACTACCATGCAGGCAGTCGCCACCCCCGGAAGTGATAGGGGCAGGGTCACCTGCAAGAACGTTCGTACCGGCGACGCTCCCAGGTCGCTTGACGCTTCAAGCAGACTTTCGTCCAATTTTTCAAGGCTTACAAATATAGGAAATACCATTAGCGGCAAATATCCATAAACAATGCCGATCAACACTGCAGTTGGCGTATTGAGGAGACGGGTTCCTTCAATACCGATGTATTCCAGCAATTTCGGAATCCCCCGTCCGCCGAGGATAAACATCCACGCGTAAGTGCGAATCAGAAAGCTTGTCCAAAACGGTACGATGACAAGGGTCAGCAATATCAACTTTCTGCCTGGTCTTACCTTCCGCGCCAAATAGTATGCGAGAGGGTAGGCGATGAGGAAGGCGGCCATGGTCCCGACCGGAGCCAGCACCAGCGTATTTTTGAAAGCAGTCAAGCGTGCAGGCAGGTTGGCATATTGTGCAAACGTAAAGGCGCGCCTATATCCTCCCATCTCAGCGAGTTCACCGAAACTATAGACGAGAACAACCAGAATCGGAAAGATGAGAAGCACCACCATCCAAATCGCCATTGGGGCTATCAATAAAGCTGTTACATAAGAACTGGATTTTCTGACCATCTTTTTTACAATTCCCCGCTATGGTCTTCATGTTAACGAGCCGCTTAGGCCGCCTTGAAGCGGGCCATAACCTCCGCCCGCAAGGGGCTTGTAAGCGTAGCTGCCGCACCGAATTCCAACGGATCGAGCAGCTCTTTTGCAGGATACATGATCGGATCCTCCGACATTTTCTTTGGCAGGAGATCATTTGTCAGCTTGTCAGTGGAAGGATAACCATGAACCTTCACCTCGGCGGCATTAACCACTGGATCTAAAAGAAAATTGGTGAGCGCGTAAGCCGCCTCGCGGTGTTCTGCACTTTTGGGAATGGCGTAAAAGTCCGTCCAGATTTCGCCACCCTCTCGGCCCAACACATATTGCATCTCCGGCATGTCACGGTGGAGTTGAGAGGCGTCGCCTGTCCAGCATACCGACATCCATGCATCCCCGTTTCGCATCGCCGGCTGGTAATCGCTGCTGATCGCAAAGAGATGGGGCTTGGCCTTGATCAAAAGTTTCTCTGCATCGGCAAGTTCCTTCGGATCTATCGAATTGAACGAATAGCCGAAATACTTTAGGGCATTGCCTATTGTGGTCAGCTGGTAGTCATGGACTATAGTCCGGCCCGAGCATTTCGCAATCGTCAAATCCCAGAACTGTTTCCACGTTGTCATGTTATCTTTGATCTTCCTGGTATTGATGACGTAACCGGTGGTGCCCCAGTCCTTTGGCACCGCGTAAATGGCTCCGCCTATTTTGGCCTCTCCGATGAAAACCTGATCATGGTTGGCTTCGATGAAATTTGGTATCTTTGATAGATCGAGAGGCTCAATCAGCCCAAGTTTGACATAGGTTGAGATCGTATAATTGGTAATCACCATAACATCAAAAGGGCTGCCGCCCGCCTGAACTTTAGCCAGCATTTCTTCGTTTGACCCGAATACATTATGCTGGATGTGTACACCGGTCTGCTCTGTAAATTTCCTGAAATTTTCAGGGTCGTGGTAGTTGGGCCAGGTCGCCAGCGACACCCGGTTACCTAATCCCGATGCAGCATTGGCCTGCCTCAACCCCATAAGACCCGGCATGTTCATCGCCATTACCGCAGTCGCCAAACCCAGACCGGTCGTGCCTAAAAATTCCCGGCGGGATATGGAGCCTTTCTTGTAACGATTAAAAGTTTCCATAAATTTCTTTCTCGGATCCATAATTCTCCTCCTTTATTCTATTGGGTTAAAGGATATTGAACTTTACGACTAACTAGTTAAATGCCTGTTACCTTTATCACCTCCTTTCACCCTCAAAAGAATTAAATCTCGGTTTCCCGCAAGACCTCCCAAACACTCTCTCTCATCCTTCCGGCATGGCAAGCCCGAGGTTCCACCGCCAGCCTACCAAAACTGAGTCCCCGGCTGAGAAACCCCGGGAGACCACCTCGGCGGTTTTTGGGGTGCGTGCAAGTATCTCGCCAAGAGAATCGGCGACCACCCTAAATTCTGCCTGATGGCCCAGATAGATACGGTTGGTGATGCGACCTTTAATGCTAAAATCAACGTCTTTCGGTTTGGTACTGGTCGGGGGCCATATCAGAACCACCTCCGGCCGAATTGCTATGGTTCCAGGCTGTCCTGTTGTGAGGTGCCTGCCTCCCTCAGGATATGGAGCCGTCAGCAGCATCCCGGTTTTTGTCTGAATTGTTGCTTGAGTTGAATCCGCTGCGCTGACGGCACCGGAGAAAAAGTTCGACTCCCCAACGAAATCAGCTACGTAACGATCGACGGGTTTATCATAAAGCTCGGTTGGCGTCCCTGTCTGAACGATGTGGCCGTCGCGCATGATGCTAATGGTATCGCTCATGGACAACGCCTCCTCCTGATCGTGGGTAACCAAAACAAATGTTATACCAACTTCGCGCTGCAGAGACTGGAGTTCCATCTGCATTTCTCGTCTCAACTTACGATCGAGTGCAGCCAGGGGCTCATCCAGCAGCAGTACCGCCGGTCGGTTGATCAGTGCTCGGGCCAGTACGATGCGTTGCAGTTGGCCGCCGGATAATTGCCAGATGCGCCGTTTTTGGAAGCCGGGCAGGCGAACTAATTCCAGCATTTCACTGACCTGTTTTTTGATCTCCTGTTTAGGCAATCGCGGAGACCGCTGCCGAGGGCCATAGGCAATATTTTCTTCTACGTTCAAATGTGGAAATGGAGCGTAGTGCTGGAAAACCATGTTTACGGGCCGCTTATAAGCGGGCATGCCGACCATCGACACGCCTTTGTGCCGTACATCACCGCTGGTAGGTTGTTCGAAGCCGGCGATTAGCCGAAGCGAAGTGGTCTTTCCGCACCCAGACGGACCTAACAGCGAATGGAAAGAGCCGCAGGAAATTTTGAGACATGTGTTATCCAATGCAACTACATCATCGTAGAGCTTTGTCACGTTGATGAATTCGATATCGATGGGATTACTGCGATTGTTCTCTGTCGAGAGACTGGCAATTTTCTGTTCCATTTTTCCTTTTCAGTATTTCCGATATGAAATACAACTTCATTGGAGTTAAATGGTGTGTGCATGAAGACCCCACATCCCAGCCTCATCCGCACCCTCGCCGAGGGCAGAGCCTTTATACTTGAGTCCGTATTAACAAATTGGTTTCAGCCGATCACTTCCTTCAGGGCTTCTTCAAAAACGCCCAGTGTGAATGCGGCGTCCTCATCGCTGTGCGATGCGGAGACAAACCACGGCTCGCGGGAGTCGACATCGGGCATCACACCCTTTTCGATACATTTCATAATAACCTCTTCATAGAGCACGTGGTCCGAATCGTTCCAATCCCTGAATTCATGAATTTTTTCATTTTCGGTCAGGAGAACACCGCACATGGATGGCGGACCCTGAATTACGCCGGGAACACCGAGTGTATTTAGAATTTTTTCAAAGCCTTCCATAAGCAACTTGCCGTGTGCATCCACCTTTTCGAGCGCGCCGGCTTCGATCTCATCCAGTACGGCGTCTGCTGCAGCCGTGGCGACGACATTGGCGCAGTAAGTGCCACCGTGAGCAATTTTCTGGTATCCAATTTCGCCCATAATCTCTTTTTTACCAGCGATGGCCGCCAGAGGGAATCCGTTGGCCAATGCCTTGGCATAAGTGACAAGGTCCGCTTGAACATTAAAATACTCTTGGGCACCGCCTTTGGCGATCCTGAAACCGGTCTTTACCTCGTCCATGATCATGATAATACCGTACTTATCACAGAGGCTTCGCATCAGTTCAAGATACCCGGGTTTAGGCATGACCGAAGCGCAGTTTCCCAACAAAGGCTCCACAATGATACATGCGATATCGCCCCAGCTCTCCTTGACTTTTTTCTCCAGAAGCTCTTCGTCGTTAAACGGAATGGATAGCACCAACTGGCCGATCATATGCGGGATGCCTGATCCGTGGGGAACGAGCACCGGTGATCTTCTATACCCCACCCCCGGAACTGGGGGTTGACAATTCCACAAGGTGTAATCATGAAATCCATGATAAGCTCCTTCAAACTTGAGCACTTTTTCCCGGCCAGTAAACGCGCGGGCAACCCGGATTGCATGCATGGTTGCCTCCGTGCCTGAATTGGCAAACCTGACCAGGTCGACATTGGCCAGTTTCCTGATTTTCTCGGCTGCCGAAATTTCATATTCATGGGTCATTGAAAACGCATTGCCGATTTCCAGTCCTTCCCTAATTTTTTCAAGCACCGATTCATATGCGTGCCCAAGTATCACGGGACCAAATCCGAGACGGTAATCAACGTATTTTTTATCGTCCTGATCCCAAAGATAGGCGCCTTTGGCCCTTTTCAAAATGAGCGTTTCCTCATCGCCCCAGTACCTGAAATTTGAATTAACACCACAAGGAATAGATTCCAGTGCTCTTTTAAACATTGCTTGACATTTTTCTCCGCTTTTCAAAATTACCTCCCTTCAAATCTATACGTTTATTAATATAACAATATGTTGAATTTCCCCCTCTGGGGGGCAATCAATGCCTGGTCCTTTGGGCCAGGATTCTTCGGCTTTTGGAATTTACACTTTTATACTGCACGATTCGTGCCAATATAAGGTAACCCTACTAAACTCTTGAATTTATAAAGTAAAAATGTAATTGGGAGTTTTCTAAATTGTCTCAAAAATGAGATAAATGTTTTTGAATTTTTGGACGGGAGATTGTAAGTGTCTAAATGTAGTGGAATTTAAAAAAATATCTCAATTTTAATATTCGAGTATCATTATTAAGATTTTCCCATCGGCGAAACTGACGAGAATTCTACGTAGAAATTGAAAGACTGGTTTAACTGTTTGATTTTATTTAATGGCAGTAAAAAACCTACAGAATGATGCATTCCACTGGTTATGGCTTTTTGACTCCGAATCAGCCAAACAGAGGCCAACTTTTACACGGATACTCAGCGACAGCTATTGGACACCCAATTTATTCAATTTTCGGTACAAGGTCGCCCGGCTGACATGAAGCAAATCGGCTAATTTGTCAACCTTTCCGGGTAAATTTCCAATTTCATTGAGTTTTTCCTGCAGAAGGTTTTTTTCATAACTTTGAAGCAAGGCGTTCAGCGACATATCAGGGGGAGTGGGGCCATGCCGTTGTCTTTTTATCCGCGCCGGTACGATATCCATCGTAATAATATCCTTCGTTGTCATGCTGGCCATATACTCAACGGTGTTTTCCAGTTCACGCACATTTCCGGGCCAGCTATATGATACAAAAAGGTCTTTCACATCCTCTGAAATACCATTTATCAGCTTGCCTTCATTACGACAAAATTTTTCTAAAAATCTATCCAATATTATTAACATATCCTTGGTGCGGACGCGCAATGGCGGGATATGGATCGGAATTACATTAAGTCGAAAAAAAAGATCGTTGCGGAATTCATTTTCAGTGATCATACTTTCGAGATCCCTGTTCGTGCTAGCAACCACCCTTGCATTTGCGGAAATTGGTTTTACTCCGCCAAGCCTTTCCACCATTTTTGTCTGAAGGATATGGAGTAATTTAGGCTGTAGGCGCAGTGGCATATCGCCAATTTCATCGAGAAATATGGTCCCGTTATTGGCCAATTCAAATTTTCCCGGTTTGCCTCCCTTTTTTGCGCCGCTAAAGGCGCCTTCGCGGTAACCAAATAGTTCACTTTCAATGAGATTGTCCGGTATGGCGCCACAGTTGACGGAAATAAAAGGGCCTGCCAGGCGTGGTCCTGAATGGTGAATGGCGCTGGCAACAAGACCTTTACCGGTACCGGTTTCACCTGTGATAAGCACGTTGGCGTTACTCTGGGCAACCTGTAAAACGGTTTCTCTTAATTTGTGCATGGGGAGACTTTCACCCCAAATGGCATCGACCCCGACCCGTGGAACCGTTACGATCATATCATAGGCTTTTTGGCGAACTTCGGCCACGTCTCTAAAGGATGCAACCGCGCCTACAACATCGCTACCCGATACAACCGCATTGACCGTAACCATAAATTCCATTGTGTAATTGGCCGATTGGTAGGACTCTTCGTGCCAGTTATATCCGGTGCCGGTGTTCAGGACGCTCAAAATCTGAGAGCCGGGCCAAATTCTTGAAATATGCCTGCCGATAATATCACGTTTATTGCGCCGGATCAGGTTGGCGCCAATCTGATTGCAATGCATGATGATTCCATTTTTGTCGACAGACAGCATCGCTTTATCAATCGATTCGATAATCATGCGAAGCTGGTTGGTAACTATGATATTGTTCTGATGGGCATCGGCTTCAATGGCATTACTGGCGAGTAGTTGGCCTATGCGGAGAACAAATTCCAGGAATCGGTGCTTGCGGCTGAGAAGGTATTGCCGTTGCTCTTCGGTTACGGCCACTATCCCTATAACGCCCAGCACTTTACCGTGTCCGATTATGGGACAGCAGATTTCAGCCAATTCTTCGGTTGTTCCCGTCTGAACAGAAGGATCGTATAGGGGATCGTTGGGGGCGTCCTCTACAATTTCAGCCTTGCCTTTGGTTATGACCCTGCCGTAAAGATAACCGGCATGCAGATCTCCATCTTCTTCTTTGATACCCACCCTTTTTTTAAACCTACCGGTCCCGGCAACAACCATCAGCGTTTCATCAACGATTATCGTATCTAATTCAATAATTGCGGAAATCGCTTCAGCGATAATCTGGGCATCCGCTTGGATGGCTTTTAATTTTGAAGGTTTTCCCAGGTGTATCGGCATGTTTTTATATCCTGAATTTTGCATTAGAGGATAAATAAAAGTTAAAAACAATCTGGTTTCCTGTTATAATAGGGTTTGAGCAACAACAACCAATTAAACAGGAGGTACCCAGATGGTAAAACAACGGAAAAAGAATACCATGTAAAAGTGCAGTTGTAAAGGTTTTATAACAAAAGAGGCGAAGGGAGAATCTTAATAGTGATACTCAAATCTTATTTTTGAGACTTTTATGAGATTAACATTTGATTTAACTGTTTAGGTTGATCCAGTTGAAAGCAGGACTGATTTTATCTCATTATTGAGAAAACTGCAACACAGCCTCCATCGTTAAATTTTGCAACAAATATAGACGGTTAATTTAGTTTTCACATTGTGGCATGAAAAGTGCTTTATAGTACATCCAGACTGAAAAAAAAGGAGACCTTTACCTGAATGGATCGCTTTGAATACCAAATTAAAAAGTGTCTCCGAAACGATGTTGCACATTCCTGTGATGGTATCACAGTTAGCCCCTTTTAGCAAAACGTCAATCCAGACACTAGTTTTGTTGGTCACTGGAAACAGCCATCATCCTAACGAGGTGAATTACCGTGGCAGATAAGAAAGAAACTATTTTGAAGATAGCAACACGAGCCCTGGAATTCATATTCAAAGACCGTTTAAGCACGGACGACAAAGAACAAATTGTGAAAGAATCCATCGAACACTTTAATGAACACGTGAGCCCTGGTTGGCTGCGATATTGCAAATCGGTTGCGATGGATACCGAGCTGGTTGAATGGGAGGGTACTCGGGAAACGTTCAAAGATCCCTACGGAAATGAATTTGTCGATTGTCTGGGCGGTTTCGGCACGAATATCGCCGGGCATCAAAATCCTGAGATTGTAAAAGCCGTCCAAGCACAGCTAAATCGTCATGCGTTGCATAATCAGGAGTTGCTCGATCCGTTGCGGGGGTATCTGGCCAAGCTGGTTTCGATGAGCGCCCCGGGTGATTTAAAATACGTCCATTTTTGCAACGAAGCCACAGAAGCCATTGAACTGGCGCTTAATTTCTCTCGCGTGGCTTCAGATAATTATTTCGTTATTTCTACGGTAAACGCTTATCACGACAAATCATTCGGAACCGCGTCGGCCACAGGCACAGCGACTTATCGCAAATCGTATCTTCCGAAAATTAAGGGTGTACAACACGTGGAATTCGGCAATGCGGAAGCAGCCGAAACAGCGATTATGAATCTCATTGCCGTCGGCGAAACCGTGGCTGCCGTAATCGTAGAGCCTATTCAGGTTGCGGCCGGCGTTGTGACCCCGCCCGATAATTATCTGCAACAAATGCGTGAAATTTGCGACCGCTACGGTGTGTTGTTGATTATAAATGAAATTCAAACCGGCATGGGCCGAACCGGAACGTTTTGGGCCTGTGAAGGCTACGGGGTCGTTCCCGACATCCTGGCCTTCGGAAAGGCATTTGGAGGCGGGGTAATGCCCATTACGGGCATCATCACCAAGGAACATCTTTGGGTAGAAGAGTTGGTTAACAATCCCTGGATATTAGGCCAACCTACAACCGCTGGTACGCCACTGGCTTGTGCGGCGGCCATAGCCACCATTAAATTTATTATTGAAAACGATATCCCTAATCAAATTGCCCGGAAGGGCAACTATATGATGGAGAAGTTGAAGGTGCTTCAAAAGAGGCATACCATTCTGCTGGATGTTCGCGGAAAAGGGCTGCTTATCGGCTTGGAATATCCGACCTCGAAAATCGGCAGAGCCGTATCAGAAGCACTCTTTATAAGAGGGGTGGTGACCGGCAGAGCCTTAAACAACGCCAAGGTAATTCGAATTGAGCCCCCGGGAGTGACCAGTTTAAAAACCATCGACACGATTGTTTCCAAATTGGATGAAGCTTTGTCGGCAATAGCACAAGACTTGGCTCTCGGCCCGGTTCAGCCCGTAACCAATGCCGTTTCGTTAAACAACTGAAAATGAATACCTGCCATTTGGCAGATACTGATATGGCGTATATCCTTGTAAAATAACAATTTGCAGGAGTTAGCAATGGTAGGCAGACTCGAAGTTATCGCGAAAAAAGCCGACGATGAACTGAATCAATAAAGGAGGAAAATAATGTCGGATCCTATTTGGATCAGGATGGGAGACGGGGAGCGCGTCTCGATGTCCCCCGATGAAGTAAAAGAAGATCTGTTGTCAGGGACACAGGATGCTGCCGACAAGGGTGACACCCCTCCATTGACATCCGATGAACTGGAACACTTGTATGAAATATTCGCCGATCCAAATCGCATTGTTGGCGTTTCCCCCGGTGAAGAGGTCATCACCACCGATGATGGGGCCTCCGGTATAATGGTCGTGGACCAACCCGATGGTGGGACCGCCTTGCCCATGGGATATTTCAATGCCGTTTTGGCCTTTGAACGCATATGTTGCGCAGATACGGCAGGCATAGGGCATTACGATTACAGCTGCAAACCCATAAAATCTATCATCAATTACGAAAAGCAGCGCTATTACATGTATTCCCAGGCCACTACGATTCCGCTGATTTACGGCACCCAACCCAACCTGGGACTATACTTCCAGCCGGACGGTCCCTTCCCCAACGCTGCCGAACTGATTCCCCAGGGTAAAATCGAGGAAGCCCGCCGCGCCCAGGAAATGGCAGCCGAGGCCCTGACCGAAGACCTGGTTTTCTGTGCCAAAGAACTTTACGAAGTTGGCTGCGACGGGTTCAATTTCGATACCAGTGGATCGGCCGGTGATGCTGATTTTTATGCTACGCTCAAGGCGGTGGCTGAGTTAAAGGCCGTCGCCCCCGATATGGCGATTGAAGTAGGTATGGCCAGTGAGTTTGTTCTCGGCCTTCACGGAGGCATCGAATACAACGGCAAACGCCTGGCGGGCATGTTCCCCCGCGAACAGGTCAAGGTAGTCGAGGAAGCCGGGGCAGATATTTTCGGGCCGGCCATTAACGTCAGTGCGACCAAATCTACACCGTGGAACCTTGCCCGTGCGGTGACGTTTGTCAAGGAAACGGTGGCTGTTGCCAACATTCCGGTACACCCTAATGTGGGCATGGGGGTATGCGGGGTTCCGATGGTTGAGGTTCCGCCCATTGACAGTGTTACGCGTGTCTCCAAGGCTCTGGTACAGATCGGCAAAGCAGATGGTTTGTAGGTTGGCGTCGGAGATCCTTTTGGCATGGCAACCGCTCATATCATGGCATCGGGCATGTGTGGCATTCGAACCGCCGGAGATCTGGTGGCCTGGATGCAATTGACCCGGCACATGAAAATTGATGCAGCCAAGCAATACGTGGCCGGTAAGTTGGGCATTGACGTAAAGGATCTTTCCAATGAAGATGTTATGCAGAATGTACGGGAAAAATTCAATATCGGCAATATCTGTGCTGCCGCCGACGGTGTCAAAGGTATAACGGCCAAATCCAGAATCGCCGATTTGTTGGATATATCGATCAATTCGGTGAATTTATTTAAATCCAAGCTCAACGCACCTTTATAATTTATGTAGGCATTTCAGAGGATATCATTTACTTTTCTAAACACTGAAATGTCAGGGCAGCCCCCGGACCGCTATCCGCGGCCCGGGGCGAATTGGCAATAACAACTTCAAAATTGGAGGTTATAAGATGATCAGGAAACGCACATTTTGTATTCTATTGGCTATTACAATGGCATTGTTTTTTTCCGGGGCAACTTCGACGATTGCGAAGGAGGTTCTCCACGTATACAATTGGTCCGATTACATGGATGAGGGTCCCGGGGGCCCGGTTTCCGTTTTTGAAAAACAGACCGGCATCGATGTTACCTACGATGTTTTCGACAGCAACGAAGTTCTGGAGGCAAAGCTGCTTGCAGGAAAAACCGGGTACGACGTCGTGTTTCCTTCCAACAACTTCATCGGACGTCAAATCAAGGCCGGGGTGTTCCGGGAGATCGACCACTCCAAGCTGAAAAACTACAAGCATCTCGACAAAAATATCCTGAGAGTGCTGGAGAGTGTAGACCCGGGAAATAAATTTTCCATCCCTTACATGTGGGGTACGACGGGGATTGGCTACAACGTGAAAAAAGTACAGGCCGCCTTTGGCGGGAATGCCCCGGTGGACAGTTGGGATCTCATTTTCAAACCTGAAAATGCCGCCAAATTAAAAGATTGCGGTTTGGTGTTGTTGGATGACCCCAGCGAGATCCTTTCGGCAGTCCTGCACTATTTGGGCAAGAATCCCAACAGCATGGATTCGAAAGACTACACCGAAGATGCGCTGTCCCTGCTGAAGAGCATCCGCCCCAGCATTAAATATTTTCATTCATCACAGTACATCAACGACCTGGCCAACGGCGACATCTGTGCCGTGGTCGGATGGTCAGGCGATATTTTGCAGGCTCGTGACCGCGCGGACGAGGCCGGAGCCGGGGTGGAAGTGGCCTATTCGATCCCCAAGAAAGGCGCGGCAACCTGGTTCGATATGATCGCCATACCGGCGGATGCCGACAATGTTGACAACGCCCATAAATTTCTCGATTTTCTCATGGATCCGAAAGTCATAGCTGGTATTACCAACTACGTGTCGTACCCCAACGGCAATGCGGATGCGTTTCCCTATATCGACGAGAAGATCCGCAACGATAAGGCGATCTATCCCTCGGCGGAGACCATGAAGGGGCTTTTCACCATGAAGGTGATGCCGCCCAAGGTTTCACGCGTTAGGAACAGGGTTTGGACCAAAATGAAGACCGGTCAATAATCCATTGAGTATAAATTCCTGTTATGCATCAAATGATGTGTAAATTGACATGTTTTTTTATCTCAAGGCACGCCTGAAGACACATTGCACGATAGGCACTTGAAGACACAACGCTGCAAAAAGATAAAAAGATCGTCAAGACACCTCGGAAGATGCATAATAGGAGATTCGTTTGTATCATCGATTTCTAATTGTAAATTTTACTCCAACTAATTCTGGGGTAAAAAAACCTTATTTAAGCGTTTATGGAGCCGAACCTCTGTCATGGGAGCACCCATATGAGTCAACCAGCAAATCTGCCCGAATCAGCGATGGACGAGGCCTCCGATGGCTACATCCAAATCCGGGGCATTACTAAAAAATTCGATGCGATAATCGCCGTGGACAATGTCGACCTGAACATTCGGAAGGGTGAAATTTTTGCGCTTCTAGGCGCCTCCGGGTGTGGCAAAACCACTTTGCTCCGGTTGCTGGCCGGCTTCGAGATACCCACAGACGGGCGGATTACCATCGATGGGGAAGACATGCAGTCGATCCAACCGTATAACCGCCCGGTCAACATGATGTTTCAATCCTACGCCCTGTTTCCCCACATGAATGTTGCTAAAAACATTGCCTTCGGCCTGAAGCAGGACCGGATTCCCAGGGCGGACATCAAAAGGCGTGTGGACGAACTTCTGGAGTTGGTTCACATGAAATACCTTTCCAATCGTTTTCCCCACCAGCTTTCAGGCGGTCAGCGCCAGCGCGTTGCTTTGGCGCGCAGCCTCGCCAAGCGGCCCAAATTGCTGCTCCTGGACGAACCTATGGCCGCTCTGGATAAAAAACTCCGGGAGCAAATGCAGCTGGAGGTGGCCAACATCATCGAAAGTGTCGGAGTGACCTGCGTTATGGTTACCCATGATCAGGAAGAGGCCATGACCATGGCCACCCGGATCGGCGTGATGCATGACGGTAAGATCCTGCAGACAGGCACCCCCCACAAGGTGTATGAATACCCCAATTGTAGACGGACAGCAGAGTTTATCGGCACTGTCAATATTTTTTCGGGAACCGCCATCGAAAACTCGGCCGACCATGTCGTCATCAGAACCCCTGCACTCGATCGTAAAATTTACGTCGACCACGGGATATCGGGTTCGGCAGGAACAGAGGTGTGGGTGGCTGTTCGGCCTGAAAAAATGGTCATCAGCACAGCCCCGCCGTCTGGTGAATATAACCATGCCCAGGGCAAAGTGGAAGAGATCGCCTATATTGGCGGCCTCTCGATTTATCACATAAAGATCCAAAGCGGCATGACGATACGCGCCACCCTGGCAAATGTGGACCGCCTTGCCGAAGAACGTATCACCTGGAATGATGAAGTCTATCTTAGCTGGCAGCCAGGCGCTGCCGTGGTGTTGACATGGTAAAAAAACGATGGAAACGATTCCTGCCTTCCGGGCGAACGACCGTAATCGGTATACCTTTCCTTTGGCTGCTGCTGTTTTTGGTGTTCCCCTTTGCCATCGTATTCAAAATCAGCTTTGCCGAAATGGCGGTGGCCAGACCGCCGTTTACCGAGCTTTTCGCTTTTGCGGAAGAGAAACTGTCCGTCATCTTGAACCTGGGCAACTACCTTTTTCTGTTCAAGGATCAGCTCTACGTCGCCGCCTATCTGAGTTCGCTTAAGACCGCAGCCGGGGCCACCTGCCTGGCCCTTTTGGTGGGATACCCCATTGCATACGGTATGGCTCGCGCCCACCCGGGGATTCGCAACCTGCTATTGCTGGGCATCGTCCTGCCAAGTTGGACCTCTTTTCTGCTGCGGATCTACGCCTGGATAGGCATTTTAAAGACCAACGGTTTGATCAATAACCTCCTCCTGAAATTGGGTCTTATCGACACGCCCCTGCATATACTGCACACCGATTTCTCAGTTTACATCGGTATTGTCTACGCCTATCTGCCCTTTATGGTCCTGCCGCTCTACACAAACCTGGTAAAACTCGATGAGTCCTATTTGGAAGCCGCCGCCGACCTGGGGGCGAAACCCTGGAAAACGTTTCTTTTCGTCACGCTGCCCCTTTCAAAGGGGGGCATTATCGCCGGCTCCATGTTGGTGTTCATCCCCGCGGTAGGCGAGTTTGTGATTCCAGCCCTTCTGGGCGGACCCGACACTCTGATGATCGGCAAGGTATTGTGGGAGGAATTTTTCAATAACCGTGACTGGCCTGTGGCATCGGCGGTGGCCATCGTCATGCTGCTGCTTTTGATCATACCGATGATGTGGTTCCATAAACACCAGACCCAGGAGATGGAAACGGCATGAGCACGACCAGACGATCCCCATTGCTGAATGTATGGTTGCTGTTGGGTTATACATTCCTGTACGCACCCATTATCATTCTCATCATTTTTTCGTTTAACGAATCGAAGCTTGTTACGGTCTGGGCCGGGTTTTCCACCAAGTGGTACTGGGAGCTGTTCCAGGACAGGCAGATGTTGATGGCCGCCTGGCTCAGTCTGCGCCTGGCCCTGATGAGTGCCACCGCCGCCGTAGCCCTGGGGGTGTTCGCCGGTCTCGTGATGGCCCGTTTCGGTCGATTCCGCGGCCATAACATTTTCGCGAGCATGATCACTGCACCCCTGGTTATGCCGGAAGTGATCACCGGTCTATCGATGTTGCTGCTCTTCGTCTCCATGGAAAAAGTAATCGGTTGGCCAGCCGGCCGGGGCATGATCACTTTGTGGATCGCCCACGTCACTTTCTGCGCCGCCTTTGTGTCCGTGGTTATCACATCCCGCCTGAGAGAGATGGATACATCCATCGAAGAGGCAGCCATGGATCTCGGCGCACCGCCTTTCAAGGTATTCACCGCGATCACGGTCCCGATCATAGCGCCGGCGATTGCCTCCGGTTGGCTGCTGGCATTCACGCTGTCCTTGGACGACCTGGTCATATCGAGTTTTGTGGCCGGCCCCGGTGCAACTACGCTCCCCATGAAAGTGTTCTCCAGTGTGCGTCTGGGAGTCAGCCCGAAAATCAATGCCCTGGCAACCATCGTCGTACTGTTCGTCTCTCTGTGCGCCGCAGTGGCCGGTATCTTGATGTTCCGCGCCGAGAGGCGACGCAAATTTGAAATCCAAGCCGCCATGCGCGATACGGCTTGACGACTCGCAGACGTGTATCCGTGAATCATTGCGTCTGCCAGACCTGAGATTTGCCCATAACAAAGCAAAAACTGTTGAAACAGACTCAGAATTCTCAACTATTAAATGGAGAAAGACCCATGTCGATTATCAAAATCAAGGACGCTGCCAATATTCCGTCGGAGCAGTTGGAGGACTGGGGGACGCCGAAGACCGTCGGTGAACCCATTTGTCAATTACGAGGTCTTTTTATCAGTGAAAAGGAGGATGGGTCTGAAGCCGGCATCTGGGAATGTACCCCGGGAAAATTTATCCGTGAGGTGATGCACGCCGAGCTTACCACCTTTTTAGCAGGGCGATGTATTTTTCATCCGGACGAGGGCGAGCCCATAGACATCAACGCCGGTGATGTGCTTTTTTTCCCCGAGAACAGCAAGGGTACCTGGGAAATCATTGAGACAGTTCGCAAGGCCTACCTGATGTATCATTACAGTGAAACGCAGGCTACACAATGAACGAAAAATATGATGCGATTGTAGTAGGCGGTGGCCACAATGGCTTGACCGCGGCAGGTTACCTGGGCAAAACCGGCTTAAAAACGATAGTACTGGAACGACTCCCTGTGGTCGGCGGTGCCGTGGTCACGGAGGAAATTCATCCGGGATATCGAATTTCTGCGGTTTCCTATGTGGTAAGCCTGCTGAGGCCGGAGGTCATCAAGGATCTTGAATTGAAAAAGCATGGGTTCGAGATGTTGAAGATGGACGGCACCCTATCGATATGCGATGACGACCACCTATTTTTAACCGGCGATGAAGCTCATGACCGCAAGGAGATCGGCCGTTTTTCCAATCTCGATTACGATGCCATGCAGCAATTCGATGCGATGGTCCAAAATATCGGTACTGTCATTCGCAAGCAGATGCTACGGGAACCGCCGAAACTGGCGGCCGGCCTGTCTGATCTGACGGCCTTGGCGCGTATGGGGTGGGATATTCGAAAGCTGACACCCGATTTAAGGCACCGTCTGTTTCAGATGTTGTTCAGCAGCGCCCATGATTTCATCCAGCGCTGGTTTGACAGCCCCATGATCAAAAACATGTATGCTGCCGCCTGTTTCTCGGGAAATTTTGCCAGTCTCCGTCAACCGGGGTCAGCTATTCCGTTCTTCCACAGCGCCATCGGTGAAATAGAAGGGGAAAAGGGCGCGTGGCGACTGGTAAAAGGCGGCATGGGCGGCCTCACCCAGGCCATGGCGGGATTTGCGCGTTCAAAAGGGGTTCAAATTCGAACAAATGCTGCGGTGAAGAAAATATTGATAGAAAATGGTCGGGCAGTCGGTGTGCGGCTTGAGAACGGTGAAATTCTCAACGGCCGCTGTGTATTGGCCAATACAGATCCCAAACGTACCTTTCTCAAGCTCATGGATCCGGATCAGCTTGATGTGGATTTTGTGCGGGACATCCGCCAGATTCGAATGGGGCACAGCTCGTTGCGCCTTAACCTGGCGCTCAAGGGGTTGCCAGATATCAAATTTTTCCCAACCGGATCTGAAGGGGCATGGCATCGTTCCAATATCACCATGCATCCTGACATCGACGGTATGGAGGCCAACTATTTTGCCGCAGCCACAGGCCATTTGCCGAAAGAGCCGCGCCTGGAGATAACCATCCCTTCCACGCTGGATGACAGTCTCGCCCCCCCCGGCCAGCATGTCATGAGCATACTGGCCAAATACTATCCCTATCAGCTGGCCGACGGGGCAAGCTGGGGCGACATCAAAGAAGCTGTTGCCGACCGGATCATCGCCTATATGGCACGGGCCATGCCCAACCTGCCTGAACTGGTCATCGGACGTCAGATGTTAAGCCCTCTGGATCTCGAGACGATATACGGGCTCACGGAATCGGATATTTTCCACGGGCGCCACGATATGGACCAGCTTTTTTCTCTGCGCCCACACCCAAGGGCCGCTCAGTATCGAACTCCGGTTCAAGATCTTTATCTGTGTGGTTCCGGCGCCCACCCGGGCGGTGGGGTATCCGGCGCGCCCGGATACAACGCAGCGCGCCGGGTGATTGCCGACCTTAAACGCCGCTGAACCGATTACCTGGGTAGTACACGGGCCACAGGATCCCGAACTCTATCGGCAAAGGAGAACACCGCTCGATGCAAGCAAAAACCCATAGTAGCAGAGATGATCAAATTGTCACGACTACATGCTCTTACGACTGTGGCAGCCGCTGTCTTCTCAGGGTACTCATTCAGGATGAAAAAATCACCCATATATGCACCGAAAATCAAAAAATACTGCATATACAGGCCTGCCCGCGTGGATTGGCGAAAAAATCCGTGGTTTACCATTCAGACCGTCTGACTCACCCGAATGAACAGCAGGACATATACAACCAGGAAGGCCAGAAAGCCGGGAATCTCTCGCACAGATTGCATGAATCCAACCCGGTTGCCTTCCAACGCGACAACTTCAACAGCAAAATTGTTAAACAGGATCAGCCAGGACTCCAACCCTATGGTTGAAGCAATGGTGAGGACCACAAGGTAACGGTACATCTTATTCTGCATATCGTATATCTCTATAGTGCTCCAACCCCTAGACCCTCTGGTTGAACGCCTGCAAAGTCCTTCATTTTTCTGTATTCATCAATCCACTTCTTAAGTCTTCGTGGCTTGGTGGCTCTCCTGTGCAATTATCCGCCCGGCGTACCCCAATCGTAGCGTTCCCTGATAATTCGCCGGATAAAGCTGGTTTTAATACGCTTAATACCCTTGATGCTTTCAATCTGTGAAAGCAGTTGATGCAGCTCATCGATGGACTCCACGAATGTTTCCAGCTCGATGGTCGGGTCGCCGGTCATCTGGGCGATATACGACAAGCGCTTGAGCTTTTTCAGTTCCTGAATGATGCTTTCAATCTGCGGACTGTCGGTATAAATACCGATGTTGGCCGCGATGCCGAAACCCAGCTTTATGGGGTTGCCCGCAGCCACTATCTGGATAAATTC
The DNA here is from genome assembly GCA_964561845.1 of uncultured Desulfobacterales bacterium. Lineage (GTDB taxonomy): Bacteria > Desulfobacterota > Desulfobacteria > Desulfobacterales > JAUVVS01 > JAUVVS01. The sequence continues at coordinate 3,038 of CAZLRK010000009.1, read as the reverse complement.
GCCGTCAATCAGCTTTTTCAGACGATACCTCACCGTTGCTTCGGAAACACCCGTTTTTTTTGCAATTTCAGAGCTTGGCATCCGCCCGTCTTTTTGAAGCAAACCGATGATGTTCAGATCGGTTCTGTCAAGGCGTTCTTTCATGAAATCGTTCCTTTTCATTTTGTTTTAATAATTATCAATATCTATATATTGATTAACCTATTTCGTCAAGATATATTATATTTTTTTTGTTATCAGCAAACATATTGTTGACAATCGCTAATATTAGGCATAGAGTTGAGCAAAAAACTAAAAGGAAGGGAATCATGATGAAAAAGGTTATCATAATCGGTGCGGGCGCGCAGGGAAACGTTATCAGCGGTGTGTTATCCAGGGCAGATGACATCGGGGAGATCATGCTTGCTGATATCGATATCGAGCGGGCCAACGAGGTTGCACAATATGTCGGTTCAGAAAAAATCAAGCCGTGGACGGTGAATGCCGCCGACAAGGCCGGCGTTTCCAATTTACTCAAAACAGGCAGCTATGATCTGGTCGTCAATGCGACCCTGATGACATTCAACCGTCAGATCATCGAAGCTGCCCTGGAAGCCGGCGTCCATTATCTGGACATGGCATCCAATGACTTTTTTGTCCAAAAGGAAGGCAAAGAATATCTGGTCGAACAACTGGAATATGCCGATGACTTCAAAAAAGAAGGCTTGACGGCCAATATCCTCGCCGCCGGCGACGCCGGGCTGGTCAATATCATGGCGAGAGAGGCCGCTGACGCTCTGGATAAGGTAAATTACATCGGAATCAAGGACTATGGCGTGGTGGAATGCGATGGGCCGGTTGCCATGTGGTCATTCCAGACCTATCTTGAAGATTGTGCCAAGGAAGCCATTTACTGGGATGATGGGGAATACAAATATGCACCCCTGTTCAGTGGAAAGGAAGACTACTATTTTCCCGAACCACTGAACCTCACCGGCAAAGTCTACTATCACAGCCATGAAGAGCCGGTGACCCTTCCAAAGTTTCTCGGCAAACCGGTAAAATATGTGGACTTCAAGATGGGGGACCCAGACAGTACGACATGGCAGTTTCTACTACAGGGCTTGAAACTGATGGACAAAACGCCGGTGGATGTCAAAGGCTGTAAAGTCAGCCCTAGGGATATTTTCTGCAAACAACTCCCGGAAACTCTGACACCCAAAAAGTGCATTGCGCTTCTCAAGGAAAACAGGATCAAGAGTCAAGCCGTGCTCGCAGTGGACGTGAAGGGCAAGAAGGACGGCAAACCACTTCATTATAAAATGTGGACGGACAGCCCGGACATTGTAAAGGCGTGCAGCATCATTCCCGGAACAAATGATGTGTCATGGATTACATCTGTCCCGGCATCCATATTGTCACTCATGATTCTGCGCAATCAGATTAAACGTACGGGTGTCTTTCCCTGTGAAGTATTAGATCAAACAGAAAGGGAAATCTTTTTTAAGGGCATCAAGGAGTGGGATGTAATTATTCACAGGCAAATTCAGTCCGATATTGTATGAAAACTGACAAAATTCTATTTCATGTAAGGACATCCTATGCAAAGCACCTGTCAATTTTTGTCTGAAAGCGAACAAGAGCGTGTTCATGAAGAGAGCTTAAAAATACTCCAGGAAGTCGGCGCGCTGTTCCACAGTGATCGGGCCCTCAAAATTCTCGAAAAAAACGGTGCGAATGTCGATAAAGAGAGCAAAATCGCCAAAATCCCGATGGAAATGGTGGACCAGACACTCAAAACCGCGCCTGGGAACGTGTTGAAGAGATTCTGGTCTCGCCCCAGAAAAACCCACTGCCGGACGATGTCATCGGCAAGTTGGAAGACATCATGAGAAGAGCTGACGAGGAACTGCAGGAATCATAAAATGAAAAAAACCGTAATCGTTATGGGAACCGGCGCACAGGGCATCACCGTGGATGAGATAATTCAAACTCGACTCATTTAAACCCACTTCTATCACAATTCTTTACTTCAATAATTGAGCGCTCGTAAGTATTTTTTTATCTCTGACTTTTCCGGTTCAGATAAAGGAAGGAGGGGGGGTCTTGGATTTCCGCCAAAATAACCCAGCATATCCATTGCTGCTTTCAAACCGCTGATTCCGTATGTAGCTGTTACGGCTTTATTTACAGGAATCATCTTAAGCTGAATTTTTCTGGCTTCATTAAAATCGCCTTTTTTTACCGATTCAAATATTCTCACACAATCTTGAGGAGCGATGTTTGCAAGAGCAAGTATTCCGCCCACGCAACCGATGGATAGTGCTCCGAACAGGACTCCTGCAGTTCCCACAAGTACATTAAAATCTTCACCAACATTATTTAAAAATTCACCAAGCAGGCTGACATTTCCTGAACTTTCTTTGATTCCTATAATATTCGCATGTTCCGATAGTATTGATACAGTATCAACCGTCAGGTTAATGTGTGTAAATTTAGGAACGTTGTATAGTATAATTGGAATTGGAGAATTGTCCGCAATATACGTATAATGCTTAATCAGTGTATCCGCACTCATCTTGCCGCCGAAATAGTGGGGCGTTATCACTAAAGCGGCGTGTGCGCCCAGCTCGGCGCAGTCTCTGGTTAGTCTCAAGGTCTCTTGAGTAGACTCACATCCTGTACCCGCAATAATCAGCAAATCGTCAGAAGAAGATTTAACAACGGTTTCAACCACTTTTCTTTTTTCTTTGTCAGACAAGTAAACATACTCTCCGTTAGACCCTAACACCACAAATCCTTTAATTCCCGTCTTACTCCACTGTTCAACATTAGATTCCAATTTGTTGTGTGCAACCTCTCCATTTATAAAAGGAGTGGTAATAGGCGTGAAGATTCCATGAAGATTAATTTTGTCCATTTTCAATCCTTTAAGTTGTCTCACTGCTGTCCGGTTAAAATTTTAAATAATCTTATAATCCATAGGAAACATACAGAATATGGTTGTTTTCAAGCGGAATCGATTTGAAATCGCCTCTGTTTTAGTACGATAACGCACC
>CAZLRK010000008.1:38919-50620 GCA_964561845.1 uncultured Desulfobacterales bacterium | reverse complement strand
ACCTTTGAAGCGGCATTATTTTTAACCAGCTACTTTTATAATCCCCTCAAAACTTCCTCTGCTGCTTCTATTGTAGCATCGATTTGTTCTGTTTCATGGGCCGCTGAAATAAAAAGCGACTCGAACTGTGAAGGAGCAATATAAATTCCCTTTTGACGCATGCCCTTGTAGTATGCTGAAAACAATTCAAGATCACAGGTCTTTGCGTCCTCATAATTTTTTATCCTTGTATCTGTAAAAAAGAGGCCCAATACAGATCCCACCTGGTTTATTGTAGCTTTTTTTCCGGCTTTCCCCGCGGCCTCCTTAAGACCGTTTGCAAGCCGTTTTGCTTTTTCATCCAGTGCATTATAGAATCCCGGTTCCTTCAACCGGGTAAGTGTTGCAATCCCTGCGGCCATTGCAACCGGGTTACCGGACAGGGTTCCCGCCTGATATACAGAGCCCTGTGGCGCCATATGCGACATAATTTCGCTCTTTCCACCATAAGCGCCGACAGGCAAGCCACCCCCTATTATTTTACCAAGACATGTAATATCCGGAGAAATTCCATAAAGGGATTGTGCTCCTCCGAATTCCGCCCTGAAACCGGTTATCACCTCATCAAATATTAGCAAGCTCCCGCTATTTTTCGTCAATTCTCTAAGGGCTTCTAAAAAACCGTCAACAGGCGGCATCAGCCCCATGTTTCCTGCAATGGGCTCAACAATAACACATGCAATTTTTTCACCCTGCTCTTTCATTATCTTTTTGAAAGCGTCAATGTCATTGTAAGGAAGAGATAGTGTATGTTCTACAAAAGATTTTGGCACACCAGGGCTTCCGGGAATACCAAGAGTTGCAACTCCTGATCCTGCTTCCACAAGAAGGGTGTCTGCATGGCCATGGTAGCATCCATCAAATTTTATTATCGTATCCCGATTTGTAATTCCGCGCGCGAGCCGTATAGCACTCATGGTTGCTTCTGTTCCGGAATTAACCATGCGCACCATTTCAATAGAGGGTACGGCATCTATAATAATTTCAGCAAGTTCTATTTCAAGATCAGTGGGCGCACCAAAACTAGTGCCCCGTTTTAAAACAGATTCAACAGCCTCAATCACCGATGGATGCCTGTGGCCAAGTATCATAGGCCCCCATGAGCCGACATAGTCGATATATCCGTTTCCGTCCGAATCATAAATCATGCAGCCATCAGCATGTTCAATAAAGACAGGTTCCATACCTACAGACTTACACGCACGCACGGGACTATTTACTCCTCCGGGTATAACACTTAAAGCTCTGTTAAAAAGTTTATGAGATTTTTCATAATTCATCTTTTAAATAACCTTTCTTTTTATAAAATAATTTGGTATTTTGTAAATTGTTAACCTTCTGAAAGCAATTACGTTAAAAAGCTTCAAAGGTTGTTAAATTTTGAATTGGGTAACTGTCTGAGCGTATTAGTGAGAGTTAAGAAAAAACAGGGATTGAATCGGTGTGTTTCAAAGGCTAATCGGCATTTATTACTTACTTGTTTTATTAATATGTCATGCACTGTTCTTTCTTTACTCTCACTTATACGCGAGTTTTACACGGTTTAAAATTTAATTGCCTTTGAAGCTGCCTTGTTTTCAAATACCTAAAGTATTACTGTATTTTTTTCAAGGAAAATATCAGATACTATTTTTCAGGTCAAGCCCCATTTTAATGTTTGATTTTAATATAAAAAATATTTATGGCGCAACAAAAATCTCCTAAAAAACTGTCTAAGTTTATATCTTATATCCTGGGGCATAGACCGGATGAGTTTGGCATTGTTCCTGATCCAAACGGTTTTGTTAAGATTAAAGAATTATTGAAAGCAATATGCGAAGAAGACGGATGGAAATATGTCCGTAGGTCATTTATCAACGAGATCCTCATCGCGCTGCCAAAACCGCCCATTGAAATAAAAGATAACTATATTCGGGCAAAAAACCGTGATAAATTGCCAAAATACACCTTGGTTCAAAATCCATCCAAACTCCTCTATACATACGCAAGGAGAAAGGCATATCCTTATCTATTAATAAAAGGTATATCCCCTTTGGGGCATGAATATGTCATCCTCTCCTCTGCCAGGGAGATGGCTGAAAGGATGGGAAACCGTATAGACCAGACGCCTGTTATTCTTACAGTCAACACACAAAAAGCCCAAGAAAGAGGCGTTGATTTTTATCAGGTGGGCGGTTCTATCTTTCTTGCCGAATTCATTCCGCCAGGTTGTTTTACAGGCCCTCCATTACCAAAGGAAAAACCTGAAGAAAAGAAGAAAGGTCATGATTTGGAACAGATGGTGCCAAAAACACCCGGCAGTTTTTTTTACGATCTGCACGACAAAAAGGAACATCGAGATCGTACTAAACAAGAAAGGAGAAAAAAAGAGATAGCCTGGAAAAAAGAGAGAAAAAGGATTCAAAAAAAATCACGCAAATTTTTTCCAAAATAATTTGACAAGTTAAATAAAAATTGATACGAAAAACTTCCTATCGATGACTTTGGGCCGTTAGCTCAACTAGGCAGAGCACCTGACTCTTAATCAGTAGGTTGAAGGTTCGATTCCTTCACGGCCCACCAATAACATAAAATGTTTTTGATTTTAATTTCCCTTATCAGCGCATCCCTTTTCTTTTCTTCATCATAACAATCAAGGCCAGCCCAGCAACAAAACCACCAATATGCGCAAACCAGGCAATACCGCCGCCTGTTTTTGAATCATACTCGGCTAATCCACTTAAAATCTGTATCAATATCCAGTAACCCAACATTATTATGGCGGGAATATAGACTATTTTAACGAATACAAATAGTATCAGAATTGTTTTAATACGCACTTTTGGAAAAAGAAAAATATACGCGCCGAGAACGCCTGCGATTGCGCCACTTGCCCCTAAAGTCGGAACACGTGAATCGATATTTAAAAACCCATGGGCTAAGGTTGCAACTATTCCGCACATGATATAGAAAAACAGATATTTAAAATGACCCAGAACATCCTCAACATTATCCCCGAATATCCAGAGATATAGCATGTTACTCAGTAAATGAAGCCATCCTCCGTGTATAAACATTGCGGTGAAAATAGTTAGTGGGGCCGGTACGAGGTTTTTTGGATCAATGTCCACAAGATGGGATAGTTCATATGGTATAAATCCCAGTTGGAATACTATTGATCGATTAGCGCCCTGCATAAAATAATTCAGATAGATAAACAAAAACACATTGGTTATAATCAAGAAAATATTTACAATGGGAAATGTGCCGGATGGATTTTCATCTTTTATGGGGATCATGTAATATCTCGACGCAAATGCCGATATTAAAAATATTTGTGGCTTAAAAAGCTGACATAGGTTAATAAATATCGATTAATACATCAATCAAAAAATTTACTGGAGGAAATGATGAATTTGGATAGTCAGCATAAAGAAAAAAAGATGCATACAAGAAATATAGAAATTTCAACTTACGAATATGATGAAGAAAACATCATTGTTAAAGGAGTTTTAAAAGACGATAACCTGATACCAACTTATGTTTTAGGTGAAAAACGTCAACCTCGCACAGTTCATCATATGATTATAAGAATGCTTATTGAATTTTCTTCACTCAAAATTAAAGAAATAAAGGTGGAGATGCCCGGATTTCCACATGATGAGTGCTTTGAAACAGCCAAAAGTCTCGACGCGATCAAAGGTTTAAAAGTAGCGCCTGGTTTCACATCGAAAGTTATAAAAATTTTAGATGAAAGTAAAAGATGTTTGCATCTAAGAATGCTTTTATTTGCAATGGCGCCCGTCGTAATTCAGGGCTATTGGGTTAATAGCACTAAAAAACCTGACGAGGCAGGAGTTCCACCTGAAATGATAAAAGATTATCTTATGGATACATGCTGGGTGTGGAGAAAAGACGGGCCTCTTGTGAAGCAGTTCAAACAAAGATTTAAACATTTCTCTTCCTAGATCTATTGGAAAGAAACGGTGGTTTTCTCCTTAATTTTAGACATTTCATTATATTATGGATGATTTTGGAAACATCGAAAAACGCATAAAACGTCATGTGCTGGGTAAAATCAGATCTTTTTTTGTATCTACCTCGCCCGGCCTTGAACAACTATGCTTTGATGAACTCTCGTCTCTTGGCCTCTCCATGACAGATGCAAAGTTGATGAAAGGAGGAGTTGAGTTTAGAGGTCGTGTCCATGAGTGTTATCTTGCCAATCTTAAACTTAGGATGGCAAATAGAATATTGATGCGGATTGAAACATTCCGCGCGACAAATTTCAGACAGCTTGGAAAAAAGTTGACCGGTTTACCCTGGGAGCTTTATCTTCATAAAGACGATAGGTATGAAATAAATGTTACATCAAGGCATTCAAGGCTTTTTCATAAGGATGCCATTGCCGATCAGGCTAAAGAGAGTATTACAAAACGGTGGAACCTTGCAAATCGTTATTTAGAAAAAAAACATGACATATCCCATTTTACCCAGCAAATTTTTGTTCGTACATTCAACGACCGTTTTACCGTATCCATAGACAGCACCGGCGATCTGCTTCATAAGCGAGGTCTGAAAATACACGGTGGTAAGGCGCCAATACGCGAAACAATTGCAGCGGCAATTCTCTACAGGGCCGAGTATCATAGTAGCGGCCCCCTTCTGGACCCCATGTGCGGCGCCGGAACATTTTCACTTGAAGGAGCCATGATCGCAAATCACATTCCTGCCGGGTGGTATCGAAATTTTGCATTCATGGGATGGCCCTGTTTTAAACCTTCGCGATGGAAACATATCCGCCGTGAAGCTGAAAAATCTGTTACACGAATGAACAAACCGATTATTTTTGCTTCCGATAAAGATCAAAAGACCTGCCGCAAATTGAAAAAAGTGGCCCGGGAAAATAATTTGTCCGGGACTATTTCCGTGTTCAGAAAAGATTTTTTTGATCTTCTGCCATCTGATATTAAAGGGCTGACAAAAACGGAGCAAAATGGTTTAGTTACAATAAATCCGCCATATGGCCGCCGGATGGGATCAAAGGATAACAGCGAAAAGATTTTTTTTGAAATATGCAAGAAGCTAAAAAAAGATTTCAAGGGATGGAAAATAGCGATAGTTGCCCCAAGCAAGAGTCTTGTTAAAAAAGTTCCTTTTGCAGTGGCTGCCAATGACATCTTTCATGGCGGCCTGAATCTGACTCTGTTGACGGGAAGAATACACTAGTGCGGTGTCTCAAAAGTTTTGCGTTTGATTTTGGCAATTTAATATGTCCCCAAATCACGATAGTATTTATAAATTTCGAATATCGAAATACGAAATACGAAACAATATCAAAATCAGAATGTTCAAAATTCAAAATAAAAGCGGTGAGGTAATTCGATTTTCTGTTTTGTTTATTGATATTTCGGTCATTTGAATTTGTTTCGAGTTTAGATATTCGAATTTCGGATTTCCCCGTCGCTAGTAAGTGGATTAATTGCAAGCGTTTTTTCAATATTTCATCTTGCCATTTTAAGATGCAAAATTTATGGGACGGGGCACTAGGGCTTTTTAAAAATGATTAACATAACTACAGACATATCAATTGATGAAAAAGAAATTAAATTGGATTTTATCCGTTCGTCAGGTCCGGGAGGCCAGAACGTAAATAAAGTTTCTTCTGCGGTACATTTACGATTTAATATTTATGGTTCTCCGTCTTTACCGGATGATGTGCGTGAAAGGCTTATCCTTTTGGCAGGAAAAAGGATCAATGAAGAAGGTATGCTAATAATAAAGGCAGGAAGATTCCGCACGCAGAATCAAAACCGCCAGGATGCAATCGAAAGACTGATTGATTTGATACGCGAAGCAACAATCAAACCAAAGAAACGTTTCAAAACAAAACCATCTGTAACGTCAAAAAAACGTATTCTGGAAGATAAGCGTCACCGTAGTAAAATAAAATGTATGAGAGGTCCGGTTCGAGATATTGAAGATTGAAATAAATGGATATCATATACTAATATCCTACCTGATCTTCAAACCAATGTTAAAATGATTTTTCTTATAGCCATAATTGCAATTTGCGTCCTGTTTGGCCCTCAACTGTGGGCCAGACGGGTGTTAACTCGTTATAACAGAGAAGAATATTTCTCTGGAAGCGGAGTTGACCTGGCACGGCTGATTATAGCCCGGTTGGACCTAAACAATGTGACCGTGGAAGAATCCAACACCGGTGACCACTACGACCCGGAAAAGAAAGCAATCCGACTTACAAAAGAGATGTGCGACCGGAGAACGCTTACCGCCGTCGTTGTCGCAACACACGAGGTCGGGCATGCCATTCAGGACCATTCCAATTACAAGCCGCTCCAGGCGAGAACACGGATGATCCGCACTACTGCAAAAATTGAAAGAATCGGTGCCGGGATGATGCTGATGGTTCCTTTGCTTGCAATGATAACGAGGGTTCCTTCAACAGGGCTGTTGATGTTTGTCGGCGGTTTCGCCACGCTCTGTATTCCCTTAGTCGTACACATGCTGACACTTCCCACTGAGTTCGACGCGAGTTTCAACCGTGCTCTTCCCATCCTTTCATCCGGTGAATATATCCCGCGTGAGGATATCCCCGCTGCCAGGAAAATCCTGCTTGCCTGCGCCCTGACCTACGTCGTCAATGCTTTAGTGGGGCTTCTGAATGTGTGGCGTTGGATCCGGATCCTTCGAAGATAGGAAAACAATCCAAGCGAGGCTGATCTGATTGTTAAAGGCTATATTAATTGAGGGGCCGGAGAGTTTTTTTATTCAATCGCTCCATGGATAATCGTCACGAAGAACATACAAACTCATGTATAAGGACTCGTAAAGAAAGAAAAGTGAAAGACATATTAAAACAATAATTTAGATAATTGAACAGTTTCCTTTTTTAAAAATTCCATGCAGAACGCTTTTCTTTCTTAACGATTCCTAATACCTTCAAACAGTGTATGCTTTTCGTGACGATCATCCATTCCGCTTAAACTGGAGATAAAAGAGAATAACTCCCCGACTGCTCATATTAATTTATTCTCGGTCCGTGCGATGATTTCCTCCTGATGATCGATATCCAAATCGACAAAGTAGTCGCTGTATCCGGCAACACGAACCAATAAATTACGGTATTCATCCGGTGAGGCCTGGGCTTTTCGAAGCATCGATGTATCGACGACATTAAACTGAATATGATGCCCGTTAAGCTTGAAATAAGATCGAATCAGATGTGCCAGCTTGGTGATGTCTTCTTCCTTTTCCAGTACACTGGGAAGGAATCTCTGATTCAAGAGGGTTCCTCCGGATTTGACCTGATCCATTTTTCCCAATGATTTGATAACCGCCGTAGGCCCGTTTCGATCGGCGCCGTGGGAAGGTGAGGTCCCATCAGATATGGGCTTTGCGGCAAACCTTCCGTTTGGAGTCGCGCCCAGCATCTTTCCGAAGTATATGTGACATGTGGTGGAGAGCATATTGAAGTGATAGGCGCCACCTTTGGTGTTGGGTTTGCCGTCAATGGCATCAAACAGTGAACCATACACCTTACGCATGAGGTGATCGGCTCTGTCATCGTCGTTTCCGAAAAACGGTGTTTTATTCCGGAGGTAACTGCGGAGTTTTTCATCCCCTTTGAAATTATTTTTCAAAACATTCAACAATTGCTCCATAGTAATGGAGCGTTTCTCATAAACATGTGTTTTGATCGCTGAAAGGCTGTCCGTTATTGTGCCGATGCCGCAGCATTGAATGTAATTGGTGTTATACCGGGGACCGCCGTTATAATAGTCTTTTCCATTTTTTATACAGTCGTTGATCACCACGGACAGGAAGGGAGCAGGTGCGTGAACGGCAAACATGCGTTCGATGTAATTGTTGACCTTGATCTTGGTGTCGACAATGTATTCAAGCTGTCTCAGGAAGGCGTCATAGAGCACATCAAAATCGTGAAACTGTCTGGGATCGCCGGTTTCAACTCCGACTTTTTTATTTAGGAGAGGATCAAAACCGTTGTTCAGCGCTAGCTCGAGGATTTTAGGTACATTCAAATATCCAGTCAACACATAAGCTTCTTTCCCAAAAGCGCCGGTTTCGATACAACCGCTGCAGCCGCCTTCTCGTGCATCTTCAATGGTTTTGCCGACACGTATCTGTTCCATCACAACCTCGTCTGCGTTAAAGACGGACGGGTAGCCGTAGCCCTTGCGAATCACTCTGCATGCAGCCTTTAGAAACCTGTTGGGCGTTTTTTCACTGATCTGAACATTGCTTTGAGGTTGAAGCAAATGGAGTTCGTCAAGAACCTCCAAAATAATATAAGATACATCATTGACGCCATTGGAACCATCTCGTTGCAATCCGCCCAGGTTGATGTTGGTAAAATCATTGTAAGTGCCACTCTCCTTGGCTGTCACGCCTACCTTAGGAGGCGCTGGATGGTTGTTGACCTTGATCCAGAGACAACTGATCAACTCCTTTGCCGTTTCACGGTCAATAATCCCCTGATCCAGGCCTTTCCGATAGAAAGGAAATAAATGCTGATCAAGATGCCCCGGGTTCATGGCATCCCACCCATTGAGTTCCGTAATCGTGTCCAGATGAACGAACCAGTACATCTGTATGGCTTCCCAAAAGTTCCGCGGAGCATTTGCAGGCACCCAACGACAAACGTTGGCTATTTTCTGTAATTCAGCCTTGCGAGTAGTATCATTTTCCGAACGAGCCATTTGCTCAGCAAGGTCTGCATGACGCTCGGCAAATATGATCGCCGCATCGCAGGCAATATCCATAGCCTTCAAGTTTTCCGCTTTTTCAGCTGCCTCCGGATCGTTTAAATAATCGAGGGCAGCCATGCTTTGGGCGATCTCTTTTTTAAAATCCAGCATTCCCTTATGATAAATGGTACCGTCAAGGCATGTATGACCTGGAGCGCGCTGTTCCATGAACTCCGTAAAAAGACCTGACTCATATGCATCCTTCCATGCATCGGGTACATGGCTGAAAACGCGATCCCGCATGCTTCTTCCCTTCCAATAGGGTACAACTATCGAACCATAGGTTTCTATGTCTTCTTCTGAAATATTAAAGCGGGTCATGGACCGGTTGTTCAATATCTTGAGATCTTCTACCGTATGACATGTTAACTCCGGAAACGTTGGCGCCGATTTAGGAAAAGGTCCACGCTCACCAACAATCAATTCATCTTCACCTATGTATATCGTTTTATGCTCACACAAATGCTTGAACACCAGGGCTCGCATGACCGGAGTAGAATACTTTCCGAGGTTCTCTTTATAAAATTCGGTTAGTAAAAGAGCCCGTTCTATTGAAATGCAGGGCGTTGCCTCGAAGCTTTTCGCACGTAATTTATTAATCCGTTCATTCATATTTCTATCCTCCCAGGTTGACCTGAAAACCCTTGTTCTTTAATTGCCTTAGGGGCCCTGCAAGTCTCTCCGAATCAGGTGTAACGATAAAGTCGGCATCATAAGGCATGCCAAGCTTTGTGTACTTGCTTTTTTGAAAATCGTGATAAGGTAAGATATGAACATCTCGAATTCCCGGAAGTGCACAAAGAAAACCGCAAATTTGATTCATGTTCTCATGATCATCATTTATTCCCGGAATAAGAGGGATTCGAATCGTTATATTTGCTCCCAAATCGTACAGAAAAATGAGATTATCGAGAATCGTTTTGTTTGACGCGCCGGTCCATTGCTTGTGACGCTTTGAATCGATGAGTTTCATATCAAACAAAAACAAATCCGTTCTTTGCGCTACTGCTTTTAAAGTGACCTTATCTGAATATCCAGATGTATCAACAGTTCTGTGAATTTCAAAACGGCCACATTCATCCAGCACCTCGATTAAAAAGTCAGCTTGCAGCAGAGGTTCTCCTCCCGAAAAAGTGACTCCGCCTTCTGACTCATCATAAAATATGGTGTCCTTTTTAATTACTTCCAACAATTGACCTGAAGTCACTGTTTTTTCTGTCAAATCGCGGGCACCCGCAGGGCACAGTCCTACACATACTCCGCAGCCTTTACAACTATTACGGTCCGTTGCAATACCCTCTGATGTCATCGAAACAGCAGCTTCAGGACAGGCTTCAATGCATTCTCCACAGCTAATGCACCGCTTGAATTCATATGTTATCTTCGGCGCTTTCCATAGCCCTTCGGGGTTGTGACACCATTGGCAAGATAAGGGGCAGCCTTTAAAAAAAACAGTTGTACGTATCCCCGGTCCATCATGGATGGCATATCTTTTGATGTCAAAAATCTTACCCGTCAGTTCCGAAACCATATCTTTATTCCTTGTTACCAGTTTTATTTGCTGCATCTGCAATAATGGCTTCGACCTTAGCTTTGATATCATCAGAAATGGGCTTGGGTGTATGAGATTCCAATATCTCCTTCACTCTTTCGTTGGCACGTTCACCTAATGCTTTGCCACCTTTTTCCACCCAGTTTTCATGGGTGTCACGGTTTCCGAGTATGGAAGGAGACCATCCTTCACGAAAATGTGAAAACGTGTGATCACTGGTGACGTATTCACCACCCGGCCCTACCCTGTTGATGACCTCTATTGCCAGTTGTTCTCTATCTGTCTTTATTCCATTTAAAAAGAAGCGAATTTCACCGGCCACCTCATCCATAACAACGACCTGTTCGAAACAAGAAGTTGAGCCATATTCGATGTAACCGACATCATGGATCAGGTTTGCTCCGCTCAGGCTTGATATAAACATGGATAATGCGCCTTCTATCCCTGCTTGCTGGTCAAATAGTTTAGAGTCGGAACAGCCGGCAGTGCCAAAGGTCGGAACCTGCAAATAATGCTGGAGCTGAGTTAAACCGGCCTGAAACAGCAAAAATTCAGGAGATGCATACGAAGCGATCATTGTTTTCATATCCATAGGATTTGGACACCCGGAAAACAAAATGTAAGGAGACCCTTTACGTTTTAATTGTGCCAATAATAGACCCGTTAACATGTCCGCGTTGATCTGAACCATAGCACCGGCAAGGGTGATCGGGGCCGTACCGCCGGCCAATGCAGTAGGAGCAGATATATAAGGCAACCCTTTTCCTGCTGTGTAAAGCAACGCCTCAGTCGTATCGTCGGAATATTGTAAAGGCGAGATGGGGCAACCGAACAGGGCTGCAAAAGGATTACGCTGTAATAGCTCCTCTCCTCCGGCTATTGTTTCTGCTATTTCGATAATCACCTTAAGATTTTCTGGCCCCCACGTTGCGTAGACTATTGGTTTGACCGTATTGCTCACCATTGCATAAAACTGGTGAATATCAGCAATGGCTTCGGGAACGTCATGCGACACGCTCATGCTCATCGTAAAGTCCATATTAGGCAACGCATCAACAAGCTTCGCAAAATTGGCCGTATCAGCAATCAAAGCATCCCGTCTTTCACCGGAATAAGGATCAATGACAAAAACACAGTCGCTTCCGCATCCATAATAAGACCTGTATCCTTCCAAAAAAATGGTCGGATCTCCTTCCCTATTGCTTAGAACAACACGCTTCGGGGCTGAGTCAATTGCCCATTTAATCAAGTGAGACGGAATACGTACCCGCTCACCATCAATCCAGCAGCCTGCCTTCCTGAGCAGTTCAACAGCTTCAGGGTGTGTAATCTTTACGCCCGT
>CAZLRK010000008.1:3414-38819 GCA_964561845.1 uncultured Desulfobacterales bacterium | reverse complement strand
AGCCTGCCTTCCTGAGCAGTTCAACAGCTTCAGGGTGTGTAATCTTTACGCCCGTCCGACGGAGGACTTCCAAGGTTCCCATATGAATTTCTTCCAATTGATTGTTAGAGAACACACTGATAGGAGCAACCTGACGATAGTATTTATTCATTATTTTCTCCTTTTCCTTTTTTACTTATGTATCTATTCTGTTTCGAATGTTTTAAGTTTAAGGTTTTAATTTTTAAGTATCTGTAAATAATTGTAATACCATAACTTCAAACCTAACACTTGAAACCTAAAACCTGATGAATTCGGCTTTTTACGAATTCATCACTATTAATATTCCTCTTGAAATTGTTTTTGTAACAATTCATCTTTCAGATCATCATTGACAGTACTCAAATGATTCCGCATACTTCTGGCGGCCAGCCTTCCTTCTCCGTTTATTATATACTGCAATATATTTTTCGCTGTATTGATTGACTTTTCTATTTTCTCTTTTCTCGAAGCACTGAAAATAACCGGCATTTTTTTGTTAACAGTTCGATGAATAGTTTTTACCAATTCACCTATCTCCGGGAGCTGCGCTGTCTCTCCTATTGTTATATGGAATTCCATGTCAGCTAAAAGAAATTCCCTGAGATCATCTCCACTATTTTCCAACCTTTCCACAACTTTCTTTAAAAGTTCGAGGTTTTCTTCACTTGCGACAGTTGATGCCTTTTCAACTGCATAACATTCAAGCACTTCTCTTATTTCCAGGAGATGAAACAGGTTTGCTCTTTCGAAAAAATTACCCGGGTCTGGGTTAGAAACGTTGTTTGCTGGCAATTCCTCATTTATGAATGAACCTTTCCCCTGGACTATTTTCACATAACCCATCATTGCCAAAGCATTCATCGCTTCCCGGATAGAAGACCGACCCACACCAAACAACTCTGAAAGCTGGTCCTGTGTAGGTAACTTCTGGCCTGTCTGCATTTCTCCGGTTTCTAAATTTTTTAAAAACTGTTTTACAACCCGCACTGGAGCAGAATGCGATTTTATTTGTTCTACTTTCATTTGACAGATCTCCGATAGGTTTAATGAATTTGATATCTCTTTATCAAACAAAAAAACAGCTTGTCAAGTAAATATATCATGTCACATGATATATTTTTCATACGCTGCTCATTTATTCACTATTGTTGAAAATTTTCATATATGCATTTATCTGCTTTAATTTATTGATTAAACATATCTTCATATGCGCGATAAAGGGTAAAAAAGGATAAACTTTAAACATATAAACATCTGATGAATTTTTCTTATTAATAAATCCTTTCAAATGTACTGCTTTTTATCAGAAACTCATTTATTTGATGGCTTTGTAAAAAGGCCGGTTCAATCCTTGCTTGGCGAGGCCCTTAAGTTGTTAAGGACTAAAATGGTGTGAAATTTGAGTGGTGAAATTTCAAATATATTTGGATAGACTTAACCGTCTTATATGTTTATTAATGCGTTCAATAATTTCTTTGGGTAATTCATAGTGTAAACGATGGGTTTCCCAGGCAGATATCACCGTATCAATCGCTTCTCTCATTGTCTGTAGAACGAGATACTCCGGGAGCTCTGCTTTTTCCGTTAATTGTTTGAAATGGTTGACGGTGATTTCTTCGAATTTCTTTGTGTTTGATAATGTCAGCGCCAATGTATCATTCGGGATATACGGAATCGTTGAAACAAAATCATAGGCGGGAGATAGCGTTGGTGTAATGCCATCGTGATAGATAAAAGACCAGTTTTTCAGATGCATATCACCATTGCCAATGATGATGGTGAAAACCAGGCGTCGGATAAAGTCAGTCAGGGCTTCTTCACCTGTCAGCGTCCACAACATATTAGCGATATTCAGATAGCTGACTTTCCCGTATTTACTGTCCGGATATTGGCTGTATACTTGCGCAAAATCCTCGATATGAATGCGTGAGCCATTTTCTTTTCTATCAAATCTTTTCACCGCCAGTGCATTCCTGTCTGAAAAGATGCCTAAATCAGGCAACCTGTTAATCTTGTCCAGTGGTACAAGATGGGTTTCAGGTACAGGAATGCCTGCTTCACCGGCAAGGTGGAGCATTGACCATTCGTTCTCCGGGACATGCGTAAAACTTTGTGAAGGTAATTTTACAATCCAGTCTCCCCCTACACCTTTTGCCGGGATGGTCAATCCACCCTTTGATTCATATATGGCTGAAAATTTAAGCTGCACACCTGCAAGAGAGAACCTGTAAGGTTGTTTTCCTTTTATTGTTTCAGCTTCTCCTTCGCTTTTTGCCGCATGCCGGATGTTATCATCTGGTTTGACTATGACTGCGCCGGGAAGATCATCGCCAAGTAACTGCAGCAGCATGTATTCACGTTCCGGTTTTACACCTCCACGTTCCGCCAGGTAAGTCCTCAGATGACCTTCGGGCAAAAGATTAGAGAAAAAGGGATGCAGTTTCGTCCGTGTCGGCCTGAACTCAGTAATCAGTTCGCCTGCCATATTGATAAAGGCCTGACTGAGTACCGGTCTCCGAGCCTTGTTGATGTAATCTTCACCAAAGGAGAAGATTGATCGATCCCCTTCAAGCAGTGTTAGTGTCCCTACCCGAATTTCACCCAGTAATATTTCCATTTCACCTTTCATTCTTCATCCGGTTTCCACATGGGTTCTTGATCATCCCCACCTTCTATAATGGACCTGATGACAGACGCCAGCCTCCTAGGAACAAGTAGTAATTCACGGTCAACAATCCGTGCCATGTCAACAACTGTAGATAAACGGGGATCGGTCTCTCCCCGTTCAATTCTGGAGATATGGCTTTGAGGCAGGCCAAGCTTTTTGCCAAATCCGGTTTGTTTCAGTCCTTTTTCTTGCCTCGCTATTTTCAATTGCTTTAATAATGTATTCATAAAAATATGCTATTACATATATTATAACACGTCAATATGTTTTTACATATATTATAACGGGACTATTTGGAATGAGCAAATAAAACCAACTTGACTTACTAACTCAATTTAGCCAATAATGTTCTGAAAAAACCTTAATTACCAGGAAATTCCTGTGGCATAATTTGTAAAGATGAAGAAGGGGCAAGAAAAATGAACGACGATTTTTATCAAGGACTGAGGTCATTCAATCGTAAAAACATGCACGAAATTTGGGAAAGAGCGAAAAATGATGACTTCGAGGGTCTGAAAGACGAAGAAAAGCAGCTTGCAAAAATTATGCTGCAACATGAAGACGAATACTTCAACCAGTTTGAATTTTCCGATGTAACCAATGACCATGAATATGATCCGGACACTGAGGAAAACCCGTTTCTCCACATTTACATCCATTCAATTGTTGAGAATCAACTGAGAGAGAAAGAACCTATCGAAGTGTTTCAATTCTATAACGCAATGAGAAACAAAAAATGTTCTCATCATGACACCCTGCATCTTATCGGGGCGATTTTACTTCCCTTGATTTTTGATGTACTGAAACAGCAAAGTGCTTTTGACGTTGAATCTTACAGATCTCTTCTCAAAAAATACAAGAAGCGTAAGCCGGAAAAGATATGGAAGTTGTTGAACAGCGAATCTGTTTAATGTGGTAAAAAAAATGAAAACAGTATTGCATTACATTTATTAATAAATTATAATAGTAATTCATTACTTTTAATATCTATTTATTATAGTATAGCAATCCTATTCACTAGACTGCGGAGGCCGCAAAATGTTGGATGATATTTTTAAACTCAGCAGCGACTTTTTAAAAACCTTTAATAAGCCATACCGGCGATACTTTCTTGATAAATACCCTCTTACAAGCCGATTTTCAATTATCATTGGCCAGCGAGGCGTTGGCAAAACCACAGCAATGATCCAAAAAATATTATCGATGAACAACAATGACATTTTTACTAAAAATGCACTTTACGTTCCTGTTGATCATTTTGTTGTGGGCGGCCGAAGCATCTATGAGATTGCCGAAGCGTTTTATAACCTTGGCGGTAAAATGATATGCTTTGATGAAATCCATAAATATGCAGGCTGGTCAAGAGAATTAAAAAGTATTTATGACAGCTTGCGGAAACTGACTATTCTTGCTTCAGGCAGTTCTGCCATGGAGATCCAGAAGGGCAGCCATGATTTGAGCAGAAGGGCTGTCGTCTATCCGATGACAGGGCTTTCTTTCAGAGAATATATAGACTTGGCCTCAGGCATTAAAACGAAATCGCTCGCTCTAAAAACCATATTAAAAGGGCACGAGAAATTATCATACGATATTATTACAGCCGTAGAAGGCAAAAAGAAAAAAATTTTAGCGCTTTTTAAAGATTATCTTCAGTTTGGATATTTCCCTTATTTTACAGAGTTTGATGATATTACAATGTATTATATCACCCTGGAACAGGGCATCCGCACGACAATAGAAAGCGATCTTTTATCCATATACCCGACATTAAATGGCAGCAGCATAAAGAAAATTAAAAGACTTCTTGCTGTTATTGCGGAATCCGTTCCATTTACACCTGATTTAAAACGCCTTAAAAGAATTGTAGAAGTCGGTGATGAGCGCACGCTTAAAAATTACCTTAAATACCTTGAGGACGGTGGCGTAATCACATCTCTCACCAAAAAAGGAAGCGGGTTTGGAGCACTGGAAAAACCGGAAAAAATATACCTTAATAACACGAATCAAATATATGCGATAAGCAGAAAAGGTAAAGAAAACATAGGAACCCTGCGCGAAACATTTTTTATAAATATGCTTTCAGCGATACACAACGTATCATCACCCCAAAAAGGGGATTTTCTTATTGATAATAAATATACTTTTGAAATCGGAGGCAAAAACAAAAGCTTTAAGCAGATCAAGGACATCACCGACTCCTTTCTTGCGGTTGACGATATAGAAACAGGCATCGGCAATAAAGTCCCTTTGTGGTTGTTCGGGTTTTTATATTAAACCGAAAATGAGTATTTCAAATGGGTCTGCAGTTTCATTTTACTAATTAATATTGCACAGGATATATGAAATCAATAGAAAGGGGTTATGGGAATGGCCATAACCCCTTTCTATTTCTGAAACAAACTTCAAAGGTTGTTAAATTTTGAATCGTACCGTTTATAATGGATGAACAAAAAAGTCTGTAATATTGTAAAGTTCCATGCATTATGAACATTAAGAAATTTGTCGACTAATTGGATGGAATATGTTAACTTAATTTACAAAGTTCCGTAAAATGCACGTCCTAACCTGAGCGCTATTCGTGAGAGAATTGGATGTTATATCCAGGAGCCAATTAATTGAGCATTAATAAGAATAGACAAGTTGAAAACCATCTTCATATAAAAAATTGGCCTGAAGAAGATCGACCCAGGGAAATGCTTTTGGGGAAAGGCCCGGAAGCCTTGAGTGATGCCGCACTTTTGGCTATCCTCTTAAGAACCGGAAGGCAGGGCCAAAATGCCATCTCTCTTGCAAGAGAGATGATAAACAAGTTTGGCGGGCTTCACGGGTTGATGGCAACAACATCCGAGGATTTGTTAGACATCAAGGGGATAGGAAAAGCAAAAGTAGCCCAGATTTTGGCTGCCATGGAAATTGTAAAACGCCAGCTCCGACAGCCGCTTGAAAAGATCAACATTATTGAGAATCCTCATGACCTGTTTGAATATTTGAAAGTATCCATGAGCAATCTTTCACGTGAGGAATTTCGACTTCTCCATCTCAATAGATCAAAGCACCTGATTGCGGAAGAGGTCCTGTTTCGCGGAACTGTTGATGAATCCGCTATTTACGCACGTGAAGTGATAGAATCGGCTTTGAGAAAAAAAGCCTCGGCCATTATTTTTGCTCATAATCACCCTACCGGACCGGCTGAATCCAGTTCGGAAGATATGGAATTGACCAGATCGCTGGTGAATGCATGCAGAGCGGTTGATATTCCGGTTTTGGATCATGTCATTGTAGGGAATGATGGTTTTTTGAGTATGCGGAAGGAACACCCGGAGATTTTTACGGGAGATATGGAACCAGCATGAGGAAATTGACGCTTGCACAACTGGAACATCATCTTTTTGCAGCAGCAGATATTTTACGTGGAAAGATGGATGCATCGGAATTTAAAGAATATATTTTCGGGATGCTTTTTCTGAAACGGTGCTCGGATGTTTTTGATGAAGAATACGAAAAGATTATAAAAAGCAACCTTGGCAAGGGACGGACCCAAGAGCAGGCAACCAAACGGGCCGAGGATCATGCGAGGTATGCAAAATCCTTTTTTGTGCCCAAAACGGCACGATGGGAAAAGATTAAACATGTACACCGCAACATAGGCGATGAGCTGAATAAAGCGTTATCCGCGTTGGAGCATGACAATCGAAGCCTTGAAGGTGTGCTCGGACATATTGATTTTAACAGAAAAGCAGGGAAGACAAAGATACCTGACCAAAAACTTCGTGATCTTATCAACCATTTCAATAAATACCGGTTGAGAAATGTTGATTTTGAATTTCCGGATCTTATTGGCGCAGCTTACGAATATCTCATCGGCCAATTTGCAGATTCTGCCGGCAAAAAAGGCGGGGAATTCTATACTCCCAGGGATGTAGTTCGTTTGATGGTGCGCATCCTCAAACCTCAGGAAGGGATGCGCATATACGATCCCTGTGCGGGTTCGGGCGGTATGTTGATTCACTCGAAACAATACGTGGAAGAACACGGGGGCAATCCCTTTAATCTCCGGCTTTACGGACAGGACAACAACGGCGGTGTCTGGTCCATGTGCAAAATGAACATGATTCTTCACGGCATCGCAGGTGCGAATATCCAGAATGATGATGTTCTCACGTCCCCTCTTCATCTGGACGGCGGCGAGCTGATGCGGTTTGACCGTGTTATTACCAATCCCCCCTTTAGTCAAAACTATTCAAAAGACGGGATGAAGTTTAGGGAAAGATTCAGATATGGTTTCTGTCCTGAGTCCGGCAAAAAGGGGGATCTCATGTTCTTGCAGCACATGCTGGCAGTATTGAGAACCAATGGCATGATGGCAACGGTGATGCCTCATGGAGTACTGTTCCGCGGCGGCGCAGAAAAAGAGATCCGAAAGGGCATTATCGAGGATGACCTACTGCAAGCGGTAATCGGATTTCCGCCCAATCTTTTTTACGGCACCGGCATTCCCGCCTGTGTTCTGGTGCTCCGCGCCAAAGGCTCTAAGCCGGAGGAAAGTAAAGACAAAATTCTTTTTATCAATGCAGATGCGGAATTTCATGCGGGCCGGGCCCAGAACTATTTAAAACCTGAACATATTGAAAAAATCACGTCCGCCTTTGATGCCTTTGAAGACATCCCCGGATACGCAGCAGTTGTTACCAGAGACGAGCTCAAGGCCAATGACTGGAATCTGAACATCCGGCGTTATGCGGACAATGCGCCTCCGCCTGAGCCTCATGATGTGCGTGCCCACCTTCTTGGGGGTGTTCCCAAAGCCGAGGTCGAGGCGAAAAGAGAGCTTCTCCATGCCCATGGTATGAAGATCGATACTGTATTTGTAGAACGTGATGCGGATTATTATGATTTTGACCCCGCGCTGAAAGAACGGGGTCAGATTAAACAAAGGATTGAGGCCGGTAAAGGGATACTACAAAAAGAAAGAAAACTGAAAAAGGCTTTTGAACAATGGTGGGAAAAACATAAACAGCCGTTAATAGATCTGCCGGAGACCAATAACCTCATGGAGGTGCGCGGCGATCTTTTAGAAGCCTTTGTATCAGACATTACTCCCATAGGATTGCTTGACCGTTTCAAAGTGGCCGGCGTGATTGCCACCTGGTGGAACGAAAACAAATTTGATCTGAAAACCCTCATTGCCCAGGGCATCGGGGGGTTGATTGATGGTTGGGTGGATACCATAGAAGCCACCATGGAAGAACACCGGGGAAATCATTTCGATCTTGCTGAAGATCCTCTGGTGATAAGGTTAATCCCCGACTATTTAGATGAACTGGAACAGGCTCGGCAGGATATTGTGCAACTGGAACAGAAAAAAGTAGCATTTGAAAATAAAGAACTTAATGATGTTGCCGAAGATGAGCAATCGGAAGATGAAGGGAAAAAGCCCAATTACGCTAAAGAATTAAAGGCGCAGATAACAGAACTGAAAAACGAAATACAGGAAGATATAAAGCAGATCAAAATACTAACCGGCAGTGCCCGCAAAAAAGGCTCCATCAAATTCCTTCAGGATAAAGGTGATGATACCACGGCATTTGAGGCCCAATTAAAGGCGTTTGCAGAGAAAGTGCAACCCGTTGAAAATAAAATTCAGGAACAGGAACAAGAGCTCCAGCCCTATGTGGAAATAACCAGCCAATTAAAAGAAACAAGAAAACGGTTCAAGGAACTTCAAAAGAAATTCATCAAACGTTTACGCGAGGCACGGGAGGCGCTTTCTGATGATAATTGCCGGGACATGGTGCTCAATATACTCAATGAGAAACTTGCCGGGCATCTGGAAAGCTATGTAACTGATCATCGACGCCAGGTTATCGCTGCAGTGGAGAGTTGGTGGGATAAATATCGGGTGACGTTAAGGGATATTGAAAAGGAAAGAGATCGAACTGAAAAACAATTATCAGAGTTCGTCAAGGATTTGGGATATGCAAAAAATATCTAATGTAGCTATTGATACTTATATTCGCGTGATTTCCGGTTTCGCGTTTCAGTCAGAACGTTTCTCTCCTAAAAATGGCATCCCATTAATTCGGATACGAAACTTATTGGAACATAAACCAGAAACATATTATTCTGGTCCTTATGATTCTGTATACCTGGTAAATAAAGGCAATATACTTATAGGTATGGATGGCGATTTTAATGTAGTAAAATGGCGTGGTGCAACTGGGTTATTAAATCAAAGAATCTGCAGAATATCATCAAAATCTGAGCAATTGCATGAATCCTACTTATTTCATTGGCTTCAACCAAAAATTGACGAAATACATCGTAGAACACCACAAACAACTGTTCGACATCTATCTACGAAAGATATTGAAAGTATTAGTTTTTTTTTCTTTCCGTTAAATGAACAACTCCGAATCTCCGAAATCCTTGACACCATAGACGAGGCCATTCAAAAAACCGAAGCGCGGATTTTAAAGCTCAAAGCCATAAAGCAGGGGCTGCTCCATGACCTGCTCACCCGCGGCCTGGACAAAAACGGCAAACTCCGTGACCACAAAGCTCATCCAGAGCAATTTAAAGATTCGCCGCTGGGAAATATCTCTAGCTCCTGGAGAGTACAAAAACTTCAAAGTTTCTATGACGAGCCCTCCGTTAACGGCTTGTATAAACCTAAGAAATACTATGGACATGGTCCATTGATGATTCATATGCCGCAGATGTTTCGGGGGCTTATTATTGACACTTCTGATGCGGCAAGGGTGGAGGTCAATTCTACGGAGATAGATCGTTATGGCTTAAGAAATGGTGATTTGGTATTTGCTCGTCGTTCATTAAATCTTGAAGGAGCAGGTCGCTGTGCACTGGTAAACGACCTAACACAAACAACAACTTTTGAGTCATCGATTATCCGTGTTAGAATTCGACAAGAAGAATTGCTGCCGGAATTTGTGAATTACTTCCTTAATAGCGCCATTGGTTTCAAACTTCGCCTGCCGCTAATAAGACAGGTAGCTGTTTCGGGTGTTTCAAGTGGAGATATAGCATCTATTCCTATTCCATGTCCTTCTATTAGTGAGCAAGAAAGAATTATCCAGGTAATTGAAGCCCATATTTCACGCATCAGAAATGAAGAGCAATACCGCGACAAACTCAAACTCCAGAAAAAGGGCCTTATGCACGACCTGTTAACCGGCAAGGTCAGGGTTAGGTTGTAAGGAAAACGAAGCTTGCATATAAGGCAAAAATGAGGTTAAAATTAAAACAGGATAATTGATATGGCGGCTCCAATTCCAACTCCAGTTTATCACCTTACACACATAGACAACTTGGCATCTATCATCCAGTCAGGAGGATGCTTATCTTTTAACCAGAAGCAAAATCAGGGGATTGGTCATATTGATGTTGCATACGAAACCATTCAAGAACGTCGTTCACGAACATCAGTTCCGTGCGGTACTGAAGGATGTTTGCACGATTACGTGCCATTTTTCTTTGCTCCACGTCCCCCAATGCTCTATGCGATCCACAGAGGGTATGTTGAAGGATATGAACATGGACAGACCCCTCTCATTTATTTGTGTACAGAAGCTCAAACTGTTAATAATAGCGGGAGTGAATGGGTTTTTACGGATGGACATGCGACTATGGCATTTTCCGAATTTTTTGACGATCTGAAGGACCTTGATGAGGTTGACTGGAATGTGATGGAATCGCAATACTGGAATGATACGCCAACTTTGCCCGACCGAAAGCGCAGGCGACAGGCAGAGTTTTTAATTAAAGATTGTTGCCCCTGGGAATTGTTTTCGGAAATCGGTGTCATAAACTCAAGAATCGAATCAAGGGTGAAAAGAATGGTTGAGAACAGCACGCATCAACCAACAGTTCAGATACACAGGGGCTGGTATTATTAAAAGGAGGAATCATGATTAAGCTTACGCAAGGCAACATGCTCGAGGCCGATGTGGAAGCCCTTGTTAATACCGTAAATTGTGTGGGTATTATGGGTAAGGGCATTGCCCTCCAGTTCAAGCAAGCATTCAGGGATAACTTCCATGCATACGCAAATGCTTGCAAAAAGGGAGAAGTTAAGCCTGGACGCATGTTCATCTTCCCCACCAATGGGATGTTCAACCCCAAATACATCATTAATTTCCCAACAAAGCGGCACTGGAAGGAGAAGTCCAAGCTTAAGTACATTGAGCAAGGACTGAACGCGTTGGTCACGGAAGTCCAGCGGTTAGGAATCAAGACTATTGCCATACCCCCTTTGGGATGTGGCTATGGTGGGCTGAGGTGGCCTAAAGTCCGGAATTTGATCGAAACCGCATTCGATCAATTGCCCGATGTCCAGTTGCTCCTTTTCGAACCCAGAGGAACTCCCGAGGCTGAATCAATGCCTATAGATCCAAAAAAACCGGCATTAACGCGTGCTCGGGCACTTTTCATCAAGCTCCTTGAGCAGTATGCTATTCCTGGTTACCGTTTGAGCCTGCTCGAGATTCAGAAACTTGCATATTTCCTTCAGGTGGCCGGAGAACCGCTTCGATTGCAATATGTTAAACAGAAATATGGTCCATATGCTGAAAATCTCCATTTCGTGCTTCAGCGATTAGAAGGGCATTACATTCGTGGATATGGCGATCGTAGTATAAAGGCATCTATCCGACTTCTATCCAGTGCCAGTGAAGAGGCCGACACGTTTTTGGCAGATGATCCGAAAGCCTTCCAACGCTTAGAAAGAGTGAGGAAACTGATTGAGGGTTTTGAAACGCCATACGGTATGGAGCTCTTATCTTCCGTGCACTGGGTTGCAGCGGGTGATGACGAACCTGCTCAAACCCCGGAGCATGCTGTGGAACAGATTTTTGCGTGGAATGCCCACAAAAAAAAGACTTTCAAAGCCACCCATGTCCACAAGGCATGGCAGCGTCTTGTTAAGCAAAATTGGCTGCCAATTACTTCATTGCAGTAGAGGATCCTTATTTTGAAAAAGGCCGCTTTTGAAGGACCGTGATGAATTTGAGGTCAGGGGTTACCGTAATGCTCTGGTAAAAAAAGGTAATACCCTTTAAAAGCGGTAAAAAAGAGGATAACAAATTGTATGGCACAAACACCTGATGAAAAGACATATGTGGAAATCCCATTTATCGAGCAGTTAAAAGGAATGAGATGGGAACATATCGAGGGTGATATTGATGTGCCTTATCTCACCGAACGGGAGAGTTTCCGTGATGTTTTGCTGGCTGATAGATTGCGCAAAGCGGTTAAAAGAATCAATCTTGATGACAACGGAAATCCCTGGCTGGATGATGACCGTGCCAATCAGGTGGTCAGCGCCTTAGAACGAATCAGCGCATCAAAATTGATGGAGGCGAATAAGAAAGCATTTGAGCTAATCGTGCACGGCGTTGAGGTAGAAGGCGATCCTGTCCTGCATGGTGGAAAAGAAAAGACCGTTGCCATAATTGATTATGATCATCCTGAGAAGAATGACTTTCTGGCAATCAATCAATTCAGGGTAGATGTTTCGGGCGGAAAAACCTTTATTGCACCTGACATTGTACTCTTTGTTAACGGAATTCCCCTTGTGGTTGTGGAATGTAAAAGCCCTAAAATATCCAATCCCATGGAGGAAGGAATAAACCAGCTTTTAAGATATTCAAACCAGCGACCGGAAGTGGAAGAAGATGAGGGCTGTGAAAGGCTGTTTTATTACAACCAGTTCATGGTCAGCACTTTTCGACAGGCAGCGCGGACGGCTTCGGTGGGCGCAGACTATGAACATTACATGGAGTGGAAAGATACAAGCCCTGTTCCCATGAGCGAAGTTGCTGCACATCTAGATAAAAATAAGTTGAACAGCCAGGAGATTCTTATTGCTGGCATGCTGCGAAAGGAGGGCCTGCTTGATATTGTACGAAATTTTATTCTATTTGATCAGGTGGAAGGCCGACAGGTGAAACTACTGTGCAGATATCAACAGTTTCGGGCGGTGCATAAGGCCATTCTTAGACTCAGGACGGGAAAAACAAAACAACAGCACGGGGACACTGATCAGAGGGGCGGTATTATCTGGCATACTCAAGGCTCCGGGAAAAGCTTCACCATGGTTTTTTTAGTGCGAAAGATGCGGACATTGCCGGATTTAAAGAGATTCAAGGTTGTAGTGATTACCGACAGGATCAACCTTGAAAGGCAGTTGAAAGAAAGTGCCGCCCTGACAGGAGAAACTATTTATCATGCCCATAATAAAGATGCGCTTGGAGAATACCTGCATGAAAGCAGCTCCAATATCGTTTTCACAATGGTGCAGAAATACCAGGAAAAGTTACCCGATAGTGATGAATATGAAATACCTAAACCCCGAATGCTGAAAGCAGCCGCACCTTCAGGGAAAAAGCAAGACAAAACCAAACTTCCGGTAAAACCGGTTCTGTTCCCTGTCTGGAATCATTCTGAGAAAATCCTGGTTCTTGTGGACGAAGCGCATCGGTCTCACACCAGCATGCTGCACGCCAATATGATGTGTGCTCTGCCCAACTGCGTCAAGATCGGCTTTACCGGAACGCCGATTATTGCCGTGCGGAGCAAAAAAAGAACTCACGAGATTTTTGGTGATTATATTGACCAATATACCATTGAGCAGTCACAAAAGGACGGGGCTACAGTAAAAATCCTTTATGAGGGCCGCAAGGCCGAAGCCAGAGTAGAAGATGGGAGAACCCTGGATCAATTTTTTGATGACATGTTCAGATCACGGACCGAAGAAGAACGGGAAGCCATACGACGCCGTTACGGTACCGTGGTCCACATCCTCGAGGCAAAAGATCTCATTCAGGCCAAAGCAGAAGACATGTTGCTGCACTATGCGGCAAATATTATGCCGAACGGATTTAAGGCCCAGGTTGTGGCAGTAAGCCGCAAAGCGGCTATACGGTATTATGAGTCATTCAAAAAAGCCAGAATAAAACTCTTAAAAAGGCTTGAGTTGCTTGATCCAAACATTCTGGGATTGTCCGAGTATGACCAGAAAGAGCTGGATGAGGAAACACGGTTTTTACTCGCTGCCAGGAAAAACAGGGACACTTTAAGAAAGCTTGAGTTTGCAACCATTATTTCCGGTGATCATAATGATCCGCCTTTCTATAAAGAGCATACGGATAGGGCCAAACATGAAATCCTCGTAGGCAAGGATGGAAGATTTAAAAAACCTCTTGCTCAGGACAATCTTGCCTTTATTATTGTGAAAAGCATGTTGCTGGTTGGATTTGATGCGCCGGTGGAGCAGGTGATGTATCTTGACCGCTTTATGCAGGGACATGAACTCTTGCAGGCAATCGCCAGGGTAAATAGACGTTACACGGGAAAGACACGTGGGCTGGTCGTGGACTATTTTGGAGTTGGCGACCGGTTGACAGAAGCCCTTGAGATGTATTCACAGGCAGATATAAAGGGCGCCCTGAATAATATAAAGGACGAACTGCCAAAACTGGACGACCGGCATAGGCGGGTTATTTTGCTTTTTAGCGCAAAAGGGATTGTTGACATTTCGGATATCGATGCATGTGTTGATGCATTAAGGGATGTTAAACTGAGGGCCGAATTCATCATTAAATATGCAGAATTTGCCGAAAGTATGGATATTATACTGCCGCGCCCGGAGGCCCTTCCCTATATTTATGATATGAAACTTCTCGGATTTATCAATAAAACGGCCGCAAACCGTTATCGGGATTCACAACTAAACATTGCCGGTGTGGGGAATAAAGTAAAACAGTTGATTGATGAGCACATTGTTGCACAGGGCGTTGATCCCAAAGTCCCGCCCATATCGATACTGGACAAAAACTTTGAAAAGGAAGTGGGTGCTGTCAAATCAAAGAAGACACAGGCCCTGGAAATGGAACACGCCGTCAAATATTATCTCGAAAAGCATTATAATGAAGATCCTGCATATTATAAAAAGCTCAGCGAAAGATTAAAAGAAATTCTGAATACCTTTCATGACAACTGGGAAGCTCTGGCAGAGGAACTGAGGAAATTCATACGTGAAGCAAAGAAGGGCCGGGAAGAAGACAAGACGGGATTAGATCCAGGGACCCAGGCGCCGTTTCTGGGAATCTTGATCGAAGAATACGGGAAAAAGCCGGGTGAAAAAGAAATAAAGAATTTTTGCGAAGCAGTTGTTGATATGGTCGATCATATCCGGCAGGAGATTCGCGTTGTAGATTTCTGGCGAAGCAGGCATGCGCAGGACATCTTGAGAATGTGGATTATCAATGAAGTGGATGATCTCAATCTTATCCCTTTTGAAAAACAGGAAAAGCTTGCGGATAGATTTATGGAATTGGCAAAAGCGCTTCATATGAGGCTGATCAAATAAACTTGGATATCATAATGATAGACAATTCAGAATATACCCTTAAGCGATCGAAACGCAAATCAATTGGTATCAGCATCGAAAGAGACGGGGTAATTATCGTAAGGGCTCCGTTCCAAACAGAATTTGATGAGATTGAAAAGTTTGTTTCTGATAAACGTATTTGGATTCATCAGAAACTGGCCCAAAGACAGATTCTGAACAGGAAAGATCCAAAACGGGAATTCGTTAATGGCCAGGGATTTTTGTACCTTGGGAAAAGTTATCGACTGAAAGTAATAGCTGACGGTAAAACTAAATCCGGGAAAGCGCTTTGTTTGTGGCATGGCTATTTTGAGCTAAAAGAAAGTGAAAAGTCCAACGCACGCGAGCACTTTATTTTATGGTATAAAAGGCAAATCAAAAAACAGTTAAAAATCCGCATACCACGTTATGATAAAAGGATCGGCGTGGAAGCAAATAATTTCAGAATATCAGATATTGGACATCGATGGGCATCATGTGGCCGCAACGGAGTGATAAGTTTTAATTGGCGCTCTATTATGGCTCCCATCTGGGTTTTTGATTATATATTGGTTCATGAAATGGTTCATTTGATAGAGCGAAGGCATTCAAAAAGATTTTGGGGGCTGGTTTCCCGAGTGATCCCTGATTATGAAGAACACGCTTTGTGGCTTAATGAAAATGGGGCAGATTTGGATTTGTGAAATTTTCAAAGCTTGATAGTCCAGTTTGCGAAGCCTTCCCGACTGTTCTAATCAGCCTGCCGGGTCAGCAGATCACGGACATCCGGCAACAGCTCAAGGGCCTGCCGGCAGATCTGATCCATTTGAAGGTAGGACAATGGGTGGGGCATGCTCAAAAAACGATAATCCGGCACCCCCCACAACCGGGTGATGGCACGGCCCGTGGGGGAAAACTTGTCGGTGACGATGGATACCGCGGGAATTCCCCGTCGCTCCAGCAAAATTCCGTCGAGCACACTGCTCGAGCTGCACGACCCTCAATCCCCTACCCCGCAGACGACCACATCGCATCCGCTCACAACCTCGTCAAGCAACTCCCGGCGGGCGGGTTGTGTGGGCGAATGCTTCTGCCAGAGCCGGTAGCTCTTGGCCCCGGATCCCTGGATCAGGGTCTTGGCAATTTCATCCAACATCGACCGGGCGTTATGTTTTGTATTATCCACCAAACCGACCCGCAGCCCTTCGAGGCTCTGGGGACGAGGGGCGTAGGTTAAGGGCTTGTGGTTCCAGGATACAGTGGGGTCGTATAGCGTCTGTTTTTCCATCGGTTTCTCCCAATCCGATTAGTTCTGTTTGATCTCCCGGGTAACGCTTCGGGACCACACCACGTCTCCCCAGCCGGGAATAAAGGCACTGAATCCCCCCACCGGACCTCCGGCGGCCACCACCATGAAGTCCCGGGCCTGGGGAACCAGGCTGACGGTCTCCATGTCGTCCTGCAGGGTGACCTCCCCTGGCAACACGCCCAGGCGTTTGAGCTGTGACCGGGTCAATCGGGTATTCTCATGGCAGAATTCGCGAATGTCCGCTTTGGTCCATCTGTCCCGCACGAGGATATTCATGTGCTCCTCGGCTATCACCAGCACGTATTCGGTGTTAAATCCGGTACCGGCCGATATGCGCATGTGCTCGCAGAGCGTGTACAGGATATTCTCGCCGCTTTGACCCAGTTCGTTGTATACCTGCTGAGGTGCCAAGGCCGCCATCACCGTCACCGTACTCTGCTCCGGTTTGAATCCGCGCTCCACATGCACCGGTGACCATTGTGAAACCGCCTCGTTTTCGGCGATACAGAAACTGCCCTTGCCGGCATGGCCGAAGGTGCTGCGGTCCAACTCTCCGGGAAGGGTGCCCATGACGTTTCGCATCAATAGCCGTACGGCACGACCAATGGTGGTGTTTGCCCTCCAGCCGGGACCGAATAGGCTTTCCCCACAGTTCAATTCTAGTGCTCGCGCCAGGGGGCCGTTGACCAGCATGAATACCGCCGATCCCCCGGTGCTGGTGGCCGGTCCGTGAAATCCATAAGCCGGATCACCCATGGACTGCAGGGCCGCCACGACCACCGGCATGTATTCGGGCATGCACCCGGCCAGCACCGCATTGATGGCCACCTTTTCGGCCGTCACTGTCACCTGGCGATCCTCGATACGGGTAATCACCGCATCGGGGGTCAACCCCGCGGCGGCCAGCATGTCTAGGATGCGTGCCGCGGTGGGCGGCATCACCGGCAACCCGTCGGTCCAGCCCTGGTCAAAGCAAAACTCTATGGACTCGTCCACCCCGGCCCCGAATTCCCTGGATGTCAGCCTTTTCGAAACCATATACTGTTACCTTTTTATAGATTACATATCGACAAGATGTTTTCAGTATAGCCTTGCTACTATCTGTATCTACAATATGTATAGACTTTGGATGATCATTCAGACGGCACTGTTTTTCTAAAACGTAATTTTTTTATTAGTTTTTTAAAATAATCAAGATTCCCGAGTATACCCTCAGGCATATATTTTATTGCCACCACTACGATTGCTCCAAAGATAAGAAAACGATAGCTTGCTAAAGGGCGTAGAAGCTCATTCAAAAAAAAGATAATAAAACCGCCCAAAAAGGCTCCCGGGAATATGCCCATACCCCCTATGATCAGCATGAGCATAACCATAAGAAATATATCCAGACCCAACAATCTGGGAGAAATGATACCGGCATAATGTGCATAAAATCCGCCGATTATACCGGTAAGAAATGCAGAAAGGCCAAAAACCATGAGCTTATATTTATACTCATTTATTCCTAAGGTTTTGGCAAAATCTTCAGAGTCACGAAGACCTATAAAGCCTAACCCAACCGAGGAAAAAATTGTTTTGTAAACCGCAAGAAGTATTAAAAATGATATTACAAGAGCGACAAAATACCAGGGAATAAGTTGAGTGCGGGAAAAAACATACCCTCCTAATTTCAGAGTGGGAATGGACATTAAACCGGTGCTCCCTCCTGTTCCGATTGGATCCCCAACTTTAATCAATGGGCCCACCACCAGATGGAGAGCAAAGGTAATCAGAGCAATGTAGGCACCTTTGAGTTTCATACAGGGCAGACCGATAAGAATACCGACCAAACCGGCCATACATCCACCGGATAGGATTCCTATCCACGGAGATATCCCCAGATATTTCGTAACCATGCCTGAAGTGTAAGCTGCTACAACAAAAAACCCAAATTGACCAAAGGTAAAAATACCTGCATAGCCCATGGTAAAATTCCACACAGATGCTACTGTGCCCCACACCATACAGGTGATCAATACTCCGGTGATATAGGCATCATCATGTATAAAAACAGGCAATATAAGCAATATTATATATATACTAATAAAAATGATAAGTAGTTCTCTTCGACTCTGCATAATTAATACCTTAACCCCAGGTTCCCATTAACCCCGTTGGTCGAAATGCAAGAACACCTAAAAAGACCAAAAACCAGAAAGGCATCACCCAGGTGGCGCCCAACCCCCATGAAATAAGGGCTTCAAATATGGCTAGAATTAATGCGGCATAAAGGGTTCCCTTTATGCTTCCCAACCCCCCAAATGCAACAATAACAAACACCCTGAAAAAAGGATCCCAACCTCCAAGAGGTGAAATAAAGTACCTGGGAGCCAGGAGGATGCCGCCCATTCCCACCAATGCCGTTGACAATCCAAATGTATAGCTAAATACTTTTCTTATAGGAATTCCAACGATTTCAGCCCCTGTCATATCCTGGGAAATGGCTTGCATACTCCTTCCCAGCCTCGTCCTGGAAAGAAAAAGACCAAAAATAATTATTATAGATATAGCGATAATCAGCATTGCTAAATCCTGAACGCTTAATGTAAAGCCAAAAGGATTTAAATTCCCTTTAAATATGGGTGGCAACGGTTTAGCACGATGCCCAAAAACAATGTGGGCCAAGTTGTCCATGAAAAAAGCCAATCCCAGGGTAACCATCATTGTGGTGACCTGCCAGTGCTCTCTCCATCGAAGAGAACGAACCACGACCCTCTCTGTGGCCATCCCCAAAAAAAACATACCGGGCAGCACAATCAAGAAGACAAGTGGGTAATTCATCCATGAGAACATAGCGAACAAAGACCAGGCAAAATACGCCCCCCAGGTGAAGAACGATCCATACGCAAAGTTGAATACCCTTGATATGCCGTATATAACAGACAACCCTATGCCCATAATGGCATATGCCGAGGCTGTTACGATCCCACTAATTATTACCTGAATTATCTGCTGAACCCAAATATTCATTCCTTTTATCCACCTAAGAAGACTTTCTTTACATTCTCATTTATCAGGGCTTCTTCCTTTGCACCGTTAAAGACTATGTGCCCATCTTCAATAAGACAGACTCTATCGGCGAAATTAACAACCTGATTTACATTTTGCTCCACCAGAAGAATCGTCATACCATCTGAATTGATTTCATTGATTTTTTCAAAAACCTCATTTCTGAGAATCGGGGCCAAACCTAAAGATGGCTCATCTATAGCCAACAACTTGGCACAGGACATAATTCCTCTTCCCACGGTCAGCATCCTTGCTTCGCCACCGCTTAGGTTCGCGGCATATCTGTCTTTGAATATTTTTAGTTGAGGAAACAACTGAAAGACATAATCAAGGGATTCTTTCTCTTTGATTCGCGCATTAACGTTATAAGCGCCTAATTTTAGGTTATCAAGCACCGTTAACTGAGGAAAGAGGTGCCTTTCCTCGGCCACGTAAACAAGGCCCATTTCTACAATTTTATCTGTAGGTAATTTGGTAATCTCTCCTCCATTGAAAATAATTTGACCTGAAGTCAGACGAAGCAAACCACATATGGTTTTCAGTAGAGTACTCTTTCCATGGCCGTTAGGGCCAACTACAAGAAAAAAATCACCTTGGCCGATTTTAAAAGATACTTCTCTTATGGCATGAAATTCGCCATAAAATGTGTTTACGTTCTCCAATTCAAGCAAAATTCGCTCCTTAACCTAAATAGACTTCTTTAACTTTTTCGTCTTCCATGACTTCTGTGGGCAGTCCGGTTCGAATTTCTTCCCCATAGTGAAGGATCATAAGGCGATGGGAAAGTTCCTTTAGAACTTTCATTAAATGTTCGATAATAATTACAGTTATTCCTAACTCGAGATTGATTCGCCTGATTAAATCCATGAGAGGACCAATTTCTGCAGGACCCAGACCTCCTATGGGTTCATCAAGTAATAATAACTTGGGTTGGGTGGCAAGGGCTGCTGCTATCATGATCAATTTTTTATGAAACAGGTCAACATTCTTGGCAACCGCTGTCTCCTTGCCCTTTAACCCCACAAAGTTCAGGGCATCATGAATAATCTCGGTTTCCTTACGTGAATCTGAATTTCCAAAATGTGCTCCAAACCTTATATTATTAAACACGTCAAGTGTTGAAAAGACGCGGGGGATCTGAAGTGTCCTGGCAATTCCCCTGTGGCAGATCTGGTGAGGTTTAAGGTTTGTTATGTTCTCTTCCTCGAACAGTACTTCTCCAATCCCTGGTAAAAAGCCGGTTATCACATTGAATACCGTGG
The DNA here is from genome assembly GCA_964561845.1 of uncultured Desulfobacterales bacterium. Classification (GTDB taxonomy): domain Bacteria; phylum Desulfobacterota; class Desulfobacteria; order Desulfobacterales; family JAUVVS01; genus JAUVVS01. The sequence continues at coordinate 18,123 of CAZLRK010000008.1, read as the reverse complement.
TTTTTCCGGCACCATTTGGCCCTGCTATGCCAAACACTTCGCCTTTAGAAACGTCAAAGCTCAGGTTGTTAACGGCTTTCATGGCCCCAAAAGCTTTTGAAAGACTATTTACACGCAGTATGGGGACAGGCCACTCCTGGTTTCTGTCCCCATTATTTGAAATAACGGTCGGAGTCATTATTCAATCCTTTGCCATGGCTCCTTTATCCAGGGCGGCAGTTTATATTCTGACATTCTGTAACTTCCAAGATTGCGCAATACCAGCTCTCCCTTATCTGCCTGGAAAAGATTGACAGGCAAAAGGTGGTCCCCTTGTCTGGCGCTCTGTCGGGGATTATTAAAGTTATACGTCCCGCCAATTCCTTTGTAAGGGTATTTTTTTAAGGCGGCGCTCACAGCCTTGTAATCTTTTACATTGCCTACCCTTTTTACCGCGGCCGCCCATGCCATAACACCGTCATATATACATGGTGCAATGCAGAAAGGCATATCCTTTGCTTTAAACATTTTCATGTATCTTTTCTCGATTGCCCGGCCTTCAGAAGTAACTTTTGGCGGAACACCTAAGGCCCCGTAGCCGGTGATACCGTCAGCATATTTGCCCGCTATATCCATAAATGAAGGGATGGAAACAGCGTAACCCAGGTCTACTAAAGAATTTGTGGGATTTTCTAAGAACTGAGTTGCGAAAGCTGCAATACTCTCAGGTGCATAAATGCTTAAAAATATCAAGGCTGGCTTGTGCGCTCTTATTTTTGCCAGTATTGGGCCCCAAGCATTTGTAGCGGCAGGGGTCTGTTCAAATATCACCACTTTCAGGTTATAACGTTTAGCCTGCTTTTTTAGTGCGGCAGCAATCTTCTTGTCCCAATCATATTCACTAAAAACCACTGCAATTTTATTGTTTGGAAACTTATAGCCAAATCCCATAAAAGTTTCAATGGTTTTGGCAACGTATTGCGGCTCATTATCACCCGTCTGAAAGCAATTCCAATACTGTCCGGAATTGTCTTTGACCATGCCTGTAGCTACTGTAGAGGCGTTATTGCAAAGATAAGGAACATCATATTTTCCAAAAGCCTGAACATCAGGACCCATAGCATTGCAGGCGGTTATAGCAAGATCACATTTTTCCTTTGCAATCAATACCTCTGCTGCAGAAATAAGTTTTTCAGGCAACATGTCTTCAACGTCAAAAGGTACAACTTTAACTTTCCTGCCTAAAAGTCCTCCTGCGGCATTGATATCCGCCACTGCTAACTTTGTAACATTTAACATCACATTACCGTCAACAGCATAAATACCGGTAAGTGAATCCGGTGCTCCCACTTTAATGACGTCAGCGGCTATTGATTGACCACAAAATAGAATAGCAATTGACAATATAAAACCGATTATCATAATAATACTTTTTTGCTTCATTACTTTATCCTCCTTTTTTATGTTTCCCAAATGCCAAATAAACTATTTTCACCTCCTTTCTCTTTTTCCGAAGCTATATTCGTTCTTTAAATAATTTAAGCTTTAATTCCTAACTCCGCCAGTAGTTTTGCAGATGGAATCCCCTTGGCGCCCCACCCACGGACCTTGTAATACTTTGGCAGCATTTCATCCAGATGAACCACATACCCCTTTCCCGGACCTGCAGGCATAGGCTCTTCCAGCATACGTTTAGGCAAAGTATCGTCTTTGGACGTGAGACCGGCCTTAATATTAAAGAGTCTTTCTAAAGTAAATATCCTCTCACCGGTCTTTAGAAAACCTTTAAGGCCACCGAAGGTCAAACCTGTTCCCTTTTCCATGAGGTTAATAAATACATTATGATCGGGTGAGCCGATTATTATAAAATTACATATTCCTGAAGAGTCTATCATACAATAAAAATCCTGGAATTGTTTGGCCACTTCCGGCTTATCTTTTGTGCTAAAGCGGTCTAATGACCCACCTGTTTCTATTATGCCCATCAATGAAATTCCAAAAAATTCGACGCAGTGGACCTCTTGTCTTATATGACATGCCCCCCTGTTGGAAGTAGCATATGCAAGGGCAAACCCCTGTCCACCCCTGGGATCATAATTGGGAAACTCTTGTTTCTTAACTGTCATGGATATCTCGGGATGACCGTATTTTTCCGCGAGCCGATAGGATCCCTCGGCAATAACATCTCCGAAGCCCTCTCGATGGGCTGCCTTTTGAAGCAATTCCACCATTGCCCTGCCATTGCCAAAATTTAATTTCATACCAACATCTTTTTCAGACAAAAAGCCTTTCTCAAAAAGCTCCATTGCACAGCCGATTGTGGCACCTGCAGAAATAGTGTCCATCCCCATCTCATTACAAATATAGTTAGCTTTTATAATAGGTTCAGGATCATCTATGCCACAAACAGCTCCAAGTGAGCCTAATGTTTCATACTCCGGTCCTTCTCCCTCACCTTTAAATTCACCATCCGGTATTCTTGTGACCCTTCCGCAGGCAAGTGGGCAACCAAAACAGGCTTTGGTCTTTTTCGCACCTCTAAGATTATATTTTTCAGCTATGACCGCTCCTCCGATTTTTGCAGCTCCCTCAAACGTTCCCTCTTGAAAATTTCTTGTGGGAAGAAGACCCACTTCATTTGAAAACTCCACAACGTCGGCTGTTCCATATTTTGCCAGAACTTCAGACATAAAAGGGTCATGGAACTCTTTTATGGCATCCAATACCGCCTGCCTGAAGCCATCAGGATCGGCAACAGTTACGCCATTGGTACCTCTTACAGCCACAGCTTTCAGATTTTTTGATCCCATTACGGCGCCTACACCGGAGCGCCCTGCCGCCCGGCCGTTGTCATTCATTATATTGGCAAATTTGACCAGATTTTCGCCGGCAGGCCCTATACAGGCAACCTTGGCATCATCATCGGTCTCTGACTGGATCAGTGATGTTGTTTCCTGGGTATCCTTACCCCAAAGATTTTTTGCGCTTCGAATTTCAATGTTATCATTTTCTATCCACAGGTATACCGGCTCTTTGGCTTTTCCCTCGAATATAACCATATCATAGCCGGCATACTTCATTTCTGCGCCATAGTACCCCCCTGAGTTTGAATTGGCTATCGCACCGGTTAAAGGGGATTTAGTTACTACTGTATATCTGCCTCCTGCAAGAGCTCCTGTACCTGTAAGCGGGCCTGTAGCCATGATCAGCTTATTTTTTGGGCTTAAAGAATCAATTTTGGGATCGATTTCATCATATAAATATTTAATTCCTAAACCCCGGCCTCCAATGTAATCATGAGCAGCTTTTTCATTTAAGTCCTCTACAGATACGATACCCATAGTCAAGTTTACCCTTAATATCTTACCAACCCATCCGTCCATTAGCCGACCTCCTTTTGGTGATAAATTTTCTCTGCCAACGCCCTGGTCTTTTTCAAAGTAGCTGCTGTTGCCTCCTTAAATTCCAGCGCTCCGGGCACACAAAAGGTAACGCATTCAGGTTCACCCCCACACAAATCGCATTTTTGCACATGCCCTTCACTTTGATATGTAATAACTCCAAAAGGACATGCCAGTGTACACATCTTACAACCTACACATTTTTCCTTATCAACGGCAACAACATAAGCACCATTCACTTCATCAGCAAAAATAGCTCCTGCCGGACAAACTTCAGCACAAAAAGCTTTATCGCATTGAAAACATACCACTGGTACATAGAATGCATTTTCAGTGAAAATGCTAACATGAATATTGGACTTAACAGGATTGAATTCCCTGTGATGCTTAAATGAGCAGGCCAGTTCGCAACTCCTGCATCCGGTACATTTATCAAGATTTACTGTGAGTGCCTTTGCCATTAATATCCTCCTTATTATTAGTAATTGTAGGTATATACCACTTTACCCAAACAACAAAACAGCACAAAGTTAGCCACCGGCCATTGGGGAGAAAACACTTATTCTATCACCATCCTTTAGCCGGTGCTCTTTTTTTGCGTGCAAGCCATTTACCAGTACCAGTATTGGTATCTGCGAGGGAAATCGAATTTCATCTTTCAACAATTGGGCCAAATTAGTTCCATTCTCCAGGGAAACATCAAATGGGTCTCCGGTCATACCAGGTGGCAGAAATTTTTTGAACCCATAGTGAATTTTGACTGTAACTGAAATTATTTTTAAATTTTTCAATGTAAAAAATGACCGATTTTTCGTGAAAAAAACTCTCCATATTTTACGGTCGCTCTAGCCATACAGCTTCTCAATTCTCCGGAAATTTTAACTCTATTTTTTATCATATTGGTTATTATTCCGATATCTTCCACTTTTCCCATTAAGAGTGCGCCAACTATCTCATCTTTGTTATTCCAGATTATTTTTCTGTATAATCCTTTTCCGGGGTTTGTAAATGTGTTCTCTTCGAAATTCATATTAGCAGGTTTCGTTATTCCGACTGATGCAACCGTCCTTCCCAAGAGACTGCAAATGTTGCTATTAAGGCTGTAAAATTTGCTTTCCCCGCCGGCCATGTTGATCCCAGCAGTTTTACCCTGTAAGCAAGCATTCGGCCAGGTTGCTACTATCTGCTTTTTGCCGGTAAGCAAATTAGTCCCCTCGGCGACATCTCCGGCCGCAAATATATTGGGAATATTTGTTCTCATGGTTTCGTCTATGATGATCCCTGTATTAACATCGATTCCACTTTCGCTAACAATATGAATATTAGGAGTCACTCCTTTCCCTATAATTATTGAATCAGCATCAAGTGTCTTGCCGGAATTCAATTCTACTTTCAATTTATTCTTTATTCTTTCAATTGAGATAACACTTGTTTCGAATAATAATGATATACCGCATTCTTTGATGCTCTTACAAACGCTTTCAGCACAAGGGGGATCAATGTTTTGAGAAAGTGGTTGTTTTGATCCAATCACCATTGTTATCTTTCGATCTTCACTATATAGAGAATTTGCGGCTTGTAAGCCTATCAACCCTCCCCCCACGATTACTATTTCTTTCATATCACAGGATTTTTGTAAGATTTTATCAACATCGTCTATGCTTTTTAGTGTAAATATTTCCTCCAAATTTTCGTTTTTAATACCCAGGCGTTTTGGTGAAGAACCTGCTGCAATAAGTAAATTGTCGTATCCGATCTTTTTACCATCAGCCAAATATACTATTTGTTTATCAGGATCTACTTTTGTAGCCCTGTTTCCAAGGACAAGGTCAACTTCGTTGTCATTATAAAAATCTCGACTGACAAGAAAGGTTCCTTCTCTCGATATTTTTTTTGAAAGATAATAAGTTAAAAGAACGGGAGAGTAAGCATAATGCTTTTCAGCGGAAATCAGGGTTATGGAGCACTGAGCATCTTTACTGCGGATTGCTTTAGTAGCAGTTAAAGCCGCGGCACTATTACCGATGATAACATTCCTTTTCCTTTTATGAGAGCTTTTCCTATTCATATTATTTTTAAGCTTCAAAAGAGGGTTTCTTCATCGTAAAGCAACCTTTAAGAAAAAAAATATTAAGTAAATTATTGGATAATTTTCTACTCAGGCCCCATTTTAATATAAAAGTTTTGGAAAATCCAACTTTGACCGGTCCCATTTTTAAATGATTTAGTCAAGCTCTTTTTGTTCAAAGTCTATTTTTTATTCGAAAAACCCTTTCCCACTCTGGATTCCCATATGCCCTTGGGAGACCAATTACTACATTATAATCCCATGTAAACCGACCATAAAGGCACAGTGACACATACTGAATTCTTAACGAAAATGCAAAATTTGGGCCAGAGAAAGAACTGTGGGTTAATGTCTATAAAATTGGTTAGTTATATTTTAATATTAGCCATAATGCAGGAAAAATGATTCAATTTTGAATCGGTTTAAAAATCGATTGATTTAATCCCCATCTTTTTTTCGAAATCTATTTGTTTTCCAAATCGTTGCCGATGCATATCTGAATCATCTATTTACGTTCCGGATGTTGTCGCATAAAGCTAAAAATCTCTTTGCTGAAATCCCCAAAAAGTGTTTGTGTCTAATTTCAGATCTCGTTAAGTTGTTGAGTGGTTGAGTAGTTAAATAATTGTAATGATAAAGAATAATAACCGTTTATCCAATAATTGGACATACAACCCCAATCGATTAAAAAATCAATTGGGAGTTATTCGTTATTTGTTATTGGTTAATCGCTTAAAAGGAATAAAATCCGTTTTTATATTTGTCATCAATCATAGATTGATAAAATGAGATGATCATCAAATTCTAATAACGAATAACAATTAACAATTAACGCCTAATTGAGCAGTATTTTCGCTCAATTAGGATTCAACAGCTTGTAAATATTAACATATTGATTTAATAATTAATTTTTTACTCAACCACTTAACCACTCAACTATTTGACTATGTCTGAATTTACTAAAATAATAGGTTGAAAATAATTATAAGTTGCTGCATAGCTGACAGAAATAAATGTTTAAACCAATAATACCATTATCTGGCCTGTTTTTTGCAGTTATTCACCCATTAAACCTTCATCCCAGTTGACTGGAAAACGATAAATAAAATTCACAGAATAAATATTGACGGTTTCCTAAAAGTCTTTTATGAACGATTTTAAGTCTCACCATAACGAGACCTTTGAAAAATATTGCTCCAAATACTTCAAAAATAAAAAGGATTACTAACATGTATGAGAGAATGCACCTATTAACCAAAGATGACCTGAACAAGCTCCACAACGCAACCATGGAGGTTTTAAAAGATGTTGGAATCGCCTTCCATGAACCTGAAGCTTTGGAAATTTTTAAAAACCATGGAGTAAAGACTGATGGGGATGTCGTGTTTATAGAGGAGCGCCATGTAGAGGAAGCCATTAAAACAGCGCCTTCCCAATTTCAAATAACAGGGCGCAATAAAAACAAGACTGTTACAATAGGAGGTGAAGAGCTCGTTATCGCGCCGGGATTTGGCGCTCTATTCATGGTGGATGAATACGGTGAACAAAGAAAAGCTTTCATGGAAGATTACGACAATTTCTGCAAACTTATTCAAACATCAAAGCATATCGATATGAACGGCTGTTTAATGATAGAGCCTTCGGACCGCTCGCCGGAAACGTCTCATCTGGATATGGTTTATTCCAATATTGTTCTTTGTGATAAACCATTTTTAGGAAACGCGGTGTCTAGACAGGCAGCAATCGATTCCATTGAAATGGCCGGAATAACCTGGGGAGGAAAAGATAAAATTAAGAATAAACCCGTAATGATTGCTATAATAAGTTCGCTTTCACCACTTCAGTACTCCTCAGACATGGCAGGTGCACTCATAGAATATGCACGCCATGGCCAGGCCAGCATGTTAGGACTCCTGATGCAGGCAGGAGCAACAGGACCGGTAACACTCCCGGGACTTCTGGCGCTGCAAAATGCGGAGATGCTTGCCGGAATTACTCTGGCCCAAATGGTCAATCCCGGTGCGCCTGTTGTTTACGGATCAACATCTACCATAACCGACATGAGAACAGGCGCACTTACAATCGGCGCTCCCGAGCTATCAATGACTCAGAATGCAACCACGCAGATGGCAAAGTTTTATGGACTTCCCGGAAGAGGCAGTGGCGGTATTACCGACGCCCATTTCCCCGATATGCAGGCCGGTATTGAGTCTACTTTGGCCCTAACCACAACCATCATGAGCGGCGCAAACTTCATTCTACATGCCTGTGGTATTCTGGGCTCCTATATGGCCATGAGTTATGAAAAATTTTTAGCAGATGAAGAACTTTGCGGAATGCTTAAAAGAATGTTGAAACCGCTTAATGTAACGGATGAACGGATCGATCTTGACTCGATCAAATCCGTCGGAATAGGCGGAGAGTATCTTACACACTCAAAAACCTTCGAAAATTGCAGAACCGAATTTTTCATGCCGGATTTAATGATTAGGAAGGATTTCGCAACCTGGAAGAATGCAGGGAAAAAACGACTGGATGAAACAGCAACAAATTTACTCAAAAAGAGATTAGAGGCATATAAAAAACCTGACATTGATCCCGGTATTGAACGAGACCTTTCACAATATGTTGGCAAAAGAAAATCTATCCAAACATAAAACCTAATCCGGATAAATCGGAAATAACAAATTACAAGCACCAAATTACAACCCTAATTGAGCGAAAATAATGCTCAATTAGGTGTTAATTGTTAATTGTTATTCGTTATTAGAATTTTTTGGTATTTGTCTTTTGTTTTTTTGACATAAAAATGCAAAAAATCAGATATAAGGTAATAAATATTGGGCTATCCGGCACGCCGTAATTGATATCGCCTTTGGACAAAGGACCGTATAATGCATTTAACGGAGCAAGAAAAACAAATTCTCGATGGAAAATGGGGTGAGGCGGCCCACATTGCCATGTCGATTTTGACCGAATTGGGAGAATCCATCGGGGCAAAAGATAAGAAATTCCAGTGGTCACCATTGATAATAAAACTTTCCAGGTATTTAAAACCGGCCAGCATGCAGCCGTCGATGGTTTCAATGGTGAAATTATATTAAATTAATTTGTAGGTCTAAAATTTTATAATTTTTTTTCTTGACAATATATTTTCAATATATTATTTAAACGTTTAACTAATATTTGAATACTTCCGAAATAAAAATTGTATCGAGATAATTTGTGATTTCGTTTTTATTACTTTCGGAATCATTCTTTTTGAATTAATATTACAAAATTTTCTACACTAGTAGATTGTAAATGATTAAAAAGAAGGCAACCATAAAAGACATTGCAAAGGTCGCAAAGATTACACCTGCTGCAGTCTCTATGGCTTTAAAAGACCACCCTCGAATAAGTAAAGCCACACGCATAAATATACATAAAATAGCAAAACAACTAAATTATCAGCCAAATTTTCTGGCCCGAGCATTAGTAAGCAAAAAAAGCTTCACTATCGGTGTTACGGTTCCTAATGTTACAGACTCGTTCTATGCTGAACTTCTCCAGGGTTTAGAGGATGGGGCTTCTGAATTTGGATTTAATACTATTCAATGCAGCACAAAAAACATCCTTGCAAAAGAAAAATCAAATATCGATTTGTTAAGGAATAGAGGGGTAGATGGACTCATAATTGCTTCTGCTGAAAACGAAGACCCCAATATTAAAAGTATTATCGATGATGGATTCCCTCTGGTTATGGTGAATCGACGGTTAACCGGCAAGCAGTATTGCAACGTGGTGGATTACGTGGTGCCTGATAATTTGTCAGGTGCCGATATGGCGATGGAACATCTTTATAGCCTAGGACACCGTCGCATCGGCGTAATTACAGGATTGCCAAACACCTCGACCGGAAAAGAAAGAACAGAAGGCGCGAAGCGATTCTTAAAAAATAATGGAATCAGAATAGAATCAAAGTTATTTGTAAACGGTGGATGGAATAAGGAAACTGCATATAGCGCTACAAATAAGTTGCTCAAATTACCTGATAAACCGACTGCCATTTTTGCAGCATCCGATGAAATGGCGCTTGCTGCGCGAGAAGCGATTCTTGACGCAGGATTGAACATTCCATCAGATATAGCATTAATTGGTTTTGATAACATCGCTCCAGCCCAATACAGGGGCATCGACCTGAGTTCGGTAGGAATCAAAACTTATGAAATGGGGAAAGCTGCAATTAAAATACTAATAGAAAAAGTCGAAAGAAGAATGTCACCGATGGTAAATAAAGTTACTATGAAACCCGAATTATTTATTCGAAAAACGTGTGGTTTTCAGGCTTATGAGTATAGGTCCGTACAATCGATTGGATTAAAGATGTAATAAGGCTGAAATATTTTTTTAATTTATTGCTTAAACGTTTAAACGCATATTTCATTAAAAATGAGAAGCAAATTTAGATAAAAAACGGTTTGGAATTTTTCTTTTACGCTACACACTATAAAAGGAGGTAAGAAATGAAGATCGGTTTTATCGGCTTAGGATATATGGGAAGTGCGATTGCAAAAACACTAATTCAAGCCGGTTATGAACTTGTGGTTCACGATATTAGAGAAGAACCTGTGAAGGAATTGGAAAAATTGGGTGCAAAGAAAGCATCAACACCAAAAGAAGTGGCTTCAATGAGTGAGTGTGTTTTTACAATGGTACTCAATGATGAACAAACAGAAGAAGTCATTTTAAAAAGAGACGGTGTACTTGAAGGAATTAAAGAGGGTGTCATCATCATCATGAGCACTGTCAGGCCTTCCTTGATTAAAAAGATATCGGAAGTCGCCTTGGAAGAAAAAGGGATACCCGTTATTGATGCACCGGTGAGCGGTGTACCCGGTGCAGCGGGTGGAACAATGATCACCATGGTCGGTGGACAGGAGGATGTCTTAAACTCTTATCGCCCGGTCCTGGAATCCATGGCAAAAACGGTCTTCTACTGCGGTAAAGTTGGATCAGGAGCCATTGCCAAGCTTACAAATGCTTTAATATGGGAAGTATCGTGGAATGCTGTCTCCGAAGCCCTGGATATGGGAGCCAAAGAGGGCATTAATAAAGATTTGTTGCTGAGCATTTACAATCAAGGTTTGGCACAATGTTGGGCGACTAAAAACTGGCATTGGGTAGAGGAGATGCAAAATGATCCGGGACCTCTTGCTTTAGAGTATAAAGACATGGGGCTGATCGTTGAGTTTGCAAAAGAGACAGGTGCCCCCGTGCCTTTGATCGAGACATGCTACAACATGAGAAAGATAAAAAAATAGGTTAATCTTTATTTCAGGAGGATAGATATGAATTCAACTCAGATTTTGGAAGATCTTAAGGATGCCATGGTTCAGATAGATGTTGGGAGTGTTGTAAAACTTACCCAAGATACCCTTGCTCAAAACATCAATCCCTTAGATGTAATTGAGAAAGGGTTGTCGCCTGGAATGTTATTTATCGGAGATAAGTTTAACCGCGGAGAGTGTTATTTACCGGAATTAATACGGGCAGCTGAAACATTCAATAAAGCGATGGAACTCCTTGAACACGAGATCATGAAACGGGGGGAGAAACAAACTAGCAGCGGTATCGTTGTTTTGGGCACGGTGAAGGGTGATATTCATAGTATCGGGAAAGATATACTGGGCATGCTTCTAAAAACAAGAGGGTTTGAGATTCATGACCTTGGTGTTGATGTGGCTGCCTCAGCTTTCTTAAATAACGCTGAAAAACATAGCGCTGACATTATAGCAATGTCTTCTCTTCTGACAACAACGATGCCGGGGCAAAAAGAAGTAATTGATTTATTAAAAGACAAAATGCTCCGCGAGAAATATATCGTTATGGTAGGAGGAGGACCCGTAAATCAAAACTGGGCTGGTGAAATAGAGGCGGACGGATATGCTGATACGGCAGAGGAGGCCGTTAGATTAGCCGAAGAGCTTATTTCAGCCCAAAAGGTTTAATATAAATGGATGCTTTAACGATTAAACATTTTGATCGTGCCAGATATATATTTCTTGAAAACAGGAATTAGAAAGGAGGCAAATTAAATGATTAGTTTTTATGAGGTGCTTGATCGTGCCATGTCAGGAGAATACTGCTCTGAAAGAGATTTTGACATGGACGTTTTCGTGCCTAAGCTGAGTGAACTTATCGCAAAATATAAAATCAAGTACGACCCGGACACACCAATTCCCTCAGATGATGATCTGGCGGACCGTGTGTTTCAGGCCGGCTTGGAACTGTATCGAGATGTGGGTAGCTATTGTCCGGATACGGAACGTATTATCCAATTTAGTGAAGAAGAGCTCCGGGCAGCTCTTAAAGAAGCACCACCGGTTACAGTTTTGGGGGAAGGCAAAGACGCCAGAATGCTTAAAGCACGAAAACCTGAAAGTGATGACGCCCCCTTTTGTTACATAGGGGCCTGTGGGACTGCAGTGTCAAATGAAGAGATCTATGCCAGCATTATGGAAGCGTTTGCAAGTTTTCTGCCTCTTGCCGATGCAATCACAGCTCCCAGCCTTGCAACACTGAATGGCAGAACGGTTAGGACCGGTACGCCATTAGAAGTGTTGGCGTCGATAAGGGCAACAGCCATGGGTCATGAAGCTCTAACACGTGGTGGCCGCCCGGGACTTGCGATACTGAATAATATCGCTTCTGCCGGTTCAGATACAGCAAAAATTGCCGGGAGCCAATTTGGCGTAAGGAATTCAGATACGCTTACCATAGGGCCAACTGCTGAATTGAAGATTTCATTTCAGCGTTTCAATGAAATTGCCTATGCGATGACCAGAGGGATTCCGATACTCGTCGATTCAGCGCCAATTTTGGGAGGATATTGCGGAGGACCTGAAGGTGTTGCGGTTACAAACGTTGCCTATCATTTATTGTCGATCATTGCAATGCGAGGCAACATGCATCTGACCTTTCCGATCCATTTCAATTTTGGTTGTACTTCTACCCGGGATGTAACCTGGGCCACGAGCGTAAGTAGCCAGGCAATGAGTCGAAACAGCAAATTTCCCTTCTTTATTTTGAGTTATTCGGCAGCCGGCCCCATGACCGAAATGTGCTATTATGAAATTGCAGAAACCGTGACGACTTCTGTGGTATCAGGAACTTCAGCCATTGAGTGCATTGGAGTGTCCAAAGCAACTACTATAGACAACTTTACTCCAATGGAATCACGGCTTAGCTCGGAAGTAGCACATGCCGTTGTCGGTATGACTAGATATGAGGCAAATAAGATTATACTTAAACTTCTTGAGGAGTATGAAAGCAACTTGAATAAACCTCCTCTTGGGAAAAAATATCAGGAATGCTGGGACATAAATCGTAAAACACCTAATGAAGATTATATCAATTTCGACAAAATGATGAAGAAAAAGCTGGCGGATCTTGGGATTCCTTTGAATTAAGAAACCCGGGTAGAGTACCCTTTGCTGATTGGGTATCGGTAGAAGGGCAATCATTAAAGAACCATTAAACCGGCTAGGTATTAAAAAATACATTGGCCAAAGAAAGGAGGAAAAACCATGTCAAAACTTAAAGAGATTGAACGTTTATTTAAAGAAGGCAAAATTACACGCCGTGAGTTTATCGGTCGTATGTCTGCATTAGGTTTGACGGCTGCAATTTCCCCGGCATTACTGAGTATTAAAGCAGAAGCAGCCACTCCTAAAAAGGGTGGACGGTTCACACAGGGCTTAGCCGCTGGCAGTACCAGCGATTCACTGGATCCCGCAACTATGCCAGATGATGGGGTCTATAATCTTAGCTGGCAGATACGGAATAACCTGGTTGAAATCGACTACAAGGGTAACGCAATCCCTGAACTCGCAGAGAGTTGGGAACCTTCAGCCGATGCTTCTCGGTGGACTTTTAAGCTTCGAAAGGGTGTCGAATTTCACAATGGCAAGACGCTTGATGCGGAAGATGTGATCTATTCCCTCAATCATCACAGGGGTGAGGGTTCAAAGTCGGCCGTTAAGGGCCTTCTTGATCCTGTTAAGGATATCAAGGCAGACGGCAAACAAACAGTTGTTGTTACCCTTGATGGAGGCAATGCCGACTTCCCCTCAATCCTTAGTGAATACCATTTTATTATCGGCCCTGCCGGCACCCAGGGGAAAGAGTGGGAGAAAGGGATTGGTACGGGCGGCTACATCCTGAAGAAGTGGGAACCGGGCGTCAGAGCCCTGGCCAAACGAAATCCAAATTATTGGAAGGAGGGTCGCGCCCACTTTGACGAGATAGAGACTATATATATTCATGATGTTAATTCCAGAACCAGTGCCCTGAAGACGGGCCAAATCGACTTTATGAGCCGGTGTGAATTGAAGACCGTCGGTCTGCTGAAAAAAATGTCGGGCATTCAGATCATAAGGGCCACGGGGGGATTTCACTTCACAATGCCAATGAATATGGATGTGGCGCCGTATGACAACAACGATGTCCGGTTAGCACTGAAATACGCCATTGACCGTGAACACATGGTGAAGACAGTGTTGCGCGGTTACGGCACTGTCGCCAACGATCATCCAATCTCACCGATCTATCAGTTTCATGCTTCAGAATTGCCACAGAGACAATATGACCCAGACAAGGCAAAGTATCATCTTAAAAAGGCTGGTATGGAAGGCCACGTCTTCAAACTTCACACATCCACCTATGCTGGTTTTCAAGACCAGGCTTTGCTTTACAAGGAACATGCGGCAAAGACGGGTATCAATATCGATGTGATTCGGGAGCCTACAGACGGCTACTGGAGCAACGTCTGGCTGAAGGTTCCATTCTGCTCATGCCATTGGAACGGCCGTGCTACAGTGGATATGATGTTCTCCCTTGCATACTCGGGCGATGCCAAATGGAACGATAGCCATTTCCACCACGCTCGTTTTGATAAACTGCTCAAAGAGGCCCGTGCGGAACTTAACGAGGCAAAGAGACGCGAGATGTATGTGGAATGCCAGAGGATCGTGCGAGATGAAGGCGGAGTCATCGTTTTCTTGTTTAAGGACAATGTTGATGCTGCTAACACCAAGGTGAAATATAAAAACGTTGCCGGGAACTATGGATGTGACGGCCTAAAAAACGCGGAACGCTGGTGGTTTGAGTCGTAATTAGTGTCTAAACGAAAACCCTAAAAATCTCCCCCCTTTTGAAAAGGGGGGATAGAAGGAACTTTTATTATCTCCCCTTTACGAAAGGGGGACTTGTGAGGAAATA
>CAZLRK010000008.1:0-3314 GCA_964561845.1 uncultured Desulfobacterales bacterium | reverse complement strand
ATAGAAGGAACTTTTATTATCTCCCCTTTACGAAAGGGGGACTTGTGAGGAAATATGGCATTTTTCGTTCAGGCACTACTTATTATAATTTCAGTTTTAAATGGGATGCCAAATGCTGGATGCATTTGGCATCTCTCGCCTTTATAGGTATATCTCTTCTTATCTGTTTAGCGCTGAAAATGTTTACAAGCAATGTAGTGTAATTTGAACATATGAGAAGATTGCCCATGTAGAGAAAGGAGAAAACTTATGGGTGCTACAAAAAATATTGCAGAATGGATTTTAGATACAGGTTATAGTGATTTTGATTCGGATTTGGTAAAATATACCAAAGACCTCTGCCTGAACGCTTTGGGGTCTTCGTTAGCCGGGGCTAAAATGCCGGCCGGCCAATCAGCTATTGAATATATCAAAAACCATGGAGGACCTGAGGAGGCCGGTGTTATCGGAGGAAATATGAGGGCATCCATCGAACAGGCGGCACTCGCCAACGGCGCCACCTCACACATTACCGAACTCGAGGATGATGCTCACCCTGAAGATTGTTACACCTGTGGGGTGCTGCCAGCTGTGTTCACGCTTGGAGATCACCTGCACATTTCCGGGAAGGAAGCCGTCGCTTGCTACATCCTGGGATATGACATCGCCGTCAAGCTCTCAGGAAAATGCCCGGAAATGTTGAGCCGGGGTCTTCTGACCGACAGCTACTTCGGGTGCGTCGGTGTCGCCGGGATGGCCGCCCGAATGATGAAACTCGACCTGGAGGAGACCGTGAATGCCCTGAGCATCGCCGCCTCGCTGGGCAGCGGTCTGGTCCAGCAACATGGTTCCGGCGCCCATCTTTTTGAATCGGGGTTTTCATGCCGCCACGGCATCACCGCCGCCCTGCTCGCAAAATACGGCGTAACGGGACAGCCGGATATTCTCGAGCGCCCTAAGGGTTTGTGTGATGCGGCAGCCGGGGTTACCGACCTGGGTGATTTGGAATTGAATAAGATACGGCTAAAAAAAGGTGTCGTCATGAAAAAGTATCCGGCCTGCTCCCTGCAGCATACCATGATCCGCGGGTTTCTGGAATTGAAAAACGAGCACGGCATCAAGGCCGAAGACATTGACAGCATACAGGTCGACGTTCATTTAGGGTTTATGAATTTCAATGACTACCACCATCCTGAAAACTACATGCAGGCCCCCTTTGCCCTGCCCCATGCCATTGCTGTGTGCTTTCTGGAAGACAAGGTATTTTTGGATGCATACACTAATGAGAAAGTACACGATCCGAAAATTCACGCACTGCGCGAAAAGGTTGAAATGCGGCTACATCCCGAATGGGACCGGCCGGGCGTGGCGGGCAAGGAGTATCCGATTGCGGTCACGATGAAAGACGGACGTGTCTACAAAAAGGTGTGCCCCGGTGGAGACGACGTCATCACGCTGTCGGACGAAGAGCTGAAAGAACGGTATTACGGATGTGCCCTGCGGTCGCTGTCGCAGGAAAAAGCGGATCAAGCGGCAAAAATGATTCTGGATTTGGATGAAGTGGAAAACATTTCTGAATTGATGGACATCCTGACCTTTACTGATAAGTAAAGCGCGAATATGGATATGTGGTTATTTTCTTATAAATTGAGTGGCTTTATATTAGAAAATTAATTTTGGGTTCCATGTGACTCTTTAAAAATGTCTAGTAAAAAGAAGAGGAGATAATAAATTGAGAGAAAAAGAAAAAATAATGCTAATCGGAATTGGCGAATTGGGTGGAATTGTGTTGGAGTTTCTTTGCAGGGTTCCCGGGATTTGTGATATCGTAACGGCTGATGCTAACGAGGATTGGTGTTTTCGGAAGACAAACAGTTCCATTTTGGGGGCATCATATTTAGGGTTATATCCTAACATTACATCTTATCCTTTGAACCTGCTCGATATTGAGAAAACCGCCGAAATTCTCAGAAAAATCAACCCCACCATTATTTACAATGGAACCACGCTCCAATCCTGGTGGGTTGTCAATGAGCTTCCCCCGGATATCAATGCCAGGATTTACCGGCATCGTTGCGGTCTGGGACCATGGATCTCTATGCACCTGGCTTTAACTGCGAAACTCATGAAGGCTGTGAAAATGTCCGGAATCGACACTTACGTTGTCAACACTTCTTTTCCAGATGTCACCAATGCCAGCCTGGACCGAATCGGTATCGCACCGACGGTGGGCATTGGAAATATGGACCTCATTGTTCCTTATATCCAGAAAACTGCTTCCGAGATGCTTAAGATTCCCATGGCGAATATTGATGTAGAAATGATCGGTCACCATTATCACGGGTACACCTGGTGCAGGAGTGGAGGTGGATATGAAGCGCCTCACTACCTGAGGATATATGTGAAGGGAAAGGATGTCACCCAACAATTGGGCGATATGAAACAATTTGTTGCTGAGTTGCCAAAACATGGTATGAGACCTGCAGGTCGTCACGGTCAGTATTTGGTCGCTGGTTCTTCGGTAAAAAACATCCTGGCAATATTGGATGACAGCAATTTAATGACGCACGCACCCGGTCCCCAGGGTCTTGAGGGTGGTTATCCCGTGAGACTGAGTCGAAAGGGTGCGGAAGTTGTTCTGCCTGCCGGTATGACAATTGACGATGCCCGAAATCTGATGTTGGAAGCCCAGCAGTATGACGGCATTAAGGAAATAAAAGACAATGGAGACGTGGTATTAACCGACGAATCCTATGAAACATTTAAAGAGATGTTTGATGTCGATTGTCGATCGATAACCATTGAAGATTCCTTTGAGCAGGCCGGAGAACTGCGCAAAAAATTTGAAGAATTTGCAAGAACAAAGGGTGTTACGATACCTCAATAAGTCTGAAACCTTTGCAAAACGCCCCCTTTTGCCCAATTTCTGCGTCAGACTCAAATTTTGGCACGAAGTGAAGCTTTAGCGCTATCCTCAAAATACCCAATGTATTCCTGCCTGCCCCGTAGGTCCGGCAGATCGTACTGGGGTGGTTAAAATTTTCGCCTTCCTTGAACTTGAACAAAATTGAGCATTTTTCAAAGGTCTCAGTCGGTTGATAACCTAGGAATTATTATCTTGGCAACAATATCGATGTCCACCTTTTGGCTCAAGGTACCCCAGAACAAGTCGAGGCAGAAGTAAAAAAGAGGATTCGAGATCTGGCGCCTGGGGGTGGGTATATATTGGGAAGTGGAAATTCTATTCCGGTGCTATGCGGGCCATTGCTTCCAAATAAGGTGCCAAAATATACTTGACAAGAAGGGATATTTGAATATATTGTTGTCATATTTCA
>CAZLRK010000007.1:0-51213 GCA_964561845.1 uncultured Desulfobacterales bacterium | reverse complement strand
TCAGAAAAATGGCATTTTAGCCTATTTTTGCCTTAAATCCTACAAAGATGGGCTACGATAATTTTGACCAGTGTTATTACCAGGAATGAGCAGAAGCGTATCAGGGGCCTGGCAGGAGGAGATATTATCATTGCCAAGCCATATTCCTCTGATGAACTTTTGGAAGCTATAGATAAAATCTTAGAAAATTTATAAAGTTCGGATATTAATATTGTTTTGGAAAAATTCATGAAACCTGCTATAATGATCCTTGTTTAGCACGAATTACATCAGGGTAAGCAAGCATTTTCAACTATGAAGTACAACCGCAGTCAGCGACCACGAGTTGAATTGGTGATCGCTGACTCCTAAAACTACGCTGGATTCAAAAACGAACAGGTATGTATATCCATGTCCGAGTCTGAAATATACTGGTTACCTTGTTTTCTTGCCGGATTAATCTCTTCCTTTGTCGCATTTAATATATGGCGACGCCGGTCCACTTCCGGGGCCAAGGCCCTAACGGTCCTGATTGCCGCCGCAGCCTGGTGGGCTTTTCTCAGCGCTATCCACAGAGCCAGCCCTGAGCTTTCAACCAAGTTATTGTTAGCCAAGATCAGTACCTGGGCATCCTCACCGTGCCGGTGGCCTTACTGGCTTTTGTCCTGCAATACACTGGCCGAGAGAAATGGGTAAACTGCCGCAATATGGCATTATTGTCAATTTTCCCGCTGTTCACTCTGGCCCTGGTCTGGACCAACGAAGTCCACCAGCTAATCTGGACTCAAGTTAGGCTGGATTTCAGCGGCCCAATCGCGATAGGGGTATACAGCCATGGACCTTGGTTCTGGGCTCAGGTTACCTTCAACTATCTGTTGGTTCTGATATGTACCGTCTTGCTCATCCAGACATTCATATACGCCCAGCACCTATATCGTATGCAGATACTGGTAATGTTGACTGGTATGGCTGTACCCTGGTTGTCAAACGTATTATATATTACTAGGCTTAGTCCGTGGCCCAATATCGACCTTACCCCCATCGCTTTTAACATCACCGGTCTGGCCCTTGCTTGGGGCATGTTTCGGTTCCAGATATCGGATGTTGTACCTGTAGCGCGTGAAACCGTGCTTGAAAACATTCCGGATGGCGTTTTTGTCCTAGACATGCATAACCGCGTCCTCGGCCTGAATTTGGCCGCACAGAGTATTTTGGGCCTTTACAACTCAGAGGTAATTGGACAACCGGCCTCCCAGGTATTTGCCGGTTGGCCTGATCTGATCGAAATCTACCGTAACGCGACAGAAACGAATTCAGAGATTATTCTGGGCGAAGGTGATACCCAACGTAACTTTAATTTGTGTATTTCGCCACTTAAGGATAGGCGGAATCGCCTCATCGGCCGGCTGATCACTTTGCGAGATTTCACCGAGCGCAAGCGGATGGAGGAGGTGCTGCAAAAAGCGCACGACGAGCTGGCAATTAGAGTAAAGGAACGTACTGCCGAGCTAAAGGAATCCAATGAAAAACTACGCCTAGCGAAAGATGCTGCCGAGGCTGCCAACCAGGCCAAGAGCAATTTTTTGGCCAGCATGTCCCACGAGCTTCGCACACCGCTCAATGCCGTCATCGGTTTTTCCGAGGTCTTGCGGGACAGATACTTTGGCAAGCTCAACGAAAAGCAGACGGAGTACATAAATGATATTCTTGAAAGCGGAAAGCATCTTCTTTCCTTAATCAACGATATTCTGGATATTTCCAAGATAGAAGCAGGCAAAGTTGAATTCGAACCTTCTAAAATAAACATAAAGAAACTTTTGGAAAACAGCCTGATCATGATTAGGGAAAAGTGTGTGCAACATGGAATCGATCTCGGCACGAACATAGCGCAAGACCTGGAGGGCTTGGATATTACGGCAGATAAACGAAAACTCAAGCAGGTTATGTACAATCTTCTCTCTAACGCTGCCAAATTTACTCCCCATGGCGGCACGGTCACTCTAGAGGCCAAAAGGGTTTCGGGTTCCGAGTTACGAGTTTCGGGTTCAGATCAACTCGCAACTCGCAACTCACAACTCGCAACAGGAGATTTCATCGAAATCTCTGTAGCTGATACCGGCATCGGTATTGCGTCTGAAGATCAAGAGAAGATTTTCGGTGAATTTTACCAGGTCAAGGGTGGTATGATGGACAAGACCCCCGGCACGGGATTGGGTTTATCTCTTACCAGGCGCCTTGTTGAGATGCATGGGGGGAGAATCTGGGTTGAAAGTGAAGGCGAGGGAAAAGGGAGCCGATTTTCGTTTGTTTTACCCATAAGGATTGATGATTGAGAATATAATATTAAAGGTTCTCTCGCAAAGGCGCAAAGACGCAAAGGAAAAAAGATGGCCCTAATAGTGAATGGTTAAGCGTGATGTATCTAAAACATCCAGAATCTTATAAAGATCGGTAAATTAAAAACACAAAACACAGATTGTTAATAATTTCAAATGATAAGTTTATCAAAAATGGTATGAGAAGTATTGTTATTAATTAAAATCTTTGCGTCTTTGCGCCTTTGCGAGAGAACAAAAAGATCAACAATTGTCAATAAACATTCTTCATGTGGAGGTTTTTATGAAAAGAGTTATATTGATTGTTGAGGATGATCCTAAGAATCTTAAATTGTTTCGGGACCTCCTTCAGACCTCGGGATACCTGACCATGGAAGCGACCGATGGTGCAGAAGGGGTTGAAATTGCCAGAGCGCATAAACCGGATTTGATTCTCATGGATATTTTGATGCCTACTATGGATGGTTTTAAAGCCACAAAAATTTTAAAAGCCGGTGCCGAAACCAGGAATATCCCCATTATCGCGCTAACATCCTATGCCATGAAAGAAGACGAGGAAAAAATACGTGAGACTGATTGTGATGGATATATCACAAAGCCTATTGATACGAAGGAATTTATAAAAAAGATAACAGGATTTCTATCGTGATGAGTCCTGTATGAATTTAAGATCTGAGATTAAAAAAATCTGAAATCTGAAATCAAAATGAACTATTACGTAAAATCAATTAAAAGGTTTATGGTATTATAGGCTATGGAAATAATGAGGAAAAGAAATATTATTATTATTAGATTGCTTGTGGTAATTATTATTTCCTATCTGACAATCTTCGGACCGTTAAAGGGTATAAAGGTAATTTGGTCCTATCTATTTATAGCCTTTTATTTATCAACCAACCTTTTGTTGCCGTATATCCCAGACAGATTCTTCACCACTAGAAAGATATTTTATGCTCTGGTTTTTTTTGATAGCGGAATGGTCTCTTTAGGTATTTATTTATCGGGTCAAGCCGGCACTGATTTTTACCTGGTATACTTTATAATTCTTGCCCTGGCTGCCGTAAGCATTGAATTAAAATACCTTATGATAAATACTATCATTTTTATCTTCCTCTATGGATGGATTCTTTATCAGAACGGTTCCTTTAAGGGAGATATGGCTGCAACCTATGCCCTGCGATTGCCCTTTATTGTGATAATAGCTCTTTTTTTCGGTTATATTGTAGAAACAATAATTAAGGATAAAAATAAACTTCTTAAAGAATCAGAAGAAAAGCACCGCAACAACCTGGAGAATCTGGTAAAAAAGCGTACAGCACAATTATCATCGGCTATTTCTGAAATGAAAGGAGAAATAGAACAGCGCAAAAAGGTAGAAACGAAATTAAAGGTAATCGAAAAAAAATCTCGCGCCAATTTGGAGAATTTGGTGGCCGAACGCACAACCCAGCTTAGTCAATCTAATGAACAACTTCAAAATGAAATAGCCGAACGCAGCCAAGCTGAACAGAAAGCAGTGATAGCTAGAAAAGAAGCCGAAAACGCAAATCAGGCAAAGTCTGATTTTCTGGCCAGCATGAGTCATGAGCTTCGCACGCCTCTCAATGCCATTATTGGTTTTTCCGAGCTCCTGCGGGACAGATACTTTGGCAAGCTCAATGAGAAGCAGGCGGATTATGTTAATGATATTCTGGAAAGTGGAAAGCATCTCCTCTACTTGGTCAACGATATTCTGGATCTTACCAAGATAGAAGCGGGCAAAGTTGAACTCGAATTATCTAAGGTGAACATAAAGAAACTTTTGGAAAACAGCCTGATCATGATTAAGGAAAAGTGTGTGCAACATGAAATCGATCTCGGCATCAGCATAGCGCAAGACCTGGAGGACTTAGAGATTACGGCAGATAACCGAAAGCTCAAGCAGATAATGTTCAATCTTCTATCCAACGCTGCCAAATTTACTCTGGAGGGTGGAAAAATTGAGGTTATAGCTAAGCAAGAAAGAGAAGATCTCGTAATCAGTATATTGGATACCGGAATTGAAATCGCATTTGAAAATCTGGATAAGATATTTGATGAGTTTTATCAGGTTAAAGGTGGTATGACAAATAAAACACCTGGCACAGGATTAGGCCTTTCTCTTAGCAGGCGCCTTGTTGAGATGCATGGAGGGATAATTCGGGTAGAAAGTGAAGGAGAAGGGAAAGGAAGCCGGTTCTGCTTTACGCTGCCCGTAAAGATTTAAGATTGAAGATTCTCTCGCAAAGGCGCCCCAGTAGGATCTCCCGGACCTACGGGGCAGGCAAAGACGCAAAGGAAAAAAGATAATGGTCATTGAGAACAATCCGATGAACATGGGAAGACGTGATGAGAAGATCTGACCCCCAATTAAGAGTGAGTGCTCCTTCCGCATAGCGGGAGGCCTCAGGTAGCCCCCTTGAAGGGAGGAAAAAGCGCTTTGGAACCTAAATTCGAAACTCGAAGCACGAAATCCGAAACAAATTCGAATGACCAAAATTCGAAATATTAAACAAAAATTGGGCTATGTCCAACATACCAAAAAGCTAGCTATATTGAGACTCTTTAGGCCTATTTTTGACTTTGTTTTTGTCATTTGAACATTAGAATTTCGGATTTGTTTCGAAATTCGTATTTCGTGCTTTGCACCGTATTTTTCGCCGGACCGGTAGAACCTTTCCGGGTCCACAACTGGAAGTGGTGGGTTTAAATCAAACTAAGGAAGAGCTGTCATGAAAAACAAGACCATACTGATTGTGGACGATGAACATTTGAATGTCAATTTATTAGATGCTCAGCTTACTTCTATGCAGTGCGAAACGATCCTAGCCTACAATGGAGAGGAAGCTCTAGAAAAAGCAGTGAATGAATCTCCAGATTTGATCCTGTTGGATATAATGATGCCCGTGATGGATGGATACGAAGTTTGCAGAAGACTGAAGGCTGACAAGAAAGTTCAGGACATCCCGGTGATTTTTCTAACAGCAATGCGCGAGGAAGACCATGAGGCTAAAGGGCTTGAGCTCGGTGCTGTGGATTACATCACAAAACCTTTTAGTATAGATATCTTAAAAGCCAGAGTTAAAACCCATCTAAAGCTTAAGCGATACCGTGATCACCTCAAGGAACTTGTGATGAAGCGTACTTCCGAATTGGTGAAAGCCAACAAGCAACTTAAACGTGAAATAAAGGAACGCAAGCGGGCGGATGAAGATCGTGTGCGTCTGATCGCCGCCATTGAACAAGCTGTTGAAAATGTCATCATAACCCAAAATGACGGCACCATCTGGTACGTAAATCCGGCCTTTGAGAAGGTCAGCGGCTATTCCCGAAAAGAGGTCATCGGAAAAAATGTCAGCATCATCGAAAGCGATAAGCACGATGAGGCTTTTTATAAGGCATTGCGCGATACCATTGTTCGTGGTGATCCGTGGACCGGTCACATTATTAATAAGAAAAAAGACGGTACAGTTTATGGTGTTGAGGCTACTATCTCGCCGGTCCGGGATACCAAAGGTGCTATAATTAATTACGTATTTGTCCAGCGTGACGTAACTTATGAAGTAGAATTGAAGAAACAGCTCGATCAGGCTCAGAAAATGGAGGCCATCGGCAAACTGGCAGGGGGTATTGCCCATGACATTAACAACATACTCTTTCCAATTATGGGATACACCGAGATGTCAATAGAAGACGTTTCAGAAGAGAGCGAGGCCTATAAAAACCTAGAACAAATATTCAAGGGGACGAGGCGTGCCAAAGAATTAGTAAGTCAAATCCTTACGTTTAGCAGGCAGTCTGAACATGAAAAAAAGCCGGTTAAATTACATCAAATCGTTGAGGAGGCCTCAGAACTCATAAGGGCCGCTATGCCGAGTACAATAGAAATCCGACGGAATATTAATTCCGAATCCGGTGTTGTTATGGCTGACCCCACCAAGATACACCAGGTGATTATGAACCTCTGTACTAATGCCTATCACGCCATGCAGAAAACCGGAGGCGTTATTGAAGTGAAGCTGACCGACTTTTATATCGATCAGTATACCAGCTTTATGAACCTGGAACCCGGACCTTATTTTAAGTTATCGGTAAGTGACACGGGCCATGGCATGGATAAAGCCTTGATGAAACGAATTTTTGAACCATACTTTACAACCAAGGCTCCTGATAGAGGTACCGGAATGGGGCTTTCTGTGGTTCATGGAATCGTTAAAAGCTATGGCGGAGATATCAATGTATCCAGTTACGAAGGAGAGGGCTCCACATTCGATGTTTATTTGCCCCAAACCAGCGAAAGCGCAGTCAAATCTGAAACCAAACCTGCTGCACCATCCCCAAAGGGTAAAGAAAGTATTTTCCTAGTCGATGATGAGGCCGATATTACCCGCATGATGCAAAAGATGCTAGTTGGTCTTGGTTACCAGGTTTCAGCGCATAACGACAGCACAAAGGCACTGGATGTGTTTCGTGCGCAGCCAAAAACATTTGCACTGGTAATTACCGATCAGATCATGCCGAATATGACTGGTACGGAATTAGCCGGAAAAATCATGGACATCCGATCTGACATTCCGATCATTGTCTGTTCGGGGGTCGATGAGAAAATCACGAATGAGGAAGCCAAGACATTAGGCATTAGAGAGCATATTAAGAAGCCCGTTGAAAAGATCCAGTTATCAAAGACGATTCGCCGGGTATTAGATCAGGATAAAGTGAGCATTCTCGTTATCGATGATGATGATCAAATACGGGCAATGCTTCGAAAGATGCTGGAACGCTCAGGGTACGAGGTTGATGAAGCTTCCAACGGAATCGAGGGAATAAGGCGCTATCGAGAGAAACCTACAGAACTGATCATCACGGACATTTTAATGCCCAAAAGAGACGGGAAGGAAACCATTCTTGAAATCAAAAAAGAGTTTCCTAATGTGAAAATCATCGCCATGTCCGGCGGCGGCTGGATCGGACCCGAGATTGACTTGAAAATTGCCGAAGAGATGGGTGCGATGAAAACATTTACCAAACCTATACAACAGGAGAAACTATTAGAGGCGGTTCGGGAATTGCTGGATTAATCAAAATAGTTTGTACTCAGGTGAATTATTATTATGAAAACTTCGAAAATTTTGGTCGTCGACGATGAAGAACGAAATCTGCGCCTGATGAAAGCCCTCTTAATTCCTCTGGGCTATGAGGTGATCCTGACCCTTGATGGGGAGGAGGCCCTTGAAAAAGTGAGGGAGATCCCGCCAGATATGATCCTGCTTGACGTCATGATGCCAACGATGGATGGTTTTGAGGTGTCCAGACGTTTAAAGGGTGATGCGGAGACAGCAATCATTCCCATTGTCATGGTAACAGCCTTAAGGGAAGTGGAGGATAGAGTGAAAGCCCTGGAGGCAGGCGCAGATGATTTTATATCGAAACCCGTAGAAAAAACGGAATTAAAAGCGAGAGTGCAGTCCCTTCTAAAGGTCAAGGCATACAACGATCATATGCGTGACTATCAAAAAGAACTGGAGGCGGAAGTTTCTAAAAGGACCAACCAATTGAGAAAGGCCTTTGAAAAGATAAGAGCATCCTCCCTTGAAACTATCTATCGCCTCTCCAGGGCTGCTGAGCATAAAGACAAGGATACAGGTTCCCATATTCTGCGCATGAGTCATTATTCGGCTTCTGTGGCCAGAAAAATGGGTCTAAACGAAAAGAATGTTGAGGCCATCCTCTACGCGTCTCCCATGCACGATGTGGGCAAGATAGGCACCCCGGATCGGATCCTCTTAAAGCCGGGGAAACTGGATAAGGATGAATGGGAAATCATGAAACAGCATACGACCAACGGAGCAAAGATCTTAGAGAGTTCTGCCCACGGATTTATCAAGCTGGGTGAGGTAATTGCTCTCACCCATCATGAAAAATGGGATGGCAGCGGTTATCCAAAAGGCCTTAAAGGTTCAATAATCCCCCTGGCCGGGCGTATTGTGGCCGTTGCCGATGTCTTTGATGCCCTGACATCCAAACGCCCTTATAAGGAACCATTTTCATCGGAAAAATCTTATAGCATTATCAAAGAAGGTCGGGGTAACCATTTTGACCCTGACATAGTTGATGCCTTATTTGCCGTTGAACATGAAATATTGTCAATCAAAGAAAAATACAAAGATGATAAGAATATTGCAGATTGAAAATTTAAGATTGAAAAAAAGCCCCAATCAAGTTAAATCTACAATCTGAAATCTTAAATCAAAAAAAGGAGGGAATTGATTTGGAAAAAGAAAAAAAAGACATAAAGATTCTCATCGTTGATGATAGTGAAAAAGACCTGAAACTCCTGGAGATAAGATTAACGCAATTAGGTTTTAGTAATATTATAAAAGCTAGAGATGGCAAGGAGGCTTTAAAATTGGCGTGGAGGCATCTCCCCGATCTTATTTGTCTTGATCTTATGATGCCGGAGCTAGATGGCGGCAGGGTAAAAGAACGATTAAAAGAAGATCATAAAACAAAAAATATACCTACGATAATTTTGTCCAGTATTATTACCAGGGATGAACAAAAGAGTATCCAACATTTGAAAGGAGGAGAGATAATAATGGCCAAGCCATATTCCTCTGACGAACTTTTGAAAGCTATAGATAAAGTTTTAGGAGCCTTGTAAACCAAGATGCCGGCTGAAAAAAGCAAACAATTCATATAACAAGACAAACATGGCGGGCAGGGTGGTAGCTTTGCCGTTGACAGACCGGTTGTCAAGTCAGTGGCTGAAGCCATTTACGAACAATACGCCCTTGTGTTGCCTTTTCTTTTGACATATCAAATCCTCTATTCTATAAAAAACACTTTCATAAAAAGATCTTTTTTCGTAACATTTTCGCCTTATGAAAGCAATTACGTTAGCAAGCTTTAAAGGTTGTTAAATTTTGAATCGGGTAACTGTTTGAGTGTATTAGTGAGAGTTAAGAAAAAACAGGGATTGAATTGGTGTGTTTCAAAGGCTAATCGGCATTTATTGCTTACTTGTATTATTAATATGTCATGCACTGTTCTTTCTTTACTCTCACTTATACACGAGTTTTACACGGTTTAAAATTTAATTACCTTTGAAGCTGCTTTGTTTTCAAACAGCTAAAGTATTACCGTTTTTCTAACTTTTTGGCAACGTTCATCAATAGTGAGTATCGATGGGTAATTTAATTGAGGTTATTCAGGATCCCGCACCCGGAACACGTATTCTTATGTTTCGTGGCGATATAAAGTCATTTACTCTTTCTCTTTTCCGCCCCCAAAAAGGAAACGCTTGGCTTCGCACCAATATCGGACATGCAAAAACCAGCCGAAAGGAAATTATCAGGAAAGTGCTCAACCATGAACCACCTCTTGGTAGTGACTGGTTTGATATACCCATGAACCGTGTTGACGATCAAAATTTCCTGATCACTCTCCCTCTTTGTGAAGTCGGTCATTTTGAAGCCAAGTGCTTCTTCCTTGGTGAAGACGAGACCACCCCGGTTTGGCCCAAAGGGCCAAATACGGTTATCAACGTTGAACCGACAGATACCTGCTGTTCTAATATTATTTATAATGCGTTTGTCAGGCAGTTCGGTCCAAACAAGAAAAGTAATTCTTTGAATCCCGCAACTGAGGATTCAATCCGGACTCTGGATCAGAAAGGTTATGCCGTAATCCCTCCGTCAGGCACTTTTCTTGATCTTATCGAAGAACTCGATTTTATTATCAAAGAACTTGGATGCCGTATCATACAGTTGCTTCCGATCCACCCAACCCCCACTATATATGCCCGCATGGGACGATTTGGAAGTCCATACGCTGCACTGAATTTTACCGCCGTAGATCCTGCTCTGGCTAAATTCGACTCACATGCCACTCCTTTAGAGCAATTCATCGAACTGGTGGATGCCGTCCATGAACGTCGTGCCAAAATTTTTCTTGATATTGCAATCAACCATACCGGCTGGGCAGCCGACCTCCATGAAACCCACCCTCAATGGCTTGCCCGGGACCCTGATGGTCAAATCAAGGTTCCTGGCGCATGGGGAACAATATGGGCAGATCTCACGACTTTAGATTACTCCAACAAGGGGCTGTGGACATATATGGCCGATGTTTTTCTCATGTGGTGTCACCGGGGGGTGGACGGTTTCCGTTGCGATGCGGGATATATGATTCCGGTCCCTGCCTGGCAGTACATCGTTGCGGTTGTCAGGGAGCAATACCCTGATACGATATTTCTTCTGGAAGGGCTTGGAGGTAAAATTTCCGTGACCCGTGATATATTAAACAAAGCCAATTTCAATTGGGCATATTCGGAACTGTTTCAAAACTACAACCGCAACCAGATCGAAAACTATCTTCCTGAAGCCAATGAGATTTCAACAAGTGACGGCATTATGGTCCATTTTGCAGAAACCCATGATAACATTCGACTTGCTTCGCGATCAAAAGTCTTTGCCCGAATGCGTACAGCCCTGTGTGCCCTTTGTAGTCACCATGGTGGTTTCGGATTTGCCAACGGTGTGGAATGGTACGCAACCGAAAAGATCAATGTCCATGAGGCACATTCACTGAACTGGGGCGAAAAATCCAATCAAGTGGAACATATACGCCGTCTCAATACACTGCTCAAAACACATCCGGCCTTTTATGACCAGACCGAACTTAAAATGCTACAACAGGATGGTGGAAATTATATCGCCCTTCTTCGGCACCATCTACACTCAGGAAAGAAACTACTCATTGTAGCCAATTTGGATGTTGAGCAAAAAACCCTCGGTGTCTGGGATCCTCAGCAAGCAGGTATGGAGGCGTCTATATTTTGGGACCTTATCTCAGAAGAAGAGGTGGCTGTTGCAGAGTCCCATGGACATCACACCTTTCTCCTTGAACCCGGGCAGGTTCTATGTCTGACAGCAGACCAAACTGATGTTGATCTTATCTGCCGAAAAGACTCTAAAACTGAATTTTTCCCGGAGCTAATCAAAAGCCGGCAAATTCGCGCCAAGGCCCTTGATGTACTTAAGTTTTATAAAGGTACACGACATATAGAGACTTTTAAAGTGGATAAGGCAGCCGGACAGCTCGCAGAAGATCCCATCGAATATTGTCGAAGTCTTAATAAATTCAGCCAGGAATCGCGGGTGATAACCTGGCAATGGCCTCAGGACATCAAGCGAGAAGTCATGGTACCTCCGGATCATTTTCTGTTGGTTCGTGCTGATACGCCTTTTTGTAGTCGGATCATTGATAAACACCGTTGTTTGTACTATGAAGAAAGTTTACCTTGCCTTGATGGATCGTTTTTTGCATTTTTCTCTCCGCTTTCTCCACCGGATACTAACAGACCCCTTATCCTGAAATTGTCGGTTTATGCACCCGGAAAGACTCAACATATTGATGGGCCGCTTCTTTTCCTTTCCCATGCCAAGAATGCAACTGTGAAACGAATCTATTATCGACCTGATTTTTTAGGCGGTTCCCTCCTTATGCTTGGAACAAATGGAAGTGGCGCTCTGTCAAGGGCCCACGTTTCCTGGGGAAAACTTGCCAGTCGATATGATGCCCTATTAGCAGGAAATATAGATCCAAAACTTCCGGAAGATCGGTGGATCATGTTCACCCGCTGTCGGGCATGGCTCGTGTTTCAGGATTATTCACAGGGAATCTGCAACGATTGCCTTTTTTCTTTTTGCTATGGATATAACTCAACGGGTTTCTGGCGATTCAAAGTTCCTACCGGGCAGAGGGAACATGTTTTGTTAACTATCGGTGTTGAAATGGTTCATGGAGAGAATTCCCTTCGAATGGTTTTTTCCCGCGATAAAACAAAAGGCAGGAAAGGAAAACTCGCAGATTATGAGCAGGTTCGGCTCATCCTTCGTCCCGATATTGAAAACCGTAACTTTCATGAGACAACAAAAGCATACCGGGGACCGGAACATCTATGGCCAAAAGCGGTAAAACCAGGTCATAAAGGCTTTACCTTCGCGCCGGATCATGAACATAGTCTCTCTTTACAAATCTCGGAGGGCTCTTTTATTTGGGAACCGGAGTGGCAATACATGGTCCATCATCCAATAGAAGCTGAGCGTGGTCTTGACCCTGATTCTGATCTATTCAGCCCTGGTTATTTTTCCTTAAATTTAAAAGGTGGACAGTCCGCGGAGTTAACAGCCCGTATTATAAGCAACAATGCACAATCTTGCCAAAAATCAGAACCCCCGAGCCAAAAGCTTGAAGCAGATGTGTTTGAAAACAATGAGTCATGGAAATTAAATAAAGCCATGGAAAAGACTTTGAATCATTATGTGGTAAACCGAGGGAGTCTGAATACCGTGATTGCCGGATATCCATGGTTTCTCGATTGGGGTCGTGATGCAATGATTTTTGTCAGGGGTTTGATTGCAGCAAGGGAAATCGAAAAAGCCCGTTCCATCTTGAAGCAGTTCGCACAGTTTGAAAAAAACGGGACG
This sequence comes from uncultured Desulfobacterales bacterium, assembly GCA_964561845.1. Taxonomy (GTDB): domain Bacteria; phylum Desulfobacterota; class Desulfobacteria; order Desulfobacterales; family JAUVVS01; genus JAUVVS01. The sequence continues at coordinate 38,390 of CAZLRK010000007.1, read as the reverse complement.
ATTCCGAATATGATTAATGGAAAAGATGCCGGCAATCGTAATACCTCCGACGCACCATTGTGGTTTTTCGTTGCATGTGCCGATCTGATACATACTGAAGGAAATGAAGACTTTCTCAGCGATAGGTGCGGCGATCGGACAGTACTTCAGATTCTTTTTTCCATTGCTCATGCCTATATCGCAGGTACACATAACGGCATCCATATGGATCCTGAATCAGGTCTTATTTTCAGCCCGGGCCATTTTACCTGGATGGATACCAATCATCCGGCAGGAACTCCCCGGGAAGGTTATCCCATAGAAATCCAGGCTCTCTGGTATGCTGCACTTTCATTTTTATCCTTAATCGAATCTGCCGGAAACGGCGAGAGTTGGAAAAAGATAGCTGAAAAGGTTCGATTATCAATTCATGAACTCTTCACACAAAAAGAGGGCTGGTTATCAGACTGTCTCCATACCGGCTCGGAAAAGCCCGCCAGCCAGGCAGAGGCCGACGACGCTTTGAGACCTAATCAGCTTTTTACAATAACACTTGGTGCCGTCTCCAAAAGAACAACCTGCCAAAAAATCTTGAGGGCATGTGAAGAATTGCTGGTTCCTGCTGCTGTTCGTAGCCTTGCCGACCGACCTGTTCGCCGTCCACTTTCGATTGTATATAAGGGAAATGATCTTATTGATCCGTATCATCCCTATCAGGGAAAATATCATGGAGATGAAAACACTAAACGAAAACCTGCATATCACAACGGCACCGCATGGACCTGGTTGTTTCCTAATTTTTGTGAAGCATGGGTAAAAGTTTACGGTAAAAGTGGAAGAAATACGGCCTTATCATTGCTTGCAAGCAGCGTCCAATATATCAACCAGGGATGTGTTGGCCATGTACCGGAGATTTTGGACGGAGATTTTCCACACAAACAACGTGGTTGTGATGCCCAAGCCTGGGGGGCAAGCGAAATAGTTCGGGTATGGGAATTACTTTCAACTATGACCTGAATTGACTATTGACTATTGTTGATTTTCTAAGTAGAAAAGAAGTATATACCAGTATAAAAACTAACCCGGACAAGACGGTCTTAGGGATTGTAGATTGCAGATTGATGATTTCAGATTTGTGGAAGTCGCTGCGCCCTTGCAATTGAATATTGACGATTTGTGGTATCGCTGCGCTCCATCAATTTTTATAAAAATGATCGCCATCCTTAAATCTTCAATCTGAAATCTGAAATTGAGAGGATTCCTTAAATATTCAATCGAAAATATTCAATTATTTGGACCCAAGGATAAACAAATGAGTCATTTACAAACCTTTCAAGTATTCCCTGCTATTCCGGAACAACTTGCTTTTATCCAGATTTTAGCGCGCAACCTTTGGTGGTGCTGGCATCTTGACGCCATTGAACTCTTCCGCCGTATCAATCCCAGGCTATGGGATCAATCAGGACGAAACCCTATTCTCTTTTCAACGCTGATTCCTCAAAAACAACTGGCTGAACTGTCAAAGGATGAAAGCTTTTTAGCCCATCTAAAGCGCGTTAAAGAAAGTTTTGCAAACGAAGTCTTAGACGTTGTAGATCACACCGGATCACCATACGGACAGCAGGAAACGATTGCATATTTTTCAATGGAGTTTGGAATTCATGAAAGCCTTCCTCTATTTGCAGGCGGACTCGGAGTCCTTGCTGGTGACCATCTGAAGGCTGCTTCTGATCTCGCGCTTCCTTTAGTAGGAGTTGGAATTCTCTATCGGAAGGGCTATTTTCATCAATTTCTGAATCAGGACGGATTTCAGCAGGAAGAATATCCTGAAACCGATTTTTATCAACTACCTATAAGGCACGCAAAGGATAGTTCGGGAAAGGAAATAAACATTTCCGTAACAGGACCTGACGGGGAAATAAAAGCCATTGTCTGGAATATTATGGTTGGTCGTATTCCTCTATACTTGCTTGATACCAATTTGCCTGAGAATCCTCCTGAAATTAGGGAAATTACTTCACGGCTGTATGCCGGAAGCCCAAAGATACGGTTAGCCCAGGAGGTTCTTCTGGGAATCGGCGGTATGCGGGCTCTATCAGCCATGGGAATCTATCCGACCGTATGCCACATGAATGAAGGACATTGCGCCTTTGCCGGCCTGGAACGGCTTGCCCAAACGATTTCGTCTTATAACATCAATGTGAAGACCGCCATGGAGGTAGTTTCCAGAACTACGGTCTTTACTACTCATACGCCGGTAGCCGCAGGGCACGATGAATTCCCCATCGATCTTGTGAAACCGTATCTTAGCCCCATGGCGAAACCATTAGAGACAGACATTGACGAAATATTATCTTGGGGACAACCGGAAGGCGTTGATTCAAATGCGCACCTTTCCATGTTTGTTCTAGGGCTACGAATGTCCCAATATTGTAATGGCGTCAGTGAATTGCACGGAAAGGTGGCACGTCGAATGTGGGCCCATGTCTGGCCGGGAATACCAAAAGATGAGGTTCCCATCAGTCATATCACCAATGGGGTTCATATTCCCTCCTGGATTTCCATTGAGAACGCTCTTTTATTTGAACGATACCTCGGACCGGACTGGTATCTGCACATATCGAACCCGGAAATCTCCAACCGCATTGATGAAATTTATGATGAAGAATTATGGCGTGCACGCGAGATGAGTCGTAGCCGTACTGTTCGCAATTGTCGAACGCTAATGATAAAGCAATACGGCCGTCGTAACGCACCCAAAGAAATGATGAGCGATGCCGAATCGGTGCTGGATCAAGATGTGTTGACTATCGCTTTTGCCCGTCGTTTTGCAACTTACAAGCGGGCCGATCTTCTGTTTAAAGATCCTGAACGCCTTGAAGCAATAATAAGTTCCGAAACCCGCCCTGTACAGTTCATTTTTGCGGGAAAAGCCCATCCCAAAGACAATGAAGCTAAGAAGCTTATCCAACAGCTCATTCAATTTGTCCTCAAACCGAAGATACGCCACCGAATTGTCTTTCTCGAAGACTACGATATCAACATTGCAAGGAACCTGGTTCAAGGCGCGGATGTTTGGCTCAACACTCCCAGGCGGCCTCTTGAGGCATGCGGAACGTCCGGCATGAAAGCGGCCGCTAACGGTGTTCTGAACGTGAGTGTCTTAGATGGATGGTGGTGTGAAGGATATGCCGACGAAAGAGGCTGGCGTATCGGGAACGGAGAAGAATACACCGATCCGGCATACCAGGATGCCGTTGAAAGCCAGGCCCTTTATAATATCCTGGAAAATGATGTGATCCCTTGTTTTTACGAAAGAAAAAATGGAGATACGCCCGACCGGTGGCTTAAAATGATGAAAGCATCAATGAAAATGGCAATGCATCATTTTTCCGCTCACCTGATGGTGAAAAAATATGAGAAGCATTTTTATCTCCCTGCGGCAAAGCGCCTATCTTTTTTGACTGCTAATAATGCCGAAGAGGCTGTGACTCTTTCCACACAATACAAACGGCTTCGCACCCTGTGGGGGAATATCCGGATTGAACCTCCGGTAAGAGATGCGGAAGGTCCCTTTCGGGTGGGAGCAAATTTCACTGTAACGGCGGTTGTAAACCTGGGAGAACTTAATCCTGACGAGGTAAACGTTGAGCTATATCACGGAAAAATAAAATCTGTGGAAACTATTTATGACAGCCATTTAGAAAAGATGACGGTTACGGAGAACCGTGGAAGCGGAGAGTATCTTTACGCCTGCGCCTTAAACTGCCGTGATACAGGCCGATACGGTTTCACAGTAAGAGTCATGCCACGGGGAGACGACCGTATAAAATTTGCCCCCGGACTTATTACGTGGGCCTAGTGCCCCGTCTCATAAATTCTGTATTCTAAATTGGCAAAATGAAATTTCGTAAAAATGGTTATATTTAATCCACTTATCAGAGACGGGGAAATCTTAAATTCGAATACCCGCCTGCCAACGCCTGAGAGAGCATTCACCTCATGTGCAGGCATCTCTGGCAATGGCGGGCAGGTCGAAATTCTAAACAAATTCAAATTCTCAAAACTCTTTAAAATGAGGGAGTTTAGCTGCATTTGTTTTGAATTTGGAACATTCGGATTTTGATATTGTTTCGGATTTCGGATTTCGATATTCGGATTTTCAAGACATTTGCTCCTTTTAAGTTAGTATGTCAAATTGTCAGAACTGAGTACAGAACTTTTTAGACACTACACTAGAGGGATTTATAATGACACAACCACAGAGTAATCCCCGCATTCTCATTGTCACCCCTGAAGTCACCTATTTACCCAATGACATGGGAAATATGGCCAATTATCTTACGGCCAAAGCCGGTGGGCTTGCCGATGTTTCTGCAGCCCTGATCCGCGCACTTTTCGACCAGGGAGCTGACGTCCATGTCGCGATTCCGGATTACCGCGAACTGTTCAATAACCGACCACGCCCTGTCGTTGGAAAAGAACTAAAATCCATCCGGAGAAAAATGCCGGATGAAAGGGTTCACCTTGCCGAAGATCGGGCTTTTTTTTATCTGAGCAATGTCTATTCCAACTATAGCTGGGAAAACCTTAAAATCTCTCTTGCCTTTCAGCGTGAGGTTATCAATAATATTATACCTTATATACAACCGGATCTTATCCATTGCAACGATTGGATGACCGCTCTGATTCCTGCCATGGCAAGGCATTTAGGCATCCCCTGCTTATTTACTATCCACAATATACATACGGTTAAAACCCTTTTGGCACATATCGAGGACAGAGGAATCGATGCGGCGGCATTCTGGCAACATTTATATTATGAACGCATGTCGTATAATTACGAGGAAACACGAGACGCCAATCCCGTTGATTTTCTGGCAAGCGGCATTTTTTCGGCTCATTTTGTCAACACGGTGAGCCCGACCTTTTTGATGGAAATCGTTGAGGGTCGCCATTCTTTTGTAGATCCCCCCCTGCAGCAGGAGTTAAGCAACAAATGGTATGCCGAATGTGCTGTGGGAATACTGAATTCCCCTGACCCATCATTTGATCCGACCACAGATAAGTCTCTGACCCGCAAATACGGCCCTGAAGATCATATTCATGGAAAGCTGGAAAACAAGCGTTTTCTCCAGAAACTTCTGGGTCTCATTCAGGATGACCGCGCACCTCTTCTTTTCTGGCCGTCTCGTCTCGATATGATTCAAAAAGGATGTCAGCTTCTGGCGACCATCCTTTATCATCTTATTACCAAATTTTGGGACCAGAACCTGCAAATTGTCTTTGTGGCCAATGGTGAATTTAAGATGCATTTTATAGACATTGTAAACTTTCACAATCTTGGCAAACGGATAGCGATTTGTGATTTCGACGAAGATCTTGCCCGTCAGGCTTATGGAGCTTCGGATTTTGTACTGATGCCCTCCCGTTTTGAGCCGTGCGGTCTCCCCCAGATGATTGGTCCTATTTATGGATCTCTTCCTATAGCCCATGATACCGGAGGAATCCACGATACGGTTACCCACTTGGATATAAAAAGAAATACCGGGAATGGCTTTCTTTTCGAGACCTTTGATGCAGGTGGTTTATACTGGGCGATAAACCAGGCCGTGGACTTTTATAGTCTTTCCCAAAAAGTAAAAGGGCGGCATATCAAAAGGGTTATGATTCAGTCTAAGGCCACATTTAACCATTCGGTCACTGCGCGTCATTATATAGATCTTTATGAAAAAATGCTTCAACGTCATCTTATTAACCCGTATATTGATGAAAAAAAATCACCCCGAAAACACAAAAAATCAAACACACTAAAATGAAAAAGATAAAGACAACAGACAAATGATCAATAACCAGCTACAGAGTCTTTTGGAAAAAGACCCTTACCTGAAGCCATACGAAAAAATTATCCGGCGTCGATTAACACGCATCCATGAAACAGAAAAGCGTCTTACCGGCGGAGAAATGAGCCTGGCTGATTTTTCGTCGGGTCACGAATACTTTGGTCTTCATTTGTCCGGTAATGAATGGGTTTTTAGAGAATGGGCTCCCAACGCAACTTCGATTTACCTGGTGGGAGAAATGACCGATTGGCGGGAGCAAAAAGCCTTCGCACTCAAACCAACCAGTGAAGAAGGGGTGTGGGAAATCCGCCTGCCTTCCGATAAGCTCGCTCATAAAGATCTGTATCGACTCAGGGTCCACTGGCCGGGAGGTGAAGGTGATCGCATTCCGGCATATGCGCGACGGGTTGTTCGGGACCCGGACACATTAATTTTTAATGCACAGGTTTGGTTGCCGCCAAATCCTTATAAATGGAAGTATTATGGTTACCGTTGTCCTGCAGATCCATTACTGATTTATGAGGCTCATGTGGGAATGGCTCAAGAAGAAGAAAAGATCGGTTCATACAGAGAATTTACAGATTTGGTTCTGCCGAGAATTATTGCGGCAGGCTATAATACGTTGCAGTTGATGGCGATTCAAGAGCATCCCTATTACGCTTCATTCGGCTATCAGGTATCAAGTTTTTTTGCCGCTTCATCCCGGTTTGGAACCCCGGAGGATTTGAAGATATTGATCGACTCTGCCCATAATGCCGGACTTAATGTTATTATGGACATAGTTCACTCCCATGCGGTGTCCAATGAAGTGGAGGGATTGAGTCGCTTTGATGGTACGCTTTATCAGTACTTTCATGACGGTCCCCGTGGATTGCACGAAGCGTGGAATTCCCGATGTTTTGACTATGGAAAACATCAGGTACTACATTTTCTCCTATCCAATTGCCGTTTCTGGCTTGATGAATACTTATTTGACGGTTTCCGGTTTGACGGTATCACCAGCATGCTCTACCACCACCATGGTCTTGGAAAACCTTTTACGTCTTATGACGACTATTTTGATGACAGTGTTGATGAAGACGCTCTCACCTATTTAGCTCTTGCAAATCGGATCATCCACGATATACGTAGTGATGCGGTGATCATCGCAGAGGACATTAGCGGTATGCCCGGACTGGCCGAAGGGTTTTCTGAGGGCGGGTTCGGTTTTGACTATCGATTTGCAATGGGTGTTCCGGATTACTGGATTCGCCTGGTTAAGGAAATACCGGATGAAGACTGGCAAATGGGGCGCCTGTGGTATGAATTGACAAACCGGAGAAGCAACGAAAAAACCATAAGTTATACAGAATCCCACGATCAAGCCCTTGTGGGTGACAAATCTCTCATCTTCCGGCTGATTGATTCAGATATATATACACATATGCGCGTCGATGATGAAAATGTCAAAGTAGATAGAGGCATGGCTCTTCATAAACTTATCCGATTTATCACCCTTTCTACTGCAGGTGGCAACTACTTAAATTTTATGGGTAATGAATTCGGACATCCGGAATGGATCGATTTTCCCCGCGAAGGAAACAACTGGTCCTATAAATATGCGCGACGGCAGTGGCATCTGCTGGATGACACCACTCTTAAATATCATTTACTTGCAATTTTTGATAGAGATATGATTAAACTTGCCAAACGTTTTCGGCTCCTGGAGTATTCAGGACCGTATCTTTTGTTCGAACATTCAAAAGACAAAGTGATTATATTTAAACGGGCCGGACTTTTATTTGCATTTAATTTTCACCCTACTTCTTCCTATACAGATTACTGCTTCGAAGCTCCTCCCGGAAAATATCGGATGATTTTCAACAGTGATGCACATGAATATGGAGGCCATAACCGGCTACGCCCTGATCAATATCATCAGACCCTGTTAGATACTTCTATAGACCGGGAACGAAATCTTATAAGCTTATATCTTCCCACACGCACTGCACTGGTACTGCAGTCCGTGTCAGAGTAATATTTTCACTGATTTAACTTGTTTAAATAACTCTCCAACCTGTCCATTCCTTCGGCAATGTTTTTCATGGAATTTGCATATGAAAATCTGAGATAGCCTTCACCGTTTTTCCCGAAATCGATTCCTGGAGCCACACCCACATGGGCGTTTTCAAGTATGTCAAAGGCAAATTTATATGAATCATTCGATATATGCTTTGCATTGGCAAAGACATAAAATGCGCCGGTAGGTTCCACCGTAATTCCAAAACCTATTTCCTTCAGTCGGCGAATAATGAATTGCCTCCTGTCATTATAACGCCGCTTCATTAGCGATACATCATCGTCTGCATATTTAAGAGCTGCAATTCCTGCCATCTGAACCGTGGTATTAGCGGCAATAAAAAAGTTTTGTTGAATCTTCTGTATGGGCCGGATGAAAGATTGTGGCGCTATCAGGTATCCGAGCCTTAAGCCCGTCATGGCATAGAGTTTTGAAAAACCGTTTAATACAAAGGCATTATCAGTAAACTCAAGAATAGAGTGTTCTTTGCCCTCATAAACAAGGCCATGATAGATTTCATCTGAAACAATATAGGGCAACCCTGATTCTGAAGAAAGGACGGCAATATCCTTCATGCGACCTTCAGACAGAAGGTTTCCGGTGGGATTTGAAGGAGAATTTATGAAAATAGCTTTTGTTTTTTCGGTTATCTTTTCTTTGATCACTTCAGGTCTGTACTGAAAGCCGTCTTCTTCATAAACAGGTATTGCTACGGCTTCGCTCTCTAGAAACTTTATAAAATTAGGGTAGCATGCATAATGAGGGTCTGAGATAATAACCTGGTCTCCTCTTTCGAGAAGCGCTGAAAACACGAGGAACATGGCTGGAGAGGTACCGGAAGTTATCACAATCCGGCCGGGATCTACGGATACATTGTATGTTTTTAAATAATGCTCACAGATTGCTTCCCTGAGTTCAAGCAATCCAAGACTGTGTGTATAATGTGTATGGCCGTCCTCTATTGCTTTGCAAACAGCTTCCTGGACGCATGCGGGTGTATCGAAATCAGGTTCTCCCACTTCCAGGTGTATGATCCGGATCCCTTTCCGTTCCATCTCATGGGCTCGTTCAAGGACATCCATCACAATAAACGAGGTAATTTCGTTTATTCGACTTGAAATCATTTTTCTCATCAATTTTCATTCAAAATTCAGATATGATTGAACGGCTACGTTTTCTCTAGTATCTCATCCTAAGAAAAATTTGTCGAGAAAAAATTTTTATTTAAGTTAGCGCTTATTGGGGTAAAAGGAGGCGTTTTGCGAAGGTCTCTAATAGTTGAGATATGCAAATGGTTTAAAATAATATTTTTTAAACCGCAGAGTGTAGAACCCTGCCCGCCATCGCGATCTCAGGCGAGGCGGGCGGGAAGGAATATCGAATGTCGAAGTAAACCCTTCATCATTCTGTCACGCCTGTGGCGTGATTCGATATTCGATATTCAATGTTTTCAACAAATGAAAATCATTCCCCAAAAACCTCAAGGTGTCAAGTATGAGGCTTCGTAAAAAGTCCATTTTAATGCTGGATTTCCGCTTTCGCGGGCAGGACGATATTGTTATCTATTTGATATTACAATATTTAATGTCATTCCCGCGAAAGCTGGAATCCAGATGAATGACAAATTATGACTTTTTACGAAGCCATCAAGTATGTATCAAGATCAGCTATGGGGGGTATTTACGGCCTTTTCTTATGTAAACAGACAGATTTTACACTCTGCAGCGAACTTTAGAAAATCTTCGGCTGTCCAGACAACAACCCCTTCAATAAGCTTGTTCTCATCGATTTCCATCATATCCACGGTCATCTTGCAGGCAATCAGTTCAACTCCTTCTATCTGGGCCACTTCCTGGAGTTCAGCCAGTGAAGGTATATTGGCTTTGTCAATCTTCTTTTTCATCATTGCGGTGGCAATGCTGGTCATACCCGGAATGGCGCCCATTACTCCCGGCGGGAAGAATTTGGCCCTGTCGGTGCCACCTTCAAGAACTAGATTCATACCCATAAACGAGTAAAAAATCTTGCTTTCCATACCCTGTCGGGCTGCATTGATAGCCAGAACCAGAGATGGATAAGCCCCGTCGATAGTATCCTTTACACAAATAAATCCTGCTTTTTCTTTATTTTCTGTCATTGATTTTTCTCCTTTCTGTTAAAGGTTATTATGAATATTTACATTCCAACAACGGTTAATATCGAGCATTACTAATTGACGGTCTCGTAAAAAGCCCAACTTCTGCGTTGTTCTGTATTTCGCAATTATTCAACGTACGATAAGTACGCCTCATGATTACGAAATTTGTACGCCTTGAATTTGAACTTTTTACGAAACAGTCTAAATCAGACTTTTTACGAGTTCTTTACTGATTAGTGCGCCTTAACTTTTTTTGCATATTTGGCTGCAGAAAGACCTGCCACACAACCTTCACCAACAGCTTTGGCCATCTGCCAGGGAGGGCCGCAAATATCTCCTGCTGCAAATATTCCCTTTACATTAGTCTGTTGCTGTTTATCAGTAACAATATATTTAAATTTCTCCTGGTCAAGCGCAACTCCTAAGATGGCAGCCAATTCAACAGCCCCCTTTGCTCCTGTTTCAATGAATACTCCATCCAGGTCAAGCCTTCGGCCGTCATCCATTACCAATCCCTCAACCTGTTCTTCACCTACAATTTCCTTAACCTTGCTCTCGGAATGAATCTGAATATCCGATTCCCTTACTTGATAATCAAGACGATCTGAAACTTGAAGTTGATCTGAAACAAGGTGGACCTCCCTGGCATAAAAGAGCAAAGTTAAAGCCCCGGAAACGGCAGCGGACTCATTTCCTACCACCGCAACTTTTCTACCCTTATAAAAGTTTGCATCACAATCGACACAGTAACTCACTCCTTTTCCAAGAAACTCTTTTTCACCCGGAACACCCAAACGGTTGCGAGTCACACCCATGGCCATGATTATGGTTCGCGTCTTTATGGTGCGCGTACTTTCAGTTGAGATGACAAACCAGTCATCTTCCTGTAAAGTCTTGATGATATCTTCATGGAGAAAATGAGCGCCGGAATCAGATGCCTGCTGAACTCCCTGCTGGAGAAGTTCCTCACCGGAAATTCCGCTGAGACAGCAATAATTTTCCACGTGGGCCTTATAAAGACTCGATTTATGCTCCCGGCCCATGACAAGAACAGAAACCTTGGCTCGGGCGGCGTGTATTGCCGCTTGAAGACCTCCAGGTCCGGCCCCTAAAATAACAACATCATATTTTTCCTGAATCATAATATCCTCACAACGCAGATGATTCCTATTTTTTACAAAATCAATATTTCTGATTGTCTCGTAAAAAGTCAAAAAAGAGACCATTTTACGAGAGTGTTTTGTATTTGGTGTTTAGTGTTTGGCAATGTAACAACTTGGTACATAAGCATATTTTTAAACAAAACACAAAATACTAAACACCAAATCCCGCAAGGCGGGAATGAATTCGACTTTTTACGAATTCATCATTTTTGAATGTTATCAGTTTTTAAAGGCTCAATTTCCGGGCTCTTTGTATCCTTTTTAACTTCCTCTGCCACCTGGCAGGCATTTCGCATTCAGGTTGAAATGCCGAGTTTTGGCAGGATATAAAGTTGCATAAGAAAATAGAAGCCGATAAATGCAAGAAAAATAACTAACTCTTTCATCATACCTCCTTATTCGAGACCTTTGAAAAATGCTCAATTTTGTTCAAGTTCAAGGCAGGCGAAAATTTTAACCACGGGAATACATTGAGTATTTTGAGGATTAAAATTTGAGCCTAACACAGAAATTTGACAAAAGGGGGCGTTTTGCAAAGGTCTCTATTCATTTGATTTATACGTAGGTTCTTCAACCCATTTTCTTTTAAAAATAATACTATATAATCCCGCCATTAACAGCGCCATTACAAGCCCAAGATGCGTAATATCCAGATAAATAATGAAGCCGGGCGGTAAACCGGAACCAGCAAGATTTCTTATCACAAGAAGCACTCCTGTTGTTACAAACCCCAAAATAACTGCTCCGCGAATATATCCTGATATGGTAATTTTTATTCTCTTCCGATTCATAAACAGATATTCGGTGAATACATATGATATTAGTGCAATCATAAGTATTGCAAATAGATAATGTATATAGTGAGTGATGTAAAATTTTGCAAGCCAGCCCAGTCCGGGAATGTCTGCGATATAATAACGCTTGAATATAGGCATCTGCCCGAAACCTGAAAGCGCAAGAAAGAAAACTGCCATCAGGTAAGTATACCATACAAACGACTTCTTATTTGACTTTGTGTTCCTGTTAATTTGATTCATTATTCTTTTGTACCGATTCATCGTTCTTTATTTTTTTATAAAATTTGCCCACGGCAGTCGCCACGCCTGCAATAGGGGCAAGAGCCATTGCTACAGCAAGGTTGTTTGCATCTGCCATTGTATTTTTTGCAGGTTTAAAATGCGGCATTCCTTTACCTTTCTCTATGGCATCGTTAAGCTTTTCAAAGGGAACCGGTGAGATATAAATGGTATTTGTTCCGCCGTTTTCCTTTTCACCATATATATAGCTGTTTGTTTCTTGAGCAATTTTATGTGCCTTCTTTATAATTTCATCCCTCGGACCGTAAGCCCGTGCATCTTCCGGACATGCTTCGACGCATGCCGGCAGTTCACCTTTTGCAACCCGATTATAGCAGCGGTCACATTTGTACATAACTCCGTTTCCTGCCATGGACGGTAGTATGTCGAGATAAAGCCCTACTCCTGTCTGACGCTCGGGAATATTCCACGGACATACGGCCTTGCATTTGGACCCTCCTAAGCATATATCAGAATCAATTCTCGATGTTCCGTTTGATAGCTGTCTTGCCGCACCCCAGGGACAGAGTTTAACACAGGGAGGATCTATGCAATGCATACAGCTCCTTGGAATCATTAACTCAACCTCCTCCCCATCTATTTCTACTGTTGCATTCTGGATATATACCCAGTTATAGGGGGTCAAGCGATCCGTAACATCTTGTTTATCCGACCAATCCATAACCGGTACCCTGGATGGATACATTTTAGGAAAGGGTTTTTGCGGCTTGGGATATTTGTGGGCATTAACTTCCCTGCAGGCATCAACGCAAGCTTCACATCCTACACACTTGGAGATATCAAGAAGCGCTGCCATATATTTATCGGCTTTAGATGTTGAAGCTGATGCCGGTATGCTTGTTGCGGCCAGGGTACATGCCGCAGCAAGCCCCCCTTTTATAAAAGATCTCCTAGATATTTCTTTTGTCATACTGACTCCAATTATTGAAATTAATTTCTTTTGTGACTGACCGTCACATGGCAATTATCCCCCTCATGAAAAACCTCTTGAGGCGCTGGGGCCACAAGAGCCGAAGCCTGAACCGCTCATAAAACTGCCGGGACTTAAAAGCTTTTTTACTTTTTTATTATCACCGCATCTGGGGCAATTAATATTTTTTTTATCACCCTTGAAAACCAGTTTCTCGAAAGAATGGTTACACTTTTCACATTTATATTCATAAATTGGCATATTTACCTCCTCTATCTTTCTTTCTTTCTCCAAATGCTCTTTTGTCTTTTGCATGAACCATACCGGACAAGAAGTGCGGAATTTGCAATAAAGTTTCGGATCGCGACAATGGAGACAATCTTCACACATATAAACTATATGCTTTGAACATAAAAAGCTTGTTTCTCTTTCTGTATGGATTGCACACTTACCCATTTTAGATATGTCCTTAGTTACTTTATTAAATCGTTTTTTCAATTGCAGCAGAAAGCGTATCTTGAGATTGGAGACCTATAAATCGCTGAATTTCTTTCCCGTTCTTAAATATTGCAAGCGTGGGAATACTTTGAATCCCCAGTTTCATGGCTGTTTCCTGATTTTCATCGATATTCATTTCGGCAATTAACGCTTTCCCTTCATATTGTTCAGAAAGTTGTTCTACAATCGGGCCTTGGGCGCGGCATGGAGCGCACCAGGGAGCATTAAAATCGATCAATGATACTCCATTGTCAATGATGCTGTTAAATTCTTCTTCATTAAGTATTTTTTTTGCTTCCATTTTATAAAACCTCCTATTATTAATTTGTTGTAATAGCATATCAATAATCATGCCAAATATTGAGATAAAATTATTTTTGACAAAAAAATATACCGGAAGTTGCTAAATGCTAGTTATTACATGTCGTTATGAATAAGCAAAAGTTGTATAAACAAAAAATAAAAAATATATTGACATCTGTTACACCGTTACTTATTTTACAAGTAACGTTATGTAACGTTACAACAACGCTATCTAAAAAATATTACCATGCAAAATAGAACACAGGAAATATTGGATCCCCGCTTTGCAACCTTACTTTTGGAATCCATGGCCGACGGAGTTTTTACCCTTAATGAAAAAAGTGAAATAACTTCGTGGAATAAATCTATGGAGACTATCACGGGGTATGATGCCGAGGAGGTAATGGGCAAAAGCTGCATGCTGCTGAATTTTAGCCGCTGTTTTGTCAAGAGCTGTCCTTCCGGTTTTAAAGAATGCGGAATTTTCAAGCGTGGGGCAGTTGATTCTAAAGAATGTTCACTGCGCCACAAAGACGGTTTCGATGTCTCGGTGCTAAAAAGCGCAAGATTAGTAAAGGATGAAAAGAATACTGTTGTTGGTGTTGTTGAAACCGTTACCGATCTGACCGAACTGAAAAATACCAAGCTTAAGGCGGAAGAAGCTGTGCGCCGTCTGGGTGAAATGCACAGGTTTGGCAATATAGTTGGCAAGAGCCATTCAATGCAGCAGGTATTTTCATCAATCAAATCAGCTGCTGCAAGCGATGCAACCATACTGATTCAGGGTGAAAGCGGTACCGGTAAAGAACTGGTTGCAGGAGCCATTCACTACAACAGCCATCGTGCTGATATGCCCCTTGTAACAGTCAACTGCAGCGCGCTTTCGGAGTCTTTGCTGGAAAGTGAACTTTTTGGTCACATTAAAGGTGCTTTTACCGGGGCAATACGAGATCGCATCGGACGATTTGAAGAGGCCGGAGGCGGTACAATTTTTCTAGATGAAATAGGCGAAATCAGCTCATTTATTCAGGTAAAACTTTTGCGTGTTTTACAAGAACGTGAAATAGAACGCGTTGGTGAATCGGTAAAACGAAAAATCGATATTCGCATTATTGCAGCTACAAATCATGATTTATACAATCTTGTTCAACAGGGACGTTTTCGCGAGGATCTTTATTATCGTTTAAAGGTATTTCCAATTATTGTTCCGTCACTTCGTGATCGTAAAGAAGATATTCCGCTTTTGGCAAACCATTTCATCAATATCCAAAATCAAAAAACCGGTAAGCAAATCCATGGAGTTTCACAGTCTGCAATGCGGATTCTGATGGATTATTCATGGCCCGGTAATGTGCGTGAACTTGAAAACGCCGTTGAACATGCGTTTGTACTTTGCAGCGGTGATAAAATCGATACGTTTGACCTGCCTGTTGAAATACGGCAAATGGAATATAGACCGGTTTCCTTTGAAAAAGCTACTGAAGTAAAAAGATATCCTATTTCAAAAATAAGACTTTCCCGGGAAACCCTGCTTGAACTTCTTGATGAATGCGACTGGAATAAAGCAGAAGTCGGTAGACGTGTGGGTTTGAGCAGAACCGCCATATGGAAATATATGAAAAAGTGGGATATACCGCTACAAAGATCATGAAACAGATAAAATATTGGTAATGTTCAAAAGTGTGCGCATTTCTTTGTAAAAGGTTAAAATTTGAAAAGGTAATGCATATTTCCGAATTATTGTTACATATATCCCATTTATTTGGGAAAACAATTATGCGCACACTTTTGAACGTTATTAAAATATTACATTCAATTTTATATCTTTGTGGGAATATATGATTTCCTCTGAGCCCTTTACGGATGATCAAAAACAGGCACTTCTGGATGCGCTCCAAACCCTATCCGTTATCTTCTGGGGTCCCGACCTTGAAAAATGCCAAAAAATGTTAGAAGAGGTATTTTTTCACCCCTTTGAAGAAATTGGTAAGGTGATGAATTATGAACCACATGACGCTCTTAAAAAACTCAAACTCGTCATTGCTGATTTTTCAGATGCAAATTATCTTTATCACCATCTGGAAGAATCATATATTCGTTTGTTCATTAGTAGCCGGGATGGTATTGTTGCACCACTTTATCAGTCCTGCTATGAATATGAAAATGCACCATTAATGGGTAACTCCGCAATGATGGTGAAAAAGCTATTTGAATCAAAGGGGTTGTCTTTGGCAAATGATATTAATGAACCTCCTGACCATCTTTCCATCGAATTGGAATATCTTTTTTTCCTGTTGGAAAAAGGTTGGCGAGAAAAAGACAAAATGCTTATTACCAGTGCAGGTTCTTTTGCCTCCGAAGTGATGCTCCCCTGGATAGATAAATTTCGTGTAAGGCTCATGAATGAAACCCGATGCCACTTCTACCCCCTAATTTCTTCTATACTGGTCTCAGTTATCAATATTATTACCCTAATTGAGCGAAAATAATGCTCAATTATGCGTTAATTGTTATTTGTTATTCGTTATTCGTTATTAGAATTTGACGATCGTCTCATTTTATAAATTTATGATTGGTGCAATAGTAAAACGGATTTTATTATTTTTTAAACCATTAACCAATAACAGATAGCTCCAACTCCCACATGATAACAACGGCAGGAGTTGGAGTTAAGTTGACAGGGTATCAATGGGTAGAAATCATTATGGTTTGTTAATTGTGTATGATCCGTTTTTATTATACAATATTTCACCTTCTACATAATAAACATTCTTTAACGCTGGCCTGATGTCCTGGATCATATAGTATGCTTCACCGCTTCTGGCGCCCGTCGAACAGACAAAAACGATGGGTTTATCAGAGGGTAGTGAGCTGATCTTTTTTTCCAGTTCATCCGTGGGAATATTAACTGCTGTTTTAAAAGATCCTTTCGCAAATTCATCAGGATCACGCACGTCTATCAGCATAATGCTTTCAGGATTTTTCTTTAAAATCTTTCTAAATGCGGCAAGGTCAATGGTTCCCTCTTCGACGCCCGCTTTAACTTGAACAGAAACAACCCTCTTTGCTTCCCCGGATATCTTTTTCCAAGCAGGGTATCCTGCTGCAAAAACTTTTACATTTTTATAACCAAGCTGAACCGCCTTCCAGGCGGATTTGTGACTCAGCTTTCATGTATAACCTCCGCAATAGAATATAAGGGAAGTATTTTTATCCTGGGGCAGATTACCCTTAAGTTTATCAAATTTGCTATCAGGGATGCTTATGGCGGTTGGAATGTGGCCCTTGTCATACTTTGGTCGCTTCGGCCTTGAATCTACAATGACCAAGTTGGCCTTGCTGTCAATCTGTTTTTTAACGTAACTTGCCTCAACACAATAGTAGTTGTCAGGATCCTTTTTCCATGCTGGAAAACCATTTGCAAAAACCTTGACGTTGGTGTAGCCGAGCTTTTCCGCCTTCCAGGCGGCTTTATGGCTCAGTTTTCATGTGGGACCCCCGCAATAGAAAATAAGAAGTGCATTCTTATCTTCAGGTAGTTTGTCGATCATTTTATCAAACTTGCTGAAAGGGATACTAATTGCCATTGTAATATAACCCTTGTCATATTTTGGACGTTTTGGCCTGGAATCAACAATTAAGACATTGTCGGGTTGGGGCATTTTTGCATACTGTTTAACGAAATTAACATCAACAATGCTATGAAACTTCCAGTCCGCCTTTTTTTCGACTTTGGCAGCTTCCGGCGCTTTTTGCGTTGTTGCACACCCAAAACTCAATGCCATCACCAGAACTATAGCGATTGGCAACCAGAATGTTTTTCTACAATGAATCATGAAATTCCTCCTTTAGATGATTGATAATAATTCTTTTTGTTATAAACTTTTATCACCAGTTATTATAATATACATCCCCCCTTTCAAATCTACATTCAAAATCTTTCATTTTTACTTACTCCATATTTCGTTAAGTCGTCGAGTAGTTGATCAGTTAAGCAGTTGTAATGATAAGAATAATAGCTGTTTGCCAAAAATTTTGGCAGACAATCGTTTACAAATATTAACATATTAATTTAATTGTAAATTTTTTCCTACTCAACCACTTAACCACTCAACTATTTGACAATGTCTGTACTCCAGAAGCTGGGTGGCATATGAACATTTCCAGGCAACGTCGGTTCCACCGGCCAGTCTATCGGTCGCGCACCTTTAAAATAATAAATACTGGGTTTTGTATTAAGAAGCGGATTGATGATTTGCACCAATTTCTCTTTTTTAATAAGTGCACTAACTTTGCTCACCGGGTCATTGAGATCACCAAACACACGGGCTTTTGTTGGACATGTTTCAACGCAGGTTGGTTCTTCACCTCGCTTCAGCCGATGTTCACAAAAATCGCATTTATCGGCTATTCGGGTTTTAGAATGGCGGTAGCGCGCCCCGTAAGGGCATGCGGTAATACAGTTAGCACAACCTATACATTTGCCGGGATCGATCACCACCAGCCCGTCTTCTTGCTTATAGGTGGCCCCAACAGGACAGGCCGCCACACATGAGGGTTCATCACACTGCATACACTGCCCGGGCTGAAACTGAGTTCTCCTGCCATAAATACTTCCGGTATGGCGTATCCAGTTTCGCCACAACCCCTCAGGAACTTCATTTTCAACTTTGCAGGCAATCATACATGCCTTGCAGTCAATACATTTGAATGTATTAATAATAATGGCCCATTTGGGGACCTTTTTCCGTTTCATACTCAAGCACCCCTTTCTGATGTTAAATTCATTCTTTATGCGCTATATCTTTCTCACGGTCACCATGGTCTCATGCATGGCCATATTGCCCGAAATTTCATCATTATAATCTTCCAGGATATCTACAATACAGGCGCCTACACCGTATATCTTGGAAAGGCCTTTTGAAAGTACACCAAACCCGGAATCCATGTAGACAGTGTCCTGTCGAATCTCTTCGGTAATGCGAACTTTCAGTTTGCCCTTTCCTACTTTACTGGCAACTTCAACATAGTTTCCCTGACTTATACCCAGTTTTTTAGCCGACTGTGGATGCAGCCAAAGGGTGTTTTCCGGCGCCAGCTCATGAAGAAGGGCATTGTTTGTGGAAGAGCCCTGGGTAATGTAAGCATTCCGGCCTACCACTATTCTGAAACGTCCCTCCGGAACTTTTTTGGGTGGTTTGTAAACTGGCATAGGATCGATGCCCGCATTGGCGTATCGCTTATTATACAGTTCTATCTTTTTTGAAAGCGTTTTGAAGGCCTGGCCTTTATAAATGCCGTGAGTTGGGCCAACGGTTATATAAGCGCCATCTTTCTTAAGCGCTGCCGGAACTTCAGGAAGTTTCTTGAGCTGCGTTTTTCTATAATCATCCAGGGTAAAATCGAAATGCTCCCCAAGGTCTAAACGTCGCGCCAATTCTTTGACAATCCAAAAAACCGGTTTTGATTCAAATAATGAAGGGACAACCGGATCACGGGTAAAAAGGCCGGAACCCGCTGATGCACTTTTAAATGTGGAAACCGGATCTTTACGTTCCAGGTAACTGGGAGCCGGTAAAACCAAATCGGCCATCCAGGCTGTATCACTCATAGTAATGTCAATGGTTAACATGAAATCAAGTTTATTGACCATCTCAATTGTTTTTTTTCGGTTTGCGCCGGTTTGCATTGGATTGATCTTATAGGTAAAAAATCCCTTCACCGGATAAGGTTTGCCTTCAAGAACGGCATCTCTGGAATGCTTGAAAGAACCCTCCTCTTCAAACATCATCAACGATCTACCGACATCGATTCTATCATCAGGGTTGTCTTCGTAAAACGGCGCATCAACTGGGATTGAACCAATCTTGATTTTCTTAGGGAACACAAGCCCACCAAGTTTATCCCAGTTGCCTAACAGCGCATTTACAATAGCATAAGATCTGCGGATCTGCGTCGAGTCCTCATAATCAGAACTTCTTCGACCTGGATATACCATTGCGGATGGCGCGGCATCAGCCAATTCCCGGGCAATGCGACGGATGTCCGTTGCTGCAATCTCACATTCCTTTTGAGCCCATTCCGGTGTATACTTTTCAACATGCTCCGTAAGCTTATCTATTCCGTAAGTCTTTTCTGCAACAAATTTTTTATCATATAATTTTTCTTTGATTAGAACATGGGCTATGGCCAGAAAAAAGGCCATGTCAGTACCAGGTTTGATTGGGTGCCATTCTTTGGCTAAAGCAGCAGTTTTGGTAAAACGAGGATCAAGAACAACTAATTTGCAACCGTTTTGCATGGCAGTCATCAAATCTATACTATCAGGAGTAACCAAGGCTTCAAACCTATTTGCGCCAGCCATTATGACATATTTACAATTCAACATATCAGGAACAGGAACCACACCGTAAGTATCCAGAAACGCTCTATTTCGACTTAATAGACAGTTTGATTCGTGGGAAATAATATTATATGATCCATATACTTCAGCGAACCTGTGAACAAATTTGGATTGTGTATCACTACCGGCCATGAAAAGAACACCACAGCGAGTGTATTTTTTACCTATTCTTTCCAATTGTTCAGCAGCATAGTCCAGGGCCTGATTCCAGGTGAGACGCTGCCACTTACCATTACCTCTGGCTCCTTTTCTGAGAAGCGGATACTTAAGCCTGTCTTGATCATATAGCTGTCTGATCCCTGCATTTCCCCTGGCACACAACATACCACGAGATTTTAAAAATTTAGGATTAGGATCAAGTTTCTTTACCACACCATTTTCCACTCTGGTTATGAGGCCGCACTTGTTGAAACACATGTCACAGGCCGAGAACATTTTCTGTACTGAGGCGCTATTGATCTTGTTTTCATCCAAAACCAGGGCATGTAAAATTTTGGAAGGGCCTCCAACTGCTGCTGCTGCCACAGCTGTTCCCGACAGTTTCATAAAATTACGACGTGATAGGGTTCCTTTGCTTTTTACTACCATCTATGTCTCCAATAGGTTTTATTTATCTGTTAACAACTCATATTCATTTAGCCTTCTGATAACAATTTGAAATAGCAAGCTTCAAAGGTTGTTAAATTTTTAATCGTGTAACTGTCTGAGCGTATTAGTGAGAGTTTAGAAAAAACAGGGATTGAATTGGTGTGTCTCAAAGGCTAATCGGTATTTATTGCTTACTTGTTTATTAATAAGACATGCACTATTTTTTCTTTACTCTCACTTATACGCGAGTTTTACACATTTAAAATTTAATTACCTCTGAAGCGGCCAAGTTTTCAAACAGCTAAAATATTACAACAACTCAATCACTCGCATTTAGCCGGTGAAGGAGAGTCATATGCATGACCGTGAAGATGTGCAAATATATCCAGAAGATCCTTTTCAGAGAGCTTCGACCATTGGTCTTTACATTGCAGTTTATCATGCTCATCAAAGACTTTCTGCCATTCTGCCTGAGTCTTGCTAATGGGGCTTAAAGGTTTACCGGTTGCGCCTTCCTTGTGGCACGTCCGGCAGTTCTTTCGGAAAAGATATTTTCCTTTCCGTGCATTTCCTTTCCCGGCAGCCATAACAATACTAATGGAGCCTATAAGAAAAATCATGACAATCAAGATAGAACCAATACGTTTAAACATTTTTTCCTCCTTATAATTGATAAATGTCAATTGCTGTTACTCATATTGCGAGACCTTTGAAAAATGCTCAATTTTGTTCAAGTTCAAGGCAGGCGAAAATTTTAACCACAGACATACATTGAGTATTTCGAGGATAGCGCTAAAGCTTCACTGCGTGCCAAAATTATGAGCCTAACATCCCGCCAATGGCGGGAGACAAAAGGGGGCGTTTTGCAAAGGACTCATTGCGTCTTTTTCCCTTGGGCTCTCGCAAAGGGAAGCTTATCAAACCTTCCGCCCATTTCTATTGGATCACCCTCATAGCCTAATGCCTCGTAATTGATATAATTGGTTTTACCGATCAATTCTTCCACGTCTCTGCCAAGTTCTGCCAGGAACTTAAAGTCAACTCCCTTGTAGACCAGGCTCTTGAAGTTTACGTCAGGCCTTTCTTGATGACATTTCCCGCAATAAGGCGCTTTGGCAAGAGAGCTGTGACATTCTGCACATGAAAGAGCGCTTTCTTTCGGAACCACCTCATGGGTAAGACCCCAGTACATGGCTGTGTCAACAAATTCATATTTTCCGCTGTATTCCAAACCGGCATATTTCATTCCGTCTCTGGCAGCCTTATTCCAGTCCCAGTGCTTCCAGAATCCCTTCCAGAGCTGCGGCGCTATAAGGTATTTATTGACAGCGTCACTAATCTGTTTGCTCCGGTGAATTTTAAAAGGATATATCATAGACGCTGGATCTTCGATACTTCCAACAGGCTTTGTAAGTTCGGTTACACCATTTTCATTAATGCGATCCCCGATAACATATCGCTTTACAGTGCCGTTATACCACATGTACACCGGCTTTACAGCCTCCTTCCACAGGAAGCTTCCTTTTTTCTTATGAAAAGTCGATTTACCGTACTTATCTTTTTTTCCTTTCATGTCTTTACCTGCTGTTGACCAATCCCAGTAGACTTTTGTGGGATTTTCTTTTGCGTAAATGGGTATATGGCAGGTCTGACAGGCCACATGTTTTGTGTGGTTGTTAAGGTGATGGTCAATAAGTTCACTGCCAATATGGGGTTGGTCCGTGTGGCAATACTCGCAGGAAAGATCACCCTCGGCAACAGGCACGGAGATACTGCGACCTGATATCATGTGGTTACGGGTCTTATGACAGTCCTGGCATTTAAAATTCATTCCCCCGTCTGTTACTCCCATATGAACGTCATGGCTTTTCTTGGGCTTGCGCATAACTGAACTCAAATCTCCGTGTTTGACAGCATCTCCACCACCACCCAGAAAATGACAGTTCATCCCGCAGGTTGCCCTGCTGGGTCTTCCTACATTCTGTGCAACTTTGACAAGATCCACATCTTTCTTTGGAAAGCCGGCTCCGGGTGGCGCCTTTTTGTAGGTCCCAGTAGTATCGTGGCAAACAAGACAGTCGATTTTTGTAATATCAGTGAAATCAAATTTTTCATCTTTCCATCCGTATCCTATGTGACAGCTTGTACAACGAGGCCAGTTACCGTTCAGGTTTATACAGAAATTGTTGATAGTGTTGTGACGCTTCCCCATATCAATTCGTTTTTCATGTCCAACAGTATAAGGAGAAGGGCCCTGCCAGTTCCAGTGGGATGTGTTGAGAATAGCTTGACCCTCGTTTTCATGGCAGGAAAGGCAGTTTTTCGTAACAGCCAGTGCATCAGCCTTTTCTTCCAGTTTAACAAGATCTTTATGGTCAGGGACCCTTTTCGGATGGCATGCCAGGCAGTCGGTGGGGGCGCGGGTATCCAGGGTCCGTACAACAGGGCCTCTCACCATGGCGCTGTAGAGGATCGGTCCCCGAACATGCGGTACCTGCTCGGATTCCTTGTGGCAATCCATGCATATCTGATGATAAGCGCCTTTAAGCCCCGGTGTATGAAGCTGTTTAGGATTAAAGGGATGGTCGTGGCAGGAAGCGCAGCTGGTGGGCATTTTTTCCATTTCTTGAAGTCTGGCCAGGGTCACCGGTTCTCCATACTTATCACCCTCTTCACGTTGAATACGGTGATGGCAAATTGAACAATCTTTGAGCACATTTGCATGCTTGCTGTGCATGAAGCGCACTGGTTCATACTTGTCACTATACTGATTAATAACAGGGCTACTGAGTATTGTGAGTTTAGGCGCATGCGCAATGGAAGGGATGACATTCTCTTCAAGTGGCAACGGTTTTTTTATCATAGAATTATTTTCTGATCCATGAGCTTGAGAAAACGGCCACATGGTTATCGAAAGGAACAGGAATACCAGAACCATGGGCGCCATTTCCTTTGGGCGAGAGCCAAGTACCGGAAAAATAAACACAAAAACCCTGTATAGAAACATAAGAGCGGCAATAAGGCCTACAGTGATAAATATTTCACCGAGCGCAGGAAAATAGGACACAATCTTATATGGAGGTGTATAAGCCACCATAAAGACATTTATCCGGTTCATAAGAATGCCCAATACATAAAGTATCGATGCAAAAAAGAGCCATCCGGGGGATTGTCTCACTCTTTTAAACAGCAGGAGCGCAAATGGAAGGATCACACCAAAAAGAACTTCCACCACAAAAGCATTGGTTTGATAGGTGCCGTCAAATAAATAAATGTAAGTGCCTCGAACAATCATATCCCCTAACTTTACAGCCAAATAGAGTCCCATCATAACAGGCATATATTTAGCAAGAGGGGTGAGCACTTCCATCTCCGGCCTTCGATTAAAAGACTTGGACACTATTATCGATTCAAAAGTCACCATAGGGTAGCCACCTGCAAAAGCGGAAAGGAGAAACAGGAGGGGTAGTATTGGGGTGTACCATAAAGGATGGATCTTATACTTGGCGACCAACATAAGTGACCCAAGGCCGGACTGATGCATGCATGAGAGTACAATGCCGGCAATGATAAAAAGGAACATAACCTTACCAAGAATCCTGTCGGCAATATCGAGTATTTTTTCAATGATATTATTCAGCCCGGACATTATGCCGGGAAGATTAACTTTGCCTTTGAAACGTTCAACCACAATGGGGATGAATTCGATATAAAGAACGTTTGAGTAGATCATCACGCATATGGCCACTTCGAAAAGGACTGAATTTCCGTTCCAATTAAACAACGGACTATAAATATTCCAATATCGGCCTATATCGACTAAAAGCCCCAGTACTACAAAGGTGTATCCCAGCATGGCTGTAAGAAGGGCAGGCCGGATCACAGCATGGTATTGGTGTCGATTAAATATATAGGCAATGGCTCCTGTAGTAAAGCCCCCTGCCGCCAGGGCCACTCCCGAGGCAATATCAATGCTTGCCCATAGACCCCAGGGAAACTGATTGTTTAGATTTGCCACCTTGCCGATACCGAAGATAAAACGCACAGCAATAAAGGCAAATCCAACAGCCATGAAACCCAGCATCACCATAACACCGGGAGAGAGAAACTTTTCTTCTACAGGCGCGGCTTCTTCATGGATATTCATGTAATGTCTCCTTTTTTAGATTTATCTTCTTCGCCAAAACTATGTTTTTTACCATAAAATCCTGTCACCCACATAATGCCTCCAAGGACCAGGTACAGGCCTATAGGCGCAGCCAGGTATTGAAACAGACCATGCTGAATCGCTTCGGTCAGTCTCGGAGGGGCTTCGGCGCCTAATTTCGGGAAACCGATGGTTTCAAACGGTTCTGAAGCAAGATACAACCACGAGGTCCCTCCGACTTCATGTTCTCCATATATATGATCGACATATTTTCCCGGGTTATTTCTCATTTTCCAGCGAGCCAGTCTCATAAGATCCGCTTTTTTCCCAAAAGTAATTGCTTCTCTCGGACAGATCTGCGCACAGGCAGGAAGACCTCCGTCTTTTACATATTTAAAGCAGAAGGTGCATTTTCTCACTTGCGGTGTAAAAGCGTTATTAAATTCATAAGCCGGAACCTGGAAGGGGCATGCCACCATGCAATAGCGACAGCCGATACATTTTTTCGCATCATAAATTACAGCGCCATTCGGCTGTTTGGTGAGTGCGCCTACGATACAGGCAGAAACACAGGAAGGATCATTGCAGTGCATGCACTGGAATTTAACAAAAGTCGGCCGGGTGCGCCAGGTGAGTGTGCCGATGTTTTTCGGGTAATATTTATTAACGACTGTGTAAGAGGTCTCATCCATGCGGCGTTCATTTTCAAGAACAGTCATCTCATCGTAAGATTCTTTCGGTTTAGGAAGATCATGCCGTTCATTGCAGGCCTGTTCACACTCTCGGCACCCCACACACAGTGTTGTATCCACCAGACAGCCATAAGCATCAGTATTTTTATCGGATACCTTGCCGGCATAAGCATTTTTATTCTTTTTAATCAACGACCCTGCAGCAAGAGCGCCCGATAATTTTAGAAAGCGCCTTCTGTTGATTTCCATATCAATCTCCCTCTTTTATTAATAATGTACATATAATATGGTGATTCCAAAATAACATTGCATAGAATGTATAAGACGCTGTGCCATTTCTTTAGGTTTCAGGTTTCAGGGATAGTGTTTCTCAGGCCTGACACCTGAAACCCGAAACCTGCAACCAAAATAGCAGGTTCTCGAATAGGTAACATTAATAAGGAATCGATCTACTAGTTACCCTTTTTGAATATAGATTCGGTAGTAGTCCTCTTCCTTTTGTTGATTGACAACTTGATCTTTGGAGCGGTCTACAATTTTTATAAGCTCCTCGACAACTTCCGGATCTTGCAGTAATACCTCCAAAACATCCCCGCAGTTGATTTTGGCCAGCATACTTTTACATTTTAGCAAACAAACCGGCGATAATATACCTCTGAGGTCTATCTCTTTTTTTAAAAACATCTCAAACTCCGGTTAAAATTCAGATC
Source organism: uncultured Desulfobacterales bacterium (assembly GCA_964561845.1). Taxonomy (GTDB): domain Bacteria; phylum Desulfobacterota; class Desulfobacteria; order Desulfobacterales; family JAUVVS01; genus JAUVVS01. Next base: position 11,861 of record CAZLRK010000007.1, on the reverse strand, counting down.
TCGTTAAGTCGTCTCTTTTCCCACTTAACCACTCAACTATTTGACGATGTCTGAAATTACATCATTTTAAGTAACTTAAATCAGCAACAACTGTGCCAAATTGAAAATTTTTGTGTGATAGCAGTCAATATATTGTTTTTATTTAAAAATACAACGAATTGTTTTATGCTTGCTATGTTAATGTGTTTAATGCTATTTAAACACCTGATTAAACAATTTGCTTGCCCTTAATGAAGAGAGAGAAAATCATTACTCATATGAAAGATCAGGAAATCAATCGATACTGGAAACAGATTATCAACACCATGAACGACGGTCTGATGTTGATAGAACCTAACGGAACAATAATCATGGTTAACCAGTCCTTTGAAAGACTTACGGGATACACCGCCAATGAAGTTATTGGAAGACCTTGCACCTTACTTGACTGTGACGCCTGTGAAAGAGCTTTGACAAAAGATGAAACTGCGTGGTGCAAATTGTTTAAGCAGGGTCAGGAAATTAGGTGCCGTTGCCACATCGTGAAAAAAGACGGCTCCTATTTGCCGGCTTTAAAAAACGCCGCTGTTTTGAAAGATGAGGAAGGCTTGCCAATAGGAGCAGTGGAAACTCTTACTGATCTCACGCAATTGGACCGGTTGGACAAGGAAATTACTCAGCTATTTTCTAAAATGGATACGGAAGAGGGATTTTACGGTATTATCGGTAAATCTTCGGTAATTCAGAAAGTTATAGAGGTCATTACAAAAGCTGCCCAAAGTGATGCACCGGTTATTATATACGGCGAAAGTGGGACGGGCAAAGAACTAGTGGCACATGCCATACACCATCTTGGTCAACGAAAAGACGGGCCCATTGTGCAGCTTAACTGTGCGGCTTTAAACGAAGCATTACTGGAAAGTGAGCTTTTCGGACACATCAAAGGAGCTTTCACCGGAGCTTACCGCCATCGCATAGGCAGGTTTGAAGCAGCAAACGGCGGAGATATCTTTTTGGATGAAATTGGTGACATTCCTTTATCTATTCAGGTTAAACTCCTCCGTGTTTTGGAATCCAAACAGTTTGAACGCGTTGGTGACCACAAGCCCATTTCTGTGGATGTACGAATCATTACGGCAACAAATAAAAACATTGAAGATCTTATTGCTAAAAAAATGTTTCGTGAAGACCTTTTTTTCCGAATTAATGTCATTCCGATTCATATTCCTCCTCTTAGAATGCGATCCGAGGATGTTCCTCTTTTGGTAAATACATTTATTCACCGCCTTCGTGCCAGAACAGGAAAAAATATAACCGGATTAACCAAAACCGCCATGGATTATTTTCTGTCATATGCTTGGCCCGGGAATGTCAGGGAATTAATGAGCACTCTTGAGTATGCTTTTGTTATCGCAGAAGAGGGATTAATTGGGCCGGATCAATTACCCCCTCAGATTGTCGGTAAGGTAGAATTAATTGACAATAAGTTTTTTACGTCCAACCATGGAGATCCGGTTGAAAAAAACGCGCTAATTGAAGCGCTGCGCAAGAGTGGAGGGAACCAATCACAGGCAGCTCGCATTCTTGGCGTGTGCCGCGTGACAGTCTGGAATAGAATCAAGAAATATAAAATTAATTTAAACTCCATTTTGAGAAACGACATTATGTAGCTTCTCAAAAAGTAATGGTCGCATTTATTCGTTCACGGGTTATTGGTGGCCGGTGACCGGTAATCAGTGATCGGTGATCAGGTGATCAGGGTAATATTTAAGCTGTTTGAAAATAAAAACCACCGTGTAATACGCCTGAGGCGGACTCAGACAATTACACTATTTAAAATTTAACCACCTTTGAAGCTTGATGATCTCGTATAAAGTCAAAAAGTAACCTTTTTACGAGAGTGTTTTGTATTCAGTGTTTGGCGATTTAACATCTTGGTATAATAGCATATATTTCAAGCAAAACACAAACACTAAACACCAAACACTTGATAGTTACTAAAATGTTACTAATCAGTTAATCAATGACTGATCACCGATCACTGATTACCGATTACCCGGTACTTCAGCGCTTACCATAACTTTTTAGTAACGTTCAAAAGGCTAAACTGTTACAAAACCTGAAACGCATAATAGGCAACTGCAGGAGAAAAAAATGAATAAGCGAAGTGATCTCATGACAAAGGGAGTTGAAAGGGCGCCTCACCGTTCGTTGCTAAAGGCGGATGGTCTTACCGACTGGGAGCTTGAAAGGCCCATCATCGGAATTGCCAATTCATTTAACGAAATCATTCCGGGACATATGCATCTGGATAAACTGGTTGAGGCTGTAAAAGCGGGGATTTATGCTTCAGGTGGGACTCCTCTGGTATTCAATACAATCGGAGTTTGTGACGGAATCGCCATGAATCATGAAGGTATGAAATATTCTCTTCCCAGCCGTGAGCTTATTGCCGATTCCATTGAAATTATGGCCGCAGCCCACCCTTTCGACGGTCTCGTACTCACTGCTTCCTGCGACAAAATCATTCCCGGTATGATAATTGCCGCAGCCAGAATAAATATCCCCTCAATTTTTCTTTCAGGCGGCCCCATGCTCCCGGGAAGAATCTCCGGCAAAGATATCGCCTTGGACAAGGTCTTTGAAGCGGTCGGTCGTTTTAAAAATAATGATATCACTGAAAAAGAACTCCTTCTGTATGAATGCGATGCCTGTCCTGGCGCCGGTTCCTGCGCCGGTATGTTCACAGCCAACACCATGGCTAATTTAAGTGAAGCACTTGGAATTGCCCTTCCCTTAAACGGCAGCGTGCCTGCTGTCTATTCCGAAAGAATTCGACTTGCCAAGGAAACCGGTCGTAGTATCATTGAACTTGTAAAAAAAGATATCAAGCCAAGGGATATTATGACAAAAGATGCTTTTTACAACATGATTGCAGTAGATATGGCACTTGGAGGATCGACCAATTCAGCCCTTCATATCCCTGCCATGGCTTATTACGCAGACGTTGATATAAAGCTGGAAGACTTTGGTCAATTAGCAGACAAAGTCCCCCACCTGACTTCCATAGCTCCGGCAGGACCACACCATGTTATTGACCTTTATTACGCCGGAGGGGTTCCGGCCATCCTGGCCGAACTGAAAAAAAAGAATCTGATTAATGATCAAGTCATGACTGTTTCAGGAAAATCTTTAGGAGAAATAGTGGATGATAGCCGGGCAGAAATCAAAGACCCGTCGGTCATTCGCCCCATTGAAAATCCTGTCCACGATACAGGCGGTCTTGCGGTTTTGAAAGGAAATATAGCCCCTGACGGCGCCATAGTAAAACAGGTTGCAGTGGCCGATGAAATGCTAAAACATTCCGGACCTGCCCGGATTTTTCACTCCGAGGACGATGCTTTCCAGGCTATTATGGATGGAAATATAAAGAAAGGAGAAGTTATTGTGATCCGCTATGAAGGTCCTCGCGGCGGTCCGGGAATGAGGGAAATGCTGTCTCCGACATCGGCACTGGCAGGAATGGGACTGGACAAACACGTGGCTTTAATTACCGATGGTCGGTTTTCCGGAGCAACAAGAGGATCCGCCATCGGGCATGTGTCGCCGGAAGCTGCTGCAGGAGGGCCCATTGCGGCAATTAAGGAAGGGGATATAATCGAGATCGACATTCCCGATAAAAAACTGAACGTTCAACTTTCAGAGGAAGAGATTAGCAAAAGGATCGCCCAATTACCTGAGTTTAAACTCAAAATCACCACCGGATACCTGGCAAGATATGCAAATACAGTTTCCAGTGCTGATAAGGGGGCGGTTTTCCCTAAGTGAGTATAGAGACCTTTGTAAAACGTCCCTTTTTGTCTCCCGCTTATATCGGGATGTTTTTCAAGAGATAATTGTTTTTAATTTGCTTAAGAAATAAATAAAAATCACCGATGTGGCGCTTTAGGATGCCATAAACCAAACTGTCGTCAACCTTATCATATCCATGTACTAGAATATTACGCGTTCCGGCCATGGGGACCATAAATGACAGGTTTTCACTTGTGAGATAACCAGCCTCTGATAGAACAACAAAGATACCTTTGTTATCTTTCGGTTCATTAAGGCCTTCCCTGGAAATGATGATTTTGCCAATATCCAGACATGTTTCAATTGCTACTTGAATATTCCTTTCGGCAATATCCTTTGTATCTTTTGATGTTTGATAATCTTCAAGCGAAGACAAAGATTTCGACAGAGCTTTTAACCTTTCCAACCGCTCTTCTACTGATTTTATTTTTCGTTCAAGGGATTTTTCCAATGGATTTATCCTATAAAGTATTTATACATTCTGAACGGATCTCTTCAAGAAACGGTTTGAAATCAAAATACATACCCTTCAAAGCAATTTCGTATGCCATTCTTTTTTCCCTGTCAGTTTCGACAAGACATATACCCGAGCTAATTACTTCATAAGCCATTTCCAGAGAAGCGGTATTCAAAATAGTTATATCGGTCTCACACTCTACAGTTAATCCGGCACGGGTTGCCGCAAGATATGCAGGAGCCGAAGCGGTAATCGGATCATCTTTATATGATTTTTCATCTAAGAGCAACGCAATATCGATATCTGACGTATTTCGCCCACGGCCTTTCACGTAGGACCCAAAAATATAAACTGCAATAATTGCAGAGCTTGACGAAATTGCCTCAAAGGATTCGTGAATTTTTTGCTTGATTATTGCTAAATCAGGATTTCCCATCTTTACATCACCAACGAAATAGTAAAAGTGAGACCTTTGAAAAATGCTCAGTTTTGCCCGCCCCGTTAAATCTGTTTTTATATTTAACTGGGGTTCAAGTTCAAGGCAGGCGAAAATTTTAACCACCCCAGTACGATCCGCCGGACCTACGGGGCAGGCAGGCATACATTGAGTATTTTGAGGATTAATCCGCCTCTGGCGGGTTAAAATTTAAGCCTAACGCAGAAATTGGGCAAAAAGGGGCGTTTTGCAAAGATCTCAAAGTATAACCATATCGCAGAATAACAACCACAATTAGAACTAACCCGCTTTTCACAAGTTTGATTTGTTTATTTAATTTTTGTGTAATTAATTATAAGATAAATTCTTTACGACAAATGCGGGCTACAAGATAAATACATATCTATACAAACCAACCCCAAGGCTGTCAACCAAAAAAGCTCCTCGCTGTTTTATGTGGATAAATCAAATAGTAATAATATATTTCAGGAAATTCATAGGTTACATTTATGCCGTAATCATCATAAGTGCATTGAAGAAGTATCTGAAGGTCAGGAGGATCACCCTGGCATTTAGCATCATCTTTTTAGGTTTTTATCTTGGAAGTTCAATATCCATTTCCAGCTATGGCTCCCTTCTTTTAGGTTATCTGCCCCCGTTGAAGCGGAATTCAAGTTCAATTAGCGCCGTGATGGGATCACACATGATCAACAAGACCGACTTGCTGAAAAAGTCCATGGCAATTACCACCCTGTGTTGCTGCGTGTCGTTCAATCAGTTCTGCGATTTTGCTTTTTTATACACCTCGAGTTCCTCCTCCGTTTCCGCCACGATCGATCGGATGGTCTTCTGAACATCCCCGGGAAGCGGTTCCGGTTTGTGGGTCTTTAAAATATGTCTGGCCTTCTCCCATGACTTCTGATAAATATCGAGTTTTCCCTCTATTTCCCAATCCTCTCTTATCTTCCTATCAATTAATTTTGGATGAGTCTGGGATGTGTACATGTGCTTAAGGGTGTGCTCATGGCTCATGAATTCACCAAAGGGTCCTACCTCATGAATGACATCCAAGGCCAGCGTCTCGTCATTAACAGGGATTCCCCGAAGCATATGTTTGATCAACCCTGCAAATTCATTATCCATTACCAGTTGTCCGTAGTCCATGATGACGCCCGTTTCAAACATCCCCAGGCCATATACCAGGTTGGCACCTGCCAGCGCCGGTAGTATGCCCGTAAGCGTCTTTTCATGTCCTGTCTGGGCATCACACATTTTATGATCCGTCTACCCACCTGCTACACGGCACGGAAGCAGATAATAGCGCGCCAATTCAGCAACCGCCGCATTTAGTAATGCTGTTTCAGGCGTTCCTACAGCTGCTGTACCATATCGCAAATCAAAACTGCAGCTCGAACTAGAGTAGAGGAAAGGGTTGCCTTTCGATACGAGTTGACTTAGCACCAGCCCCGAAAGCACCTCCGCATTGTGAATGACCAGTGTTCCGGCAAGGGTGACGGGCGACGACCCACCGGTAAGCGCCTGGGAAAGCACCGTGACGGTCAGACCCACCCGTGCGCACTCGATGATAATCTCACAACACTCTCTGGGCAGTTTGAGTGGAGTCACCGCACAGTTGTTGAATGTTACCAGAGGGCGTTCTTTGAGCTTCTTTTCACTCCCGACAATGGCGATCAGCATCTTAATGATCTGCTTCGTCATATAACCATTATAGGGCGTGGTTAGAATGTGTTTGGTTGTATTTAAAAGCAAGGCCTCGGCGTCATGAACCGCGGCAACCTCCTGGGGGACGTCGTAGGCACTCACTGAACGACGATTCGTTTCAACATTGTCCAGATAGTCGATAACCCTGGCACAATCCGCCAAATCCGATTTGGTCGAATCTCGAATTTCTCCTGTGACGGGGTCCGTTACCTTTATTGCCGTTCCAAAGCAGGAAAACGAAACCCGATTCATTTCGAGCACAACGTCATCATTAGGGTCCCGTCCGGCCATGAGGACAATCTCTGGGGCCGATTGGATCGCATCTTCCACAACATGGGGGGGAATCTTGACCATCTTTGTCTTCGGATCAATGGTACAGCCCCCCCCATCGAATATATCCAAAGCTTGTTCGTCCTCCACAAAAACCCCGGTCTTTAGTAGAACTTCCAGGGTCGAGACATGAATTCGAGTTTTATCAGTCTCACTCAATACTCGAAATTCCAAACCCCCGTTATGACTTTTTCCGGCATGAATGTTTCGTTTCATTGAATCATTACCTCCTTTAAGTGTATTGTGTCTTTATTATCTAAACCTTGTTCTTCATTTTTTTCTTTTAATCAAATTATGCGATTTTCAAGTTGGAAGATCCGCTTCCGGAAGATTACTGCAGATACAGCGTATTCTGATGCTGGCTTCCGAGAGCAACGCCGTCACATTTTTCCGAAAGATACGTTAATCACGCAGCGTTTCCAGTACCCCAAGCCGATCACCTACATCCTTGGCCAAAGTGTCGATCCGGCGGGTGATCGTGCGCGGCCCGGACTGTAGCCGGACGGTCAAATCGCCATAGAAATTTTGAAGCGTTATTTCGTACCCCAGTGCGCGTTCGAGAATTTCGATTTCCGTTTCCATTTCTTGTTCCGGTTCGGTCAGTGTGTAGTTCTCCCTGTCCATGGAAGTGATGGGAGCAAGGACGCCGGTGTCCATGTCGGAATAGACATTATCGTCGTACAACCTTCTTAAGGTGTTTTGTCTTCTGCCGTTTCCCTCTGCCAAATCGGCAAATGCTTCTTTCATTTTACCGGTGTAGGCGCTATTTACCTCCTGTGCATAGAAAGTTTGTGCTTTCTCCTCCAATTCCCCGGCGAATTCGAGAGCTGCACCAACCGTAGTTATCTGCATGTTAAAACCACCTCGAAATAACAATTTTGCGATCGGTAAAAAAGAGAATTGACTCTGAGCGCCCGTGGATATCACCGTAGAAGGACTCCTTGAGACTGCCCAGTGTTGCCATTGCCTGAGTGGCGGCCACCCCGATGTTAATGCCGAGATTGCCGCAGGGCACACGATACTCGAACTCCCGTGCCCATCTGCCGCTGGAGGTGAACAGCATGGCCGAGTGACCGAATCTGCTTTTATTGATGAGATCTATAGATTCTTCAAAATCGGCCACCGGAACAATGCTGGCCACAGGACCGAAGATTTCTTCCTGAGCAATCGTCATATCCGGTGTCACCCCGGAAAAGACGGTTGGCCCCATAAACGCGCCGTTCGGATAACCTTCTATATTTATACCCCTGCCGTCGAGCATGAGCTCGGCGCCTTCCGTAACCCCTTTCTCGATAAATCCGATCACGTTTTTCCGATGTGCCTCTGACACCAGGGGGCCCATTTGAACGCCCTGCTCGAGTCCGTAGCCCACCTTCAACCTGGAAGCGGCTTCGACGAATTTGTCTCTGAGCGGTTCGTAGACGTCACCTACAGGCACTGCCACCGCACCTGCAAGACACCTCTGGCCTGCACAGCCGAAAAACGAGGTGAGCATGGCACTAACCGCCTTGTCAAGGTCTGCATCAGGCATAACAACGAGATGGTTTTTTGCCCCCCCGGCCATCTGGGCGCGTTTACCATACTGGGCGGCCTTTTCGTATAGCAGTTTTCCTACCGGCGTCGAGCCGACAAAGGATACCCCTTTCACCTCGGGCGCCTCAAGCAAGGCCGTGACCACGTCCCTGCTGCCGTGGACAAGATTGACCACTCCCTCTGGAAAGCCCGCCTCATGCATAAGTTCGTATATCTTGACCTGTGTGATCGGCACCTCGCTACTTGCTACTTGGCTTAACAATATAAGTGTTGCCGGTGGCCACCGCATAGGGAAGATATTCCAGAGGTACGAGGGCCGGAAGGTTATAGGCGGGCACCATACAAAAAACACCTAGAGGCTCGTTGATGGCTTTGAGATCAATCCCCGGAGAAATATCCTGGGCAAGGTAGCCGTGCATCAGTTTTGGGATGCCGCAGGCACAGTCAACCTCCTCTATCGTCCTTCGCATCTCGCCCCGGGCCTCATCAATGGTCTTGCCGAGTTCTTGAACGATGATCCTTGAAAGAGTTTCAAAATGCTGTTCCAATAGTTCCTTGAGACGGAACAAATACTGTATCCGCTTGGTAGGCGGTGTCTCTCTCCAATCCCAAAAGGCCTCCTGGGCCGTCTGCACCGCCCGGGTCACCTCATCAGGGGTGGACAAAGGGACCTCGGCAATCACCTCGTCAGTCGCCGGGTCGACCACGTCAAGCGAACGCTCCGATGCCGATTCAACCCATTCCCCATCAATGTAATTTTTCAGTTTTCCGTAGTGTCTGCTTGGCACTTCCAGTGTAGTTGTTTTAGTTTCCACTTTTTCCCTCCTATTGTTGATCTGAGATTAACCCAGCCCTTGATGCGTAAAAATCTGCCATCGCTTAACGGCTATTTCCCTCTGTCAGACTATCTGCATAGCCAAGAACATCATCGATGACTGCAAGCCCTTGCCGAAGTTCGTCTTCAGAAATGGATAAGGGAGGAGAAATCGACAGAAACATCCATCGCATGGGTGTATAAACACCCTTTTTCATAAGGCGTTTCGTGATTTCCTTGCTCGCCTGCGCTTTTTTACCCTTGGCATTATATGGAACCAGCGGCTCCTTTGTTTTCCTGTTCTTGACCAGTTCGATACATCCGAAAAGACCCAGGCACCGGACATCACCTATACAGGGATGCCTTTCCTGCATCTGGCTGAGTTCGCTCGATAGAATATCCCCGAGCCGGCGAGAATTCTCCACCAGATTTTCCTCCTTGTATACCTCGAGCGTCGCATGCGCTGTGGCACAAAGAAGCGGATGGGCGCTGTAGGTAAGCCCGCAGTAAAGCATCTCTCTTTCCAAAACAGCGCTTACTTTTCTCGAAAGAGCGACCGCCCCCAGCGGTACATATGCCGAAGTCATCCCTTTTGCCATGGTTATCATATCCGGTACCACATCCCAGTGTTGTACTGCAAACCATCTCCCGCTTCGTCCAAAGCCTGTCATGATCTCATCGGCTATGAAGAGAATACCGTTTTCTTCACAAATAGCCTTAACTCGCTGTAAATAACCGTCCGGGGGTATAATGACTCCACCGGCACCCACGATAGGTTCGATTATGAGCGCTGCTATTGTTTCATGTTCTTCATATGCGATGACCTCGGCCACATGTTCGGCACAATGCAAGTCACATTCAGGATAGGTAAGCCGGAAAGGACAGCGATAGCAATAGGGATTGAGAAGACGTACAATACCGGGTATACCCGGCTCCACCGGGGGCCTGCGTGGATCTCCCCCAAGGGTTATCGCGCCATAGGTGGCACCGTGGTAGGAGCGATAATAGGAGAGTATCTTTTGTTTTTTGGTATATGCCCTGGCCATTTTCACCGCGTTCTCATTGGCATCGGCACCGGCAAGGGTAAAAAAGAATTTGTCTAAATCTCCGGGTGTAATTTCAGATAGATCGCGAGCAAGTTTAGAGCGAGACTCATGGGCAAATGCGGGGCTTATATAGCATATTTTGCCTGCCTGCTCTTGGATGGCCCTTACGACCCTTGGATTCTTGTAGCCAATATTTACAGCTTTCATCTGAGCGGAAAAATCGAGAATCCTCCTGTCATCTTTGTCAATAAGGAACACTCCCTCAACATCCTTAATGACCAGAGGATCCAAAGATTCATTCACAGACCATGAATGTATGACGTGGTTTCGATCAAGCTGCTTGATCTCTTCTGGATCCATTACTGCTCTCCTTTCCTAGTGATTTAGATTTATAATTAGGCAAACACTAGAGTTCTGGTACTCTGCAACCGTCGATTTCCTGCACATCTGTGGCTCTGTTGGACAGGTCCACTCTCAAGATCTTGTGCATTGGTTTCTCCTCCATTAAACGATCTGAAAACTCTGCCGTGCAATGGCAATGATGTCCTCCTCGATAAACGGACGTGGATTGCCTCTCGAGTTGGGGTTGACAGAGGCGCGTTCTGCCATAAGCGGCAGATCCTGCTCTCGCATTTTAACCTGAGGGATGTTCAATTCCTCGAATGTTTCAAGGGCCAGCGCCCGGACAGTGTCCGTAAAAGGTTTTACGCGTACCAATTTTTCGGTATGAATGGCTGGCTCGTTGAAATCGATGACCGCATCTAGCAACCGCGCCAGGATAAGCCCGTGGTCGTCATGGGTAAAGCCTCCGGTTACATTGCCGATGCCATGCATCAAACCAAGGCCCGTAACACCAAGCATCGCGGCACCTCCCAACATACTGGCTTCCAGCATTGCCGTCCGTGCCTCAAGGTCATTGCCGTGCTCCACTGCTCGGCGGAGCCACTGGGCCACCATTTCCATTGCCATCAGCGCCATCGAGTCGGTGATCGGATTGGCAGTCGCCGCCACATAGCATTCCAGAGCGTGTGAAAAGGCATCAATGCCGGTCAGCAGCGTCGTAAAGGATGGCAAGGTCAGCGTTAATTCCGGATCCAGGATGGCAACGCTGGGCATGACCGTTTGGAGACTCTCTTTATTGCGGGTCTCCGTGTTGGTAATCACCGCCCACTCGTTGAGCTCGGAGCCGGTGCCGGCTGTGGTGGGCACAGTGATGAGATCATCAACACCTGCCTCCATGGCCATCATTTTGGAGGCATCCAGGGTGGAGCCACCACCGATGGCAAAGATGGTGTCTACTTTGTGCGCCGTGCAAAACTCTCTTCCCCGCCCGACTGTCTCTCGACTGGGATTGGGTTCGATTTCGGGCCAGACTTTAATGGTCTCCCAGCCTGCTTCTGAAAGCAATCCCTTTATCCTTTGATTAAGGGGCTGGCACCAGGCATCCGCAGCGCTGGTGATAAGCGCCCGCTGTCGATCAGCAGAAGGAGAGACTAAGGTTCCTATCTTGTTGACGATGCCGACACCCACATGGGTACAAACCGTCCATTGGAAAGTGTACATGGTAATCCTCCCGGATAAATGTATTTGAGAGAAAATAAGAATAAATAACAATATATTTTATTTATTCCATATATTATAACCCACTTTCCGCACATAAAAAATTGACTTTTTACGACTTTTTCAATTGTA
>CAZLRK010000006.1:9910-55122 GCA_964561845.1 uncultured Desulfobacterales bacterium | reverse complement strand
GCAATTCAAGGCTTAGCGAGAAGCATTTTCAACTGGGGTCAGGAGTCCTGAATTTAGATAAAAGTTAACACTTCAGCCACTAAGGCACAAAGGCACAAAGAAGAGATATTAGTTTAAACCTTTATCAAAAATTGACTATCAAGCTTTTTGGCTTTCTGATCAATTTATTTTAACGCACCTTTTACTAAAAAAGGGATGAAAAGAATTATATTATAATCTTTGTGTCTTCGTGTCTTTGTGGCTGAACTATTACGATAAAAGTTAATACATGATTGTCAAAACTAACAAGGAATTAAAAAAACTGTATCACAAGCTTGATCCTGGTGATGTTTTTATAGGTACGATTGCATCTAAATATTTAAAACAACCTATGTTTGTTGATCTTACTGAACGGGGTATATACTGTTTTCCGTCTCCACTTTCACAACTTTTAAGCGGCTCTAAGGCTGCTCAGGCTTATGTTTTACAAAAGTGGATGGTGCCCCATACAGTTGCTGTTACGCGCCGAGTGGACCTGATCCATGTTATCAATCAATATAATAAACACGGTGTTGGGCCTATAGTTACTAAAGAGGATAAAATACACTGTGGTTATGGTGTGCGGAAATGGGATACAACTGAAAGTCTTTACAGCGTTATGGCTCTATCAAAATCTTCCTATCCTTTTGTAGTGCAACCTTTTTTAGAGAATTTTACTGATATACGTGTAATCATAGTGGGAGATTATATTGAAGCTTATGTGCGACACAACCCAAATAACTTCAGGATGAATATATCTTCAGGTGGAAAAAGTTATCCTTATAGTTTGGAAAGCGATATGGAAAGGTTGTGTATAGATATAGTGGAGCGGGGAAAATTCCCATATGCTCATATAGATTTTCAGCTTACCGGAAGCGGAGAATGCTACCTTTCAGAGATATCTTTAAATGGTGGCATTAAAGGGGCAAAAATAAGTAGAAGAGAGCTTGATCAGAAAAAAGAGGAACTGCTTGAACGCCTGGCTAACAATATTAAGAAGGAGGTATTTTGAAAACAAGAAATAAAGCATCTAAAGATGTTAAAGAGCTTCCAACAGTAGGAATTGTAATGGGAAGTGATTCTGACCTTGGAATTATGAAAGAGGCTGCAGCAATTTTAAATAAATTCGAAATCCCCTTTGAAATGACTGTTGCATCAGCCCATCGGAGCCCCAAAAGGGCGTCTGAATTCGCATCTTCCGCACGTACGCGTGGAATTAAAGTTATTATTGCAGGGGCTGGGCATGCAGCACATCTAGCAGGAGTGTTAGCGGCACATACGTCTCTTCCGGTTATCGGAGTTCCAATTGATTCTTCCTGTCTTCAGGGGTTAGATTCTCTTCTTTCTACTGTTCAGATGCCTCCGGGTATTCCTGTGGCAACGGTTTCCATCGGAAAATCGGGAGCAAGAAATGCAGGCATCCTTGCGGCACAGATTCTTGCAATTTCTGATCGTAACATGGAAAAAAAACTGAAAGCATTTAAAAAGGAGATGGCTGACCAGGTTGATCAAAAAGCAAGAAATCTCACGCAAAATCAATAAGGTATGTATAATAAATTCTGACAATCCTGAAACCGATTTTATTAACGAAGCCGCAAAAGTAATAAAAAAGGGAGGGATTGTTGCTTTCCCAACAGGATGTCTATACGGATTGGGAGCAGATGCTTTTAATGCTGAAACAGTTGAAAAAATATTTAGAATAAAGCATCGGCCATATAATAAACCACTGCTTGTGCTTATTAATGATCAAAACGATCTGCCTGCACTTGTTCGAAACATTCCTCCTGCTGCATTAAACATGATGAAAAGCTTTTGGCCTGGTAAGGTTACCATTGTATTTGAGGCGATCGATACACTACCAAAAAATCTTACGGCAGGAACAGGCAAAATTGGCGTGCGATTGCCGAAACATAAAGTTGCCTCAGCTTTGGTAAAGAAAATAAATAGCCCCATAACCGGAACAAGCGCCAATATTTCAGGAAATACCGGATATTCACGAATCTCTGATTTTGATCCTTGTATAATAGACAAGCTTGATCTTATACTTGATGCAGGTCAGCTCAAAGGGGGCATAGGTTCAACCGTAGTTGACGTTACTACCGAACTTCCAAAGGTTTTGCGGGAAGGAGAGATTTCTGCAAAGGATATTTTTGCTGTCGTATCAGACATCGTCAAATAGTTGAGTGGTTGAAAACGAAATTCAATAGAAATTCGATAGAAATTCAGTAGAAATTTTGAACCTCTGACCTCTGATCTCCGATCTCTGACCTCTGATTTCTAAACCCTGAACCTCTGAACCCCGAACCTTTTGACGAGATCTGTTATTAGAATTGTTGCTCAATTTAATTGACATTCGCTGACAATTTAAATATACATTCTGACTTAGATGAAATTAGGCATTCAAAGCCGGAGTGGTGAAACTGGTAGACGCAGAGGACTCAAAATCCTCCGGGCTTTGCGCTCATCCGGGTTCGATTCCCGGCTCCGGCACCAGCAATTAAAGGAGGTTATCCGTCATTGGGTAACCTCCTTTTTTTATTAAGCCTTGGCAAATCCCATCCTTGACAAGTAATCGGTAATCGGTGAACAGTGATCGGTACCTGATTACCCAATACCTGATCACCGACCTGCGCGCCACCTGCCCGTTCGTGCCTTGCATGGCAGGCGGGTCGCGAGCTCAGGCGAGGCGGGCGGGTCACTGGTGACCGATCACTAAATCGACAAACTTATGACAATTATTTTAAGTTTTATTTTTTTTCTCTCCGGTGCTTCGGCTCTTATTCTAGAGGCTTTATGGTTTCATTTGTCTGGAATAAATCTGGGGAACAGTGTTTGGGCAACTTCCCTGGTGCTGTCCAGCTTTATGGCGGGACTTGCATTAGGAAATGGTTTAGTTATTGTTTTTGGCCATAAAATAAAGTCTCCCATTCGTCTTTATGCATTTCTTGAAATTGTTATTGGGGTTTCAGGTTTTGCTTTAATTCTAATACTTCCCAAATTAACTTTTTCTTTTGTTCCGATATTTCGCATTTTTTCGGAATATCCTTTGATTAGCCAGAGTCTTAGATTTGTGATTTCATTTTTTCTGTTAGTTGTCCCGACGACAGCAATGGGAGTAACCCTTCCGCTACTCGTAAAAGCCCTTTCTAACAAAATGACAAATTTTGGACAAACCCTTGGAATATTATATGGCTGGAATACCATGGGAGCAGTGTTCGGTATACTTACGAACGAAATATTCCTGCTCGACTGGCTAGGCATAAAAGGTTCGGGACTTGTGGCCGCCTGTTTGAATTTTTCAGTTGCAATAACAGCCCTATGGATTTCTCGTAAAAAGTTCGGCGTCAGTGTTTCTTTTGAATCTAAAGATCACTTTGTCATTCCGGATATTTCATTAACAATGGTTCGGTTTTTGACGGCCAGTTTTTTTACCGGTTTTACCCTTTTAGCCCTGGAAGTAATCTGGTTCAGATTCATGATGTTGTTTTTCAATGCCTATACATTGAATTTTGCCATAATGCTTGCGACTATCTTAGCAGGCATTGGTTTAGGAAGTCTTTCCGGATCAAAATGGTTTCAATTGCAATCGAATGCACAAAAATATTTAACCCCTATTTTATTAATAAACGGAATCCTTATTGTTTTATTATACCGATATTTTGGATTTGTTTTGGATAAATTTGCAATTACAAATAACCCGCTTAGCATTGCATTTGTATCTTTATTTCTGATGTTCCCTATTTCATTTTTTTCGGGAATTATCTTTACTATGCTCGGTAAAGGATTACACGCGGAATTTATTGCAGAGGCTCAGGCTACCGGGATGTTGACACTGGCAAATACGATTGGGGGTGTATTTGGATCACTTGGCGCCACATTATTTATCATCCCAACTTTGGGAATTGAAAAATCACTTTTATTATCAGTGTTAATTTATGGTATTGTTTCTCTTTTATTTTTTGTTAAAAACCAATTTTGGCGTTTAACCCGGAAAATTCCGTCTCATTGTACAATCCTGGTGATATTTTTAATCATCCTGTCTCTTTTTCCTTTCGGTTTAATGAATCAACATTTCTTAACGTTTGCAACCAAGAAATATGTCAAAAAAGGGGAAACAAGAATTGCCGTCAAAGAAGGTTTGACCGAGACTATTCAATATTTTCAGAAAGATATTATTAACGAACCTTATTATTATAGATTGGTGACAAATAGCAATCCGATGGCAACTACACAGTTATGGTTCAAACGTTATGCTAAGCTGTTTGTTTATCTTCCGGTAGCTTTGATTCCAAATCCTAAAAATGCGGCATTAATTTGTTATGGGTCCGGTTCTACCGCAAAAGCCTTGACAGACACCGAATCTCTCGAAAAAATCGAAATAGTCGATATCTCCAGAGATATTATAGAAATGAGCGACATTGTCTTTAATGACCCTAATGAAAATCCTATCTATGATCCACGAGTTAACGTCCACATAGAAGATGGACGTTTTTTCCTCCTTACAACCGAGCATAAGTTTGACATCGTTACAGCAGAACCACCCCCTCCTTGCTATCATAAAATAGTTAACCTTTATACCCAGGAATATTTTCAATTGATCTACGATAGTTTGAACGAAGGGGGAATTGTCACTTATTGGTTGCCGGTGGACCAATTAAGCGTAAAAACTACTAAATCGATATTGAAAGGATTCTGTAATGTTTTCAATAATTGCTCTCTTTGGGCAGGGGCTGAATTTGAATGGGTACTCATGGGGATAAAAAATCCACAGGAGCATGTAGATGAAAAAGATTTTATTCATCAATGGAACGACCCGGTGGTGGGGCCGGAAATGCGTGCCCTGGGATTTGAAAGTGCGGAACAGTTTGGCTCACTTTTCATTGCAGACAGTCATAGGTTACACGATTGGATTTCAGACAGCTTGCCGTTAACAGATAATTATCCGCACAGATTATCAAATTATGACATTAGCGGCGAACAAAAACTTCCGGTTTACTTTAAATTTATGAACCATGATCTTTCAAAGGATAATTTTTACAAAAGCGAACTGATTTCGAATATATGGCCTAACTCTTTACGAAATAAAGCTGGGAAGTACTTTGCCGTTCGAGATATAATTAACTTTAACCTATTACTTGGAACTATGGAAATTCCAATTGTTGGGAACATTAATAAATGTATTCACGATCCTTTGCTAAACAATTATATTCTTTGGGCGTTTGATAGTGATGTATTTGCTCAACAAATAATTTCAAAGAAAAAGGACAAACCTGAAGAATCAACCGATACAGCGACAATGTATAAACATTTGGCCGCGGGGGCCGCACAGAAGCGAGATTACCTCATGGCAGAACAATATTTAAGACTGGCCCTGGAAAGATTGGGATCTCAGAAAGTAAGCAATTTAAAATATTATCTACAAAGAATGTACTTACTATTCCTTGTCGGTGATATAGAAAAGGCTGAAGATGTCAGCTATGAGTATATAAATTTAGAGGAAAACGGCAAAAATGAAAGAAAAAAACTTATATCCGGATATTGGAATTTGTTAGTTACAATATTAAGTAAATAATAGTTTCAGACCTTGTTAAGTGGTTGAGTGGTTAAGTAGTTGTAATGATAAAAATAATAGCCGTTTTCCAAAAAGTTGGACATCCAACCCCAATTGAGTAAAAACCAATTGGGAGTTATTCGTTATTTGTTATTGGTTAATCGTTTAAAAGGAATAAAATCCGTTTTTATATTTGTCAGCAATCATAGATTGATAAAATGAGACGATCATCAAATTCTAATGTTCAAAATAAATTCACCGTTATGAAATGAATATTTTCTTGATTGTTTTGAGCATTTGAGCATTCGAATTTAAGATTTGTTTCGGATTTCGATATTCGAATTTCGGATTTAATCCATTCAACAGTAAAACATCCCCTTCCAGGGGTAACCCAAAGTCTGGTCCTTTGGGCCAGGATATTTACTTAGGTGGGTGATATGGGAATGGAACCGGGTCCGGCACCGGTATATCTCGCGGGTCAGGGTATTTGTCACGAAGTTCAAACCAGTGATCAGCTTGATATGTTAGTTGAAGCAGTCGCTTGTTTAAAATCTGACGGTACTCTTCAAGCTGCTCTCGGCCTATGTTCGCCGGGATGTTAAGTGGTTCTCGATCAATAATCATAACCAGCTTTGAAAATGGTTTTGGAACAATGGTACGATCCCAACTGTTAATACGAATATTAGGCTGAGCATACCACACATGCGGAATAATAGGTGCGCCTGTTTTAGAAGCTGCGGTAACGATTCCATGCTTGGAGACATAGGGAGGACCTTTTGGTCCATCAACAGCGAGCCCGCCCACTTTTCCCTTATTTATGTGATTGATAAACAGTTCAAGCGCCTGCTTTCCTGCTTTGCCTTTTCCACTACTGCCACGAGGTGTAAAATAGCCAAAACGTCGTAAAACAGCGGTTATTAATTCACCGTCGCGGCTGCGGCTCGCCATGAGTGCGGCATCAAGATTTCGAAAAAAGAATAGGGTATAAAGCATTGAACGATGCCAGCTTGCGCTAAGAACTTTATTGGCATTTTCGCGTATATGTTTTTTAAAATTATTATAACCGAATATGTATTTCCTGCATGAAAAAAATAGAAGATGAATTATCAGCCAGGCCATAATACTTCCAGAAAATGCTGATAGTCTATGCTTAAAGGAATGAAGTTTTTTATTGTTTTTGTTATTTTCATGCTTCATAGGGATGTTTTTCAAAAGTCTTTTATTATCCATAACTGTGTAAGCCTGGCAAAAGATTTACACCGAAATAGGTAAAGAGAACAGCTATAAAGCCGACGATGGAAAGATATGCGATTCTTTTACCATACCAGCCGCGCATCATTCTCGCGTGCAGCAATGTTGCATAAATAAACCAGGTAATTAAAGACCAGGTTTCTTTTGGATCCCATCCCCAATAGCGTCCCCATGCCGAATTTGCCCATACGGCTCCGGTTATTATTCCAATAGATAGAAAAAGGAATCCAAACATAATCATTTGATGGGTTAACTCGTCCAAAGCTTTGGGTCTTGGAAAACTTTCAAATAGAAAGCTTTTATGTTCACCCTCTCTTTGCTTGAGAAGATACATTATGCTTATACCAAAAGCGGCTGCAAATGCAGCATAACCTACAAAGCAAGTAATAACATGAGCAATCAACCAATTGCTCTTTAAAGCCGGTATCAAAGGCTGAATACGATCGCTGATATTTGGAGAAAGAGATGCATACGCCAGTGCTAAAAAAGCAAGAGGTGTTACAAACGCTCCAATTGTTCGGTTTTTATATTTTTTTTCAATTACCAGGTAAATAACAATAATAGTCCATGCAAAAAAGATAAGAGATTCATACAAGTTTGAGAGAGGAGCGTGCCCTATGCCAGCTTTGTAAGATTCCACCCATCTCATGAGAATACCGGCAGTATTGCCTGCTAATCCAAAAATGGTTGTCCATGTTGCCAATTTGCCGGCCGGCGGTTTTTTAAAAATCCATGAGAAGATGTATAGAAATGCAGCAAAGCCATAAATAAATGTTATAATTGATAATAAATTCGAGCTGTTCATAACTTATCCTTAAAGTATAAGATTAATAAAGCTTTGAGTGCTATTTTAATTTAGACAGATTTTCTGTAATACGCTTTATGTTGTTTTGCATTCCAAGTTTGTTTTTATTTGAAGTGCCTGCAACCATTATTTTATATTTTTTTCCGCTTTTTTTTACTTCAATGCATAATCTTTGATGGGACATAAAAAAAGTAATGAAACATCCTATGATTATCATAATAAACCCGGAGTAAACGACCCAAACACCGGGATCCATGGTCACTTGAAGACCGGTATAATAACGGGGTTTGTAATCAGCTACGGAAATAACCCACTTGCCTTTTCTCATCTTGTCAAACTGCGGAAAGCGCAAAGGAAGTATTATTTGAACAGGATCTCCGTCATTTGGAGTTAGAATTCCCATAAAGGATTCTCCGATGTTATGGCCCATGAAGCTATATGAATTACTATAATCTTTGATAACTAAAGTTCCCATACCTTCCGGGATTTCCATCTGTTCTCCTATTGATGCATTTTTTGTATAGCGCATACCTGTTTCTTTGCTCATAAAGTTCATCGAAAATTCCTTTGGCAGGAGCGTGCCATAGCTTGACTGGAAAATATTTATATTCTTGTAGCGAAGGGGATCGTTTACGATGATATCCTTTTGAAGAACAGGTTTGTCATTTTCTAAAATGGTTAAGCTTGAACGATACTCTTTAGGAGCACCGGAATCATAAAAACTTAAAGTGAAATCATCACATTGGATTTCGAAGTCCAATTTATGTAGTTGTTGTGTGCTTCTTATCCGGATATTTTCTTTCTTTTCCCCCTCAGGTATAGTTACAAACCCTTCGAAACCAAAGATGGAACCAATCAAACCGCCCAGCAACATGAGAACAATGCTTAAATGTACGGTATAAACACCCATACGTGTCCAACGTCCCTTTTCTGCAAAAATACAGATTCCATTTGCTGTTGCTTCCGATCGCAAATATGAAAAGCTTTTTGAAATAAATGGCTCATAAATCTTTTTCAAATTTTCAGGTGAGCGATTATCTGCAAACTCTTCCTTATCGGAGAGATTTCTAAATCTTGAAATATTAAATGGCGGAATTTTAACAAAAATAATTTTCCAGGTAGCGGAAAGCCTGTCTATGGAACAGACAATTATATTTATTGTTAGTAATAAAAGGAGGGACTGAAACCACCAGGAATGATACATATCAAATATATCAAGTGCAGAAAAGATTTGGTAGAAAAATTCACCATAAGCACGAAAGTAATCGGCAGAATTTTGGTTCTGAGGAATCACGGTACCGATAATTGAAGTGACTGCAAGTGATAATAAAAGAATAACCGAAAGCTTGACAGACGAAAAAAATTTCCAAAATTTGTTTAAGAAGTTCAGAGGTTACCTCCCTTTTTATTACTTTTCAGTTGAGTTGAAGTATTCCTCCATATCAAATAATTTAGCATAATGCAACCAACATTTATTTAGTAGAAATTCGATTGAATTTCCTACTCAACCACTCACTTATTTGAATATTTGACCAGGTTTTATCACAATTGTTGCAACTTTGCGGTTATCAAGATATTTTCTGGCAAGAATTGAGATATCATCTGTTGTTATAGAGGCATAATCCTTCATTATGCTTCTGCTCCAGTCAATTTGTTGGGGATATTTTTTTGATTCGGTTAGGACACTATTAAGCCAGTATCTATTCTTTCTACGCATATCCTTTATATTTGTGAGAATGGGATCTAAAGCTCTTCTAAGTTCATCCTCAGTAACACTGCCGGTTGCAAGATCTGAACTAATTTTTTTTATTTCTTGAATAATCACTTCGGCTTTTTTGGGATCAACATGAACCATCGTCTGAAATATCCCGAACCCATGATAAACTCGGCTTGATTTATTATAGGCAAATGGAGAATATGCGGCGCCAAGCTTCTCTCTAATCCTTTCCCTAAGCCTTTCTGAATAAATTTCCCCCAGAATCGAAAAACGGCGTGTCCTTTTAATGTCCCAGAAATCTTCCGTAGGGTAAGCTATGATTACTAAGCTTTTTGAAATCTCAGTTTCAACTTTTATTTCTAAAGATTGATTAGCAGGAAATTTAATTGGCTCTGTTCTTATTTGTTCGTGCATCCCGGATCTTTTAGGAAGACTTCCAAGATACATGGATGCTGTATCAACAACTAAGTTTTCATCAAAATCACCCACCACGGAAACTTCGAGTATATCATTCATCAATTGAGGATGAATCCATTTTTTAACATGATCAAATGTCAATTTTTTAAATTTATCATAAGGAGGAAGCCCAAAACGACTATCTCCTCCGGCTAAAAAGCGTTTTCCGTGAAGCATCACGGCGCCGTCGATGGAGCGCGTGAGTTCAGCATATTGTTGACCAAACCTGTCCATGGCAAGTTCATAAGCATCTTTTCGATATCCGGGATCCATAATGTGGGCGTAAAGGAGCTGAAACAGCAAGGTAATCTCTTTGGATACGGTTTTTCCTTTGAAAATAAAACGACCTTCTTCAATATTAAAAACAACAGTGGTATTTTTACCGGCCATAGCTTGTTCGATTTCATCTTTATTAAGCGTTCCAAGTCCGCTTTCATTGATCACTTCTCTGCTGAGTTCAGAAAGACCGGGACTGTCAAGCGGCTCAGATAACCTGCCCGGACCAAAAGCAATATTAACAAGTACTTCATTTGCAGAAAAATCGGTCTTCTTAAGATTCAGTCGAACACCATTTTCAAAATCAACCTGGATGATTCCAAGATCGCTCACATAGGTTTTATTGATAATTCGACCTTTTCTTTCGGGCTCAGGAAGATAAGGGAAGACCACCGATTGTGTCTCAACCGGCTTTGATACTGTCTTTTTGCTGCTTCTATTAAATGAGGCAAGAATTAGATTCTCGGGATTAGTATCATTATTGGTCAGTTTCGCATTTCCGGTAACCAGAACAAGCCTGTGATCATCTCCCCATGTATCTTCGAATGAATCATGCACAGATTTTAAAGATAAAGATTTTATAAAAGGAGCGTAAAGTTCTTTTTCAATATCAGGAGATTGAAAGACTCTGTTTGAATTCAGGTTTTTTATTATATGTCGAGCCAGTGTCTGGCTGTTTCGTGTAGAAGCTTTTTGAAGTGCATTGTCCAATCTTGATAGAAAATCTTTTTTTACTCTTTCAAGCTCCTGTTCAGTGAAGCCATATTTTATTGCTCGTCTTAATGTTTGTTCAAGGATCGAAAGAGTTTTTTCCCAGTTTTCTGCATTACTCTCGGCACTTAGTTCTGCGTATCCTATTTGATTCAAATAGACTCCGGAACTTATATAAGCAGAGGTAAAAGGGGTGTCCGGATTTCTTAACATTTTATTCAATCTGTCCTGGATGATCCTGTCGGCAATATTTTTTTTAATTTGGGTTGCTTGAAGGGCAAATGAATCCGGCTTTTTCAAAATTTTCTTTATGACTTCAATGCTGACCATAGTGTTTCCGGCTTCCTTTTCAAAGTGATAAAATGGTTTGATGTCTTTATGTTCTATCTTTCCTATATCTGGATGCGGAATAGGGGGCGCTCTGGTGGATAATGAGAAGAATCTTTCTTCTATGAGTATTTTTGCAGAATTTATATCAAAATCCCCTACAATGACAAGAATCATTGTTTCGGGTCTGTACCATGTGTCATAAAAGTCATTAAATTGCTTATGTTGTACATTTTTAAGAACATCTTCCGTTCCTATAGGAAGTCTTTTTGATATCCTTGCTTCAGGGAACTCAAAACGCAAGGTCGACACATGTGTGCGATAAGATACAGAATCTCTGGTTCTCTTTTCTGCAAGGACAACTTTTCGTTCTCTATCAATTTCAGACTGTAAAAGAAGCGCTCCGTCTGCAAAGTCTCTCATCACCATAAGGCCTTTTTCCAAACTTTCTTTGTTTCCTTTAGGTAAGAGAATATCATATACAGTTTCGTTGAAACCTGTATGGGCGTTCGCATCTGGTCCAAATTGGATTCCTATACTTTGAAAATATTTAACAAGTTCACCAGGTTTAAAATGCTTTGAACCACAATATAACATATGCTCAAGAAAGTGCGCTAATCCTAGCTGTTGATCTGATTCATGCATTGATCCAACTTGAACATTCAAATGCATACTCACCCTGTCTTTTGGTTCTTTATTATTCATCAATATATATCTAAAACCATTATTAAGCTTTCCGAACAGCAGGGCAGTATCCGGAAGAAGATCGCTCTTCTCATGCGGCCATTTCGGCAAAGAATCGATATTTTGAGCGGCTACATATTCAACCGTTAAAATCTTTAATGCATATTGAATAAAATAGTTTTTGCTACCGCCATATTCAATCGGTTTGATTGATAGAAGAGATAAGAAGAGATAAATAGTTGCGGCCAATATCAAAACTTTTTTAATAAAAGGCCTGAAAAGATTATTGATCATAAGTATAGTCCTCTATTAAGACAGCTAAGCTATAAATGCCGATTAGCCATTAAACACATAATGCAAGCCCCTGTTCTTTCTTAACGCTCACTAATACGCTCAGACAGTTACACGATTAAAAATTAAACAACCTTTAAAGCTTGCTATCTTTAATTGTTTTCAAAAGGCTAAATTAATACAATAGTTCTAATTACTTTCGTAAAGTTATATTGACACAATGTCATAATTTTTAAACGTTACTAAAAATTATAATGCAGATCATGGAAATGGCAATGTTGGAAGGGAAAAAATAAAGTTACTGGCTTATGAAAATTTGGTCATTGGAATTTGTAATTTTGATATTGTTTGGAATTTGAGTATTGTGATTTGGGATTTTAGTGCGTATCCTGGAAAGCAAATCGCTTCTATCTGAATCGGTTAGAGTTGATTTTGACGTTTCCCTGGGGGCAGGGATTTAAAAATTGACAGTATTATACAAATTTAGTAAACTTTTTTTATTTTATAGAGTTCTTATGGGGGTGGCAATGCACATTCCGTTCATATCATTTTTTGTTAGTTTCCCTTTTGATGCTTTTAGGGAACATATGGAAAAGGTAAAAGAGTGTACATGGGCTTTCCAACAGGCTATAGAGTATCATTTTTCAGATAAATACAAAGCGTTTGAAGAACTCAGGAGGGAAGTTATTGAGCTTGAAAATGAAGCAGACTCCATTAAAAGACATATTCGCGGATGTCTCCCAAAGGGAACTCTGCTAACCGTGGATAAATTTAAATTATTTGGATATTTAAGAGAACAGGATCGGGTTCTGGATGCAGTGGAAGATGCTCTGGACTGGATTTCATATAGACCCAAGCCCGGGATTCCAAAAGAACTTAAGAAAGACTTTTACTGTTTTGTTGATACGGTTATCGATCCTATTGAAGAATTGAGCAAAATGGTTGAAGAGGCTAATAAATACTTTCGAAATTCTTCGAAAAAACAACAAAAAATAATCAGGGAAATTATTCGAAATATACGACAGCAAGAACATATGGCAGATGAGGTAGAGGATAAGATAAAGCAGAAGGTCTTTAATATGAGGATAGACCCTGTTACAGTGTTCCATACAATAAGGCTTGCGGAAACGATAGGCTCAATAGCAGATCATGCAGAAAATGCCGGCGACATGATGAGCGCTATGATTTCATAATTTTTAAATTTCAGATCTTGTTAAGTCGTTAAGTCGTTGAGCAGTTAAGTAGTTGTAATGATAAGAATAATAACCATTTTGTAAAACAATTGGACATACAACAGCTTGCAAATATTAATATATTGATTTAATTATAAATTTTTTCCTACTCAACCACTTAACCACTCAACTATTTGACGATGTCTGAATTTATTTATCTTTAAAAAAAGCCCACCAAATATATACAGCAAGCACTATACATGAAAGAATAGCAACTGTATAAGCCCACCAATCAACAGTTTTTTTAGCCATTCCATGAGATTCTACTTCACCAATTCTTTTCTTGCATGAAGAGCATACCGTTGCATCAAGAGAAAGGTGTTCCGAACAATATGGGCATTTTTTTGATGTATGTGTAATAATTTGCTCTGCCATTTCTATAAATCAACCTTTTTATTATAAAAAATCTTTTTTAATGGAAATCTCACTTTTGTCTTTTACTATTGCCAACCATTTATCAAAGGTTTTACCTTGCTTTTCCCTTAACAATCTTTCCTCTATTTTCTCTTTTTCTTTATCAAATCCTTCAAGATCAGGCTCTTTTCTTTCCTTTAACTTGAGAATGTAATATCCTTTTGTTCCTTTTATGACGCTTTGTGTCAATCGATCTTTGTCTAAAAGTTTGAAAGCTGTCGTGGCAATCTCTCGCTCAAACCCAATATTCGGAATTGAATCATTGCGCTTAAACAAACCGGTAGTAGCTGGAGTTAAATTATATTTTTTGCCTTCCTCAATAATAGATCCGTTTTTTTTCAAAGATGACAAAAAGTCATTTGCATCATTGCGCGCTTGTTCATCCTGTTTTTCTTTTACCAAATCAATTTTCACTTTTTCCTTAATATTATCAAGCTCTGGAATCCTTTCAGGTATTTTTTCAATGACCTGAAGTATATAATATCCGTCTTCAAAGTCCTGGATGTCGCTAATTTCCATTAGTTTAAGGTTAAAAGCACTGGATGCAAATTTTTCCCGGTTTTTAACACTCTTATCAGGACCTTTTTTTGTAAAAAATTCCGTTGTTTTCAACTTAAGGCTTTTATCCTTTGCAGCCTGAATAAAGTCATTTCCTCCAAATGAAGTATCATAGACTGCTTCCGCCTCATCATATGCAATATATTTTGCTTGTTTATTTATTAATTTTTTTTGAATTTTGCTTTCGGCTTCTTTAAGAGAAAGTGTAGATGACTCATTTACTTTCTCAACTTTGATAATATGCCATCCGAACCTAGTGCGTACCGGTTCGCTAATCTCTTTAGCTTTCAAAGAAAAAGCCTTGTCAGCAAATGGCTTTACCATATCTCCCTTTTTGAATGTTCCAAGAAGTCCCCCTTTTTCTTTGGTGGGACCTTCAGAATATTGTTTAGCCAATTCAGCGAAGTCTTTTCCTTGTAAAGCAGCCATATTATAAATACTTAATGATTTTTTTCTTCCTTTTTCAACTTCTTCAGAGTCGGCATCTTGAGCAACCTTTATCAATATATGCCGGGCTTCAACCGTTTTCGGGTTTTTAAACTCTTCTATGTTTGTTTCATAATAATCCTGTATTTCATCATGTTTAATATTAACTTTAGATTTGTAAGTCTCTGGATTAAAGTGTAAAAAACGAACTTTTACCATAGGTTCAATTTTGAAAGACTCTTTGTGTTTATCAAAGTAAGTATTTATTTCTTCAGTTGATGGTTTGATATTTTTATATTTGTCCGGTTCAAAGAGAACAAATTCAATATTTACTGAAGTATTTTCCCATTTGAACCATTCAAGGATTTCTTGATCTGAAACTTTAACACCACTTGTTATTAAAGATCTTAACTTTTCAATCAGCATTGACTCCTTCTGCTTGGCTTCGAACCCTTCAGGGGTCAGTCTGTAACGACTTAAAACGTTTTTATACAGGCGCTTATCAAATATTCCGGCGTTCTGAAAAGCCTGAATTTTCCTAATTGAAGAAACAAGCTCATTATTGGAAACTCTCAAATTAAGTCTTAATGCCTCTTGAATTAAAAGCTTTTGATTTACAAGCTGGTCTATTGCCTGCTTTTCTACCTGAAACATCTTTAATAGATCATCATTCAAGCTTTTCCCAAATCTTTGACGCAACTGTTCAATGATATTATTATACGTCTCTCTATATTCTTCTTTTGAAATCGGCTCTCCATTGACAAGAGCGACTCTACCGGATATTTGTGAGCGGAAGCTCCCAACACCCCAGAATACAAAAACAACAACAATGGCACCCAAAAGAATCTTTATCAGCCAGCTACCTGCATGGTCACGCATTAATCTGAGCATTATTTATTATCCATATTTAAATTTTGGTATTAATTTAGCCTTATGCAAAAAAAACGTATCAATTTAGCTTTCTTAAAGCAATTAGCACTATCAAGATTCAAAGGCAATTAAATTTTAAATTGTGTAACTGTCTGAGCATATTAGTAAGCGTTAAGAAATAACAGGGGTTTGCATAATGTATTTTAATGGCTAATTGGTATTTAAAGCTTAGCTGTTTTATTTAAAAGACATGCACTGTTCTTTCTTTGAACTCACTTATGCGCGAGTTTTACACGGTTTAAAATTTAATTGCCTTTGAAGCTGCGTTGTTTTTAAACAGCTAAAATATTACAAAAAAACTTATTCACTAAACAATTATAGAAATCGGTTTTGTTATACGATCAATCTTTGACCCAACAGACTCAGAACAAAACGAGCATAAATATTCATACTTATCACCTTCAGGAATGACAAGAAGAAGACGCTTCCTAACGGGAACAGCCTGTTTGCATTTGGGACAATAAAGCTCTGTGGCTTCAAACTCTTTGTACATATTTGTCTGATTTGCTTGTTGCCTAAATCCTGCAGGCATTGTTGTAAAATCGTTTTGCTTCATGAGAAATAATTAAGTCATCTTTAATAGTTTGTCAACCGTTTCCCTTATCTAAATTTCATGCATTTTACACGCTATAAAATTTAATTACCTTTGAAGCGGTCTATTTTTCAAACAGCTAAAATATTGCGTTAGATTTAATGTAAAAGGTAATTTTGATTAGAATTTTCGAAAGGCTAAATTAAGGATTGACACGTATCTCAGTTTTTGTTATCTGCCTTTATAAACTTGGGGCTGTAGCTCAGCTGGGAGAGCGCATGACTGGCAGTCATGAGGTCAGGGGTTCGATCCCCCTCAGCTCCACCAATGATTATAAGGGGTTAGCTAAATTAGTAACCCCTTTTTAATTCGACCAGGGTGGCTCCCCAGCCACCTGCTTCCGGGGGAGAGTTTTTGAAAGATTCCACCATGGGATTTTTATTCAAAAGTCCCTGAACTCTTTTTTTTAATATACCCCGGCCTTTCCCATGAATGATGCGTACAGAAAAGATGCCCGCCTCAAGGCAGGCTTCAAAATAGTCATGGAGAAGATCGGGCACATCTTTTGGCTGAAAAGTATGCAGATCAAGGACATCTTCAATGGGAAATTCCACAGGGTCCAAGGAGTGTAACCTCCATTCTCTGTAATATAGTTCAACGTTTTCAATGTACTGGGATGATGTAGTAATCAGTAATCAGTTATCGGTGATCAGTTATCGGTTATTGGTTATTGGTTGCTATATTGAGATCAGAAACTATCAGTTTAAATAAGTAAAAGAATTCATTTCTTCTTTGGGAAAAATTGTTAATGTCTTAAAATTTCAGGCGACATTTAACGAGCTAATTATAAACCTCTAAATCCCTAAAATTTTTTGTATGCATTTATTTACCCATCTTACCTTCCCAATAATTTAGTTACCGATCACCGATCACTGATTACCGATTACTTGCTACTGATCACTCCGACATTCCAAAATCCCTTAACGGATATTAGTTGTAAAATAGTTACGTGAACTTTTTTTCCGCCCATATAGCCAGCTTCTCTCGAAAAATCTTTGAATTGTGGCGTATGTCAACAGGAAACGCTTTGTGAAATAATATTTTTTTTATGTCTTTTGTCAGATCGTTGCTCCTGGCAAGTTCGACAAGCTCTTTTTTGAGTTTTCTTTTATTCTTACCATCATCTGTTTGTTCCAGTTCGATACATATGACCGGTATTTGTTTTGATGCTGGACCGACTCCTACCAGGGCACTTCGAAATACCCTGGGATGGTTGTTGAAGATGGCTTCACATGGAATGGTATAAAGAGTTCCTTTCCTTGTATTGACCCTGTGGCCCTTGCGACCGCAGAACCAGATTCTTCCTTTTTTATCCACCCATCCCAGATCTCCCATCCTGTGCCATATATGATCTCCTTCATTTATTTTGGCGAGTTTATCTGCCTCTGGATTTTCAAAGTACTGTCGTGTAACAAGATCGCCTTTTACTGCGATTTCGCCAATTTCACCTGAAGAAACAACGATATCTTCCGACCATTCAGGAATAGGATCATCTGAAATCATAATAATTCGGATTTCGGTTCCCTCTAAAGGGCGGCCTATGCAAGTCCCGTAACCTTGCTCACTGAATTTACGGGTTTCAGAAAGGATTTCATTGCTTGTAATTGATACAATCGGAACAGCCTCTGTAGCGCCATATGGTGTGTGAATTTCGGCATCTCCGCAAAGCATGGAAGCAAACTTTTCTATAATCGACGGTGGCACCGGCGCACCTGCGGATGTTACTCTTTTCAAAGATGGCAGCTTGATCCCTTTTTCTTTACCATATGTTCCCACACGGTTAAGCAACGCAGGTGATGCAAACATATTTGTTATGCCATGGTTAACTATCGGTTCTATGATCTTTTCAGGATCGACCAAGGCCGGTTTGGTGGGATCCATATCCGGTATTACCGACGTTATCCCCAGTGCAGGCCAGAAAAGAGCAAAGAGAGGAAAAGTTGTAAGATCTATTTCATCTGCAGAGATAGCCCATGATGATTCTATCTGGCGAAGCTGAGCATCAAAGTTTCCGTGCGTATAGACAGCGCCTTTTGCCGGTCCTGTGCTGCCGGTTGTAAAGAGGATCGCAGCGGTTTCATCCCTGTTAGTTTTTGCCATGGGATAGGGTTTTCGGGACATTTGGTATATATGTTCTAGAGTATATCCCCCCCAGAACCATCGTTTACCTACTGTAATATACGTTTTAACTGTTTTAAAAAATTTTGGGGCGATTAATCTAAGAACGTGTGCAGGGGGAATCCCTATTAAAGCTTCAGGCATGCTTTCATGAAGACAGTTTAGCATGCGGCCCATGCCCATACCGGGATCGACAACAACCGGTACTGCACCGAGTTTGAAAAAAGCAAAAATTAAAGCAAAAAATTCAAGGCTTGGTTTCACCATTAGAATGGTTCTTGTTCCTCTGGTGATTCCAACTCTTTCCATACCATAGGCAAGGCAGTCCGATTCCCTGTCTAATTGCCGAAATGTAAGGTGGGAATAGGTAACCCTACCGTTTTTATCAGTACCTGCAGGATAGATTACAGCCCGTTTGTAAGGTTGTGTCCTGGCATGCTTTTTAAGGTGAGAAGCAACGTTTACTATATCATTATTTTTTATTATGTCAGTACTATTCATTTCCTATGCGTTAGTCTAATCCTATATATTGGGCTACCCGGCACGCCGTAATTAATATCGCCTATCGCAATAATACATTTCCGGGAATTCAAGCCAAATGTTACTTTAAATTTTAGGCATTTTTTTCCTATATAGGGTTTCTTTTTAAAAAATCCTTAACCAGCTTAATTATGGTTTCCGGTTCATCTTCTAGAACGTAATGACCTGCATCGGGAAATAAATGGATTTCTGCATCAGGAAAACGACGTTGCCACTCAGCAAGATATTCAATATCAAAAACAAAATCACGTTTTCCCCAACATATCAATTTGGGTATATGCGCGAGCCTATGCAGGTTTTCATCCATATATTTTCCAAGGTTGTAGCTTGGATCTTTTTCCTTTAAAGGAATATCTTGAATAAATTTTAGAATTGCTATCCTGTTTTTCCATGAGTTGTAAGGGGCTATGAAACCCGATTTAACATCTTTAGAAAGACCTTTATGAGTTGCCATATGCAGTAGAGCAAAGGCAAATAGATTGAAACCGAGGATTGCTAAAGTGGCAAATGGTTTTACATTGCGGGCAAGTCGTAATCTTAAAGGTAGTTTTTTCCCTTTAAGCGGTAAAAAGGCAACGGTATTCATTAAAATAATACGACTGATTTTCTCAGGATGTTTTACGGCAAAGCACATACCGATTATTCCTCCCCAATCGTGAACCACCAGCGTGATCTTTTCTTTTAATTGAAGATAATCCAAAAGGGTTTCCAAATCATAGACACGATTTTTAAGTCTATAATCATATTGTTTAGGATTTGGTTTGTCGGAGAGTCCACAGCCTATATGATCCGGGGCAATAGTACGGAATTGTGATGATATTTCCTTAATAAGCACGCGAAAATAGAATGACCATGTGGGGTTTCCATGGATCATTACAATGGGATCACCAGATCCTTCGTCCAGGAAGTGATACTTATAACCATTTATATTCATATAACGGGATTTAAATGGATAGAGGTGCTTAAAAGCGGAAATATCAATTTGTTTGTTTTTTTTCTTTACCATCTTACTGCCATCATCAGACAATTCAGACCACTGCCGATACCAAGGAGGCCCACCAGATCGTTCCGAACAAGGAATTCACGTTCTGATGCTATTGCAGCGGTAATTGGAAGTGATACTGTCCCGATGTTTCCAAGATACTGAAAAGTAGTAAAATCTTTTTCTTTTGGGATTCCAATGGAATCGAGTATGTTTTTCTGATGGGTTGCACCCACCTGATGGCAAATAATCTTGTCGGGCTGGTTTTCGGATAGCGATAGATTTTGTTTAAACTCTTTGAAAGTTTCTATTCCTAGTATTACGCCGTTTTTCAACACACCAACCGAATCTGTTTCCATAATATGACGTCCACCACCGGGTATTGCCGGGTCGGGTCCCCACCAACAGAGTTTGTAATGCTCCGCAGCGCTTTTTGAAACACCGCCGAGGAGACGATGGCCTCCATCTGAAATTGATTCATCCGCCAAAATAACGGCGACTGCACCTGAACCGCCTGTCAAAGTAGCAATTGTCTTCTTGAAAATATTCATATCCTTTGTGTCAAGGAGGCGCTCAATTGTAATGTCGATGATCTGACGAGCAGATTCACAGGATACTACCATTCCAGCTTTGATATGACCAAGCTCTATAGCATTTGCAACCTGGATCATTCCATTTAAAACGCCTAAACAAGCATTTGATACATCATAAATCTGTGTTACTGGAGAAAGAGCAAGGCCATGCGACACGGCACAGGCCGTAGCGGGCTCTAAATTATCCCTGCAAACACCGCCATAGATTAGCATGCCAATGGCCTCACGGGCAACGCCGGAAGCTTCTATAGCCTTTAGTCCGGCTTTTACCGCGCCTTCATGCATAGTAAAACCCTGATCCCAGAACCTGCGCTCATGAATTCCTGTAATAGCCTCAAGCTGCCCCTTTTGAAAATGAAGCTTTTCATAAAGCGGTTCCAAACGTTCTTCAAGATCATCCGACGTTATCACGTTCGGGGGAAGTTCATAACCAAATGAATCTATGTATACTTTTGAATATAGCATAATCTATTATTGATGGCTTTGTAAAAAGTCATATAACGAATAACAAATAACCAATAACTTATTAAACCGGAACCAGTTTAATACCGAAGTTTTCCATTTTATAAATATAAAGTCCGTCAACTTTCAAGTATCCATTTGCCACAATATAAGGAATAGGCATATCATGAAGGTCGGTTACTATAGCTTCAACCTCAATTTTTTTATTTTTTGGTGTGATCTGACCACGATATATCCAACTGTGAGATTTTTCAAGAAAGAACGCAAACCTGTGGCTATCTGCCATATGACCCCAGCGGTTTAGCGCCATGAACTTGATTAGCTGCAGGAAAGATTCTATACCCAACGAACCCGGGCATACAGGGTCTTGATAAAAATGTGCTTTAAAAAACCATTCACCTGGGTCCACCTTCTTTGTCCCCCGAATAAATCCGAGACCAAAGGGCCCGCCATCCGGCATATAAATATCAATTATATCAATCATACGAATGGCCTTCGCCGGCATGGATAATGAAGATGTTGAATCCATATACTGCCGGTCAGCCGCATCCGGCGAGAATGGTGGTGTATCTTTCAATTGGAATGATTTAGCCTTTTGAAGTTCTTGGGAGGAGGGACTGTAGGCATCTTGCTTCGCATCATGTATGCCAACCTGCTGGGCCAGTGACTCCTTTGAGAAGAAACCGAAAGTTAAATTACCTTCATAAACCATTTGACCGGTCTGTAAAATCTGCATATCAAATTGTTCTATGATCATCTCTGCTGCTTCAGAAGCTTGCGTCAATCGTGCGCGCATGGTTAGGGTTTTTGCTTCCTGCAAAATCTCCCGGAATAGAATTGCATTGCCGCCCAGATTTCTGAATCTGAGATCTTTTTTACTTTTTAAAGCAGATCCCATATATGCGGCAAGCCACCCACACGGCTGAAGCGCGATTTCAAGGAGCACGCAAAAAGGCATGCAAGAAGTTCGATTTGCAAAAAAGTACCACGCTTCAGAAGTAACATCGTATTCAGCTTCTATCCATCCGTCCGGTTTTAAAACCCATTGTTCAGGTTCTATGCGGGTTATTTTATCTATAAACAAATACGGCGGACCAGGAAGTCTGGCAATAAACCTATCTTTATCAAACTCCTTATATAGATCTCCAAATGCTTCAGACGGCTTACCAAGAGCAAATGCAAGAAGTTTATCGCGGTCAAAAATTGCCGGCGCCTTTGTCCTCTGTCCTCTATCCTCTGATCTCCGTCCTCTGACCTCAGACCTCTGACCTCTGATCTCCGTCCTCTGATCCCTGACCTCTGACTTCTGATCCCTGACCTCTGTCCTTTGACCTCTGATCTCCGTCCTCTGATCTCTGACCTCTGACTTCTGATCTCTGACCTCTGTCCTTTGACCTTTGATCTCTGTCTTCTGTCCTCCGTCGTCCGTCGTCCGTCCTCTGATCTCTGATCTCTGATCTCTGACCTCTGACCTCTGATCTCTGATCTCCGTCTTCAGTCGCCTATCAACTCTTTTTTTCCAAAAAGTTTCAATTTCATCACGGGTTATACCGGTCATTTTCAGGGACATGTCTTTAAACAATACAATATAACGTCCATCAGCAAACATATGGGCATCGGCAATGGCATAAGGCTCAGGATTGTAGCCTAATTTTGTTATTTCAACTTCGTAAACAACATGTCTGGTATCGGGAGTTACAGGCCCCCTGCATTTCAGTTTGCTTTTAACTTCCTTTACCGGTTCATAAAAGACGCCATATTTTTCCGTTACCCATCCCAGGCGTTGAAGAAACACCCTAAGCGTATGTGCACAGCACTCGTACATGAGAGTTCCCGGCATTACCATATCGTCCATGAAATGGCAGGTTAAAAACCAGTCATCAGGATGGATATCTGCTTCGGCTTTAACACTGCCCAATCCGTATTTCCCTCCTTTTGGGTCAAGATGGAGTATCCGGTCGATAAGTTTCATTCGATTCCCCGGCAATCTAATTGATTCGGCAAGTTCGATTCCATCAAAAAACGAACCAAAGCATTTTGCTACATTTCCTTGTCTAAGTGCATTCAAGGCTTCATCGTCGTATTTTTCAGTATTAACGGAAATAAGGTTTTTCCAGGTTTGATCTTTTGAAATTTGTTTACTATGAGACGTATCATCTTCACCCGGTATAATTCCCCCTGACTTTTTTATCTCTTCTTCAGTAAAGAATCCTGCGCACCCATTGGTCATGCTGATAAGGTGATCATTTCCAATAAAGCCCTCAAAGCTAAAAAAGAAAAGAAACGTATCACCCTGGTGGACAAATTTTTCAATCTCGATTTCATATCTGATCACGTCACCCGGGAGGGGAAGCCCGCGGTGAAACTGAACCTCTGCATCCAGAAGCCTGTATGCTCTTTCACCTTTTACGGCATGATCTATACCCAGGTAAGAGCACAAGAACAAGTCTGCTTGTCCTGCTTCAACAGATATGCACACCGGGGCTCTTCCGCCATCCAGATACCACGCTTCGGGCAAAACATCATGTTCAGTTACCACACGACCGGAACCCAGGGAACCTTTTTCGCCTTCTATGGAAATAATCCTGTCCACAAGCATTAGAGGTTCGTCCGGAAGACGCACCCTTACTTTGTAAGTGTCGACAATATCGAACTCCGTACCTAAAACTTTGGCAACTGATCCGATAGCAAATTCCATGCACATATCACGGGAAAAAGCATAATCGAACTTGACGGCTCTGACTTTCGTATGTTTCATTCCACGTTTTAATAGCTGATTTTGAAAAGTTAATGTTTTAGCATAAGCTTTAGTTAACTCATTTGAAAAATCGAGAAAGGTTTTATGTGCATCTGAAGTAGCCTCTATGTTTTTCTTCATTGCAGCAGGTAATTCCGAGTAAAGGATATCTGTTTTTTCATGCAAAGCAGGGGGCTGTCCTTTGTCTACCGCCCTCTGATCTCTGGCCTCTGATCTCTGGCCTCTGATCTCCGCCCTCTGTCCTCTGCCCTCTGTCTTCCGTCTTCCGTCATCTGTCCTCTGTCCTCCGTCTTCTGTCTTCTGTCCTCTGTCCTCTGAAACCGGCAGGGCAGGGCGGGGTGCTTTTCCTCCTATTAAAAGCGTTATCCTTTTCCCTGATTTTTCCATAACCGGTTTTATCATCGCCGGGTTGTATGAATTCTCCCCATAAAGCTTATCAAGATTAACAGGCACCCTCTCCGTGATTAAGGATCCAAGAAATTTAAGAAAGGAAGCATATTCGTCTTCACCACGAGCGCTTACGCTGATAGCTCTATGAGGTCTTGTGCCAAGAATTTTATTAATCATCCTGGTGCATGAAGAATAAGGCCCCATCTCGAGAAAGATACGGATGCCGTCTTTATATGCTTTTTCAATTGCAGCGGTAAAATCAAAGCCAGAAATAGCCTGGGCAAGAATAGAAGAAGCGGCATTTTCAGATGTAAGCTCATAAGAATCTCCCAGCGCACAGCTATAAAACCTTATTCCATCAAGGGGAGTCGCAGGAAAGAGGTGGAGTCTTTTGTAAGCATCTGCGACTGGAGATGCAGCATCGCAATGGACTGTGACAACGCCTTCAATAAAAATTGCTTCGCACCCAAGCATTTCAATGGCTGATATAACTTGCTCCTTATTTCCGCCAATAACGCACTCATCCGGTGTATTAATTATTAAAAGTCTCGTAAGGGGTATTTTGTCGATAACATTTTGTACTTTTTCTGCCGGAAAATTCAAAGTTGCAACGCACCAATTTATATCTTCATCCGGCGGTATATTCCATGCTTTACGGGCTGCATTACAGGGACCTGCAAGCTCTGTGCTAAATAAATCAGTATCAAGCATCCTTGTTAGCATATTCCCACGGTCAGGCCATGCACCCATAGCAAAAAGTCCTGTACATTCTCCAAGGCTGTATCCGATTACGGCAGAGGGCTTTACATTATAATTCATTACAAGGCTGGCAACTACACCGCCTTGAACAACCTGACCAAAGATCATATTTAGCGGATCGGAAGCGATTTCTTTGCGTGTATCTTTTTCCCATCCAGGCTCCCATGAGATCCTTTGTGGAACATAGCAGTGTGGAAGCATCTGGGCCTTTAGCTGTGATGTCTCGGTGTCCATCTTTCTTAAAATTTCAGGCCACTGAACACCTATTTCTCTTCCCATCCCTATATAATGGTTTCCGGAACCGGGAAAAACAAATGCCTTTTGATCAGAAATGCCCAAAGGGAAAGGCGAATAGCTTATACCGCTTTGCCCGGTTATCTCTTTAGATGTATTAGAGGAAATTCTATTTTTAGCTTCTATCACTCTTTTCTTAAGTTGCAAGACATCATTTGCAGTTAGTGATATTGCATATTTTTTTTCAGGGCCTAATGGATTGTCTGAATACCATGTGTGGGCGGCTGTTTCTATATCTTTATACGCACTTTCATATTGTTTTGCATGACTGTATAGATTATCAAGGCCTTCTATCAATTCGTTTTTACTATTTCCTTCAACAACAAAAAGCCCAAAGCACTTAAATCCAAGTGGTCGTTTCCTTTCTTGATTGACTTTTTTAAGCACCTGAGTCTCTATTCGGTCTGAAAAAGAGTATTCGAATTCTTCAAGTATTACATGAGAATAATTGCCATTGGCAGTCATCGAGCATGTACATGCCCTGCGTGGTCCATCTTTTCTGTTTCGCAGCCAGAAGTGTGGGAATGCCGGCATGTGAAAAATATTTTTTCCCCAAATATCATGTCCTGGTGAAGTAAAATTTTTCAAGGGGGGGGTAATTCCCTGGTAAAGGCATAGACTGGTTTTTACAACAGATGCCAGGCCTGATACAGCCCCGGTATGTCCGATGTTAGCTTTGACAGATCCTATTGCACATGAGTTGCTTTTTAAATCGACTTGCTCGGAAAAAAAATCGTTAAGTGCTTCCGATTCAATTGTGTCTTCCAAAGGATTTCCACTGCCGTGTGTTTCAAGGAAGCTTATGGAAGATGGCGAAATATCTGCATCAACAAAAGAACGTTTCAACGAAAGAATATATGCATCTTTTGAAGCAGAATTATTTGCTGCCCCACCACCGCTTGAACTTCCCATCCCTTTTATTACAGCATATATCCTGTCTCCGTCTTTTATTGCACAGTTAAGCTTTTTAATAACTATCGCCACAGCACCTTCTCCGGGAAGGGTTCCGTCCGCTGATTTATCAAATGGTCGAATTTCCTGGTTTTTCGAAAAAGGTCTGATTTCATTTGCTGCAATAACCGCCCGGACATCGCCGAAAAGGTCTACTCCTCCCACAAGGACAGCGTCGGTTTCGTTTTGTTGAAGGGATCTTATTCCTATTTCAAGAGCTTTTAAACCTGACACTTCTTCACAAGAAACAACAAAACTGGGACCACCGAAATTAAATTCCTTGGCTATTCTGCTGGCAATAATGCCTCCTAGGGCTCCTAAAGTTCTTGAGGAAGTCAGGGGCGGACAAAACGAATCCTTTAATGACTCAAGCCAGACGGACATTTCATCAGCATTAATATCAAGACCGAAATTTTTTTTCCACAAATGAACCAAATTAGATAGATTCCATCGCAGATGGAAGTTGGTCGCTTCGAAATCAAAACCTGCGCCGATAATAACGCTCATTCGACTGCGATTTTTTTGATTTAAAAGCCCTGCGTCATATAGAGCCTTGGCAGATATTTTTAACATTAATAAATGCTGAGGAAGTATATCCGGAATCTCATTGGGAGGTATTCGGAACTCTCCTGCATGAACCGAAAGATCTTCCATAAACCCGCCATATAAAGACTTTTCATCGATATAGTTGTTTGTAATGTTTTCGCATTTTTTCCATCGATATTCAGGCCTTTTCCCGATTATTGAATTTCCATTAAATATAGCTTTCTGGAAATCTATCAAGGATTTTAAAGAGCCGAAAGCAGCTTCCATGCCTATAATAGCAACAGAAGAGTCGATTGCTGACTGCTGATGGCTAACAGCTTCTTCTTTCAAGCTTTTTATTTTGGGTTTTGGCTGATAAGCTTTTTTAGAATCCCATTCTTCCAAAAGCAAGTGCCCGTTTATCCCTCCAAATCCGAAGGCACTTACGGCCGCACGAAGAGGAGTATTAGATTCTCTTCGTGTCCATTCTTCCGGTTCAGTTTGAACCCTAAAAGGGCTGTGATTAAGAGGGCTGTCTTTAGGGGCTCTTTGAAAATTCAGAGATGGCGGCAGAATTTTATGTTTTAGTGCAAGGAGAGTTTTTATCATTCCGGCAGCCCCGGCCCCGGTTAAAAGGTGTCCTATCATCGACTTGACTGAGCCGATGGCGCATTGCTCAAGAGAAAATTTGGATGCACCCCAAAGACTTCTTAAACTATTAAGCTCAACGGCATCTCCAACAGGGGTTCCTGCTCCATGGCATTCGATAAGATCGATATCAGAGTGAGACCAGTTGGCAAATTTATAGGCATTTCTCATGGCACAAACCTGGCCTTTACTATCCGGAGCGAGAAGACTGCCGCCTATATCATTGGAAAGTCCGATACCGCGGATTAACCCATAAATATTATCCTCGTCACGGATGGCATCATCAAGGCGTTTTAAAACAATCATACCGGCGCCTTCTCCCACCACCAGTCCATCAGCGTTTTCGTCAAAAGGAGCGCATCTACCCGAAGGTGATAAGGCTCGAAGTTGGCTGAAGCCGACCTGTGTATAAAGAGATTCTGGTCTTGACACCCCTCCTGCTAACATGACATAGGAACGATAAGAATAAAGCTCATCACAGGCAAGTTTGACTGCATATAGCGATGAGGCGCATGCTGCATCAAGAGTATAGTTTCCGCCACGC
Source organism: uncultured Desulfobacterales bacterium (assembly GCA_964561845.1). Classification (GTDB taxonomy): domain Bacteria; phylum Desulfobacterota; class Desulfobacteria; order Desulfobacterales; family JAUVVS01; genus JAUVVS01. The sequence goes on along the minus strand of CAZLRK010000006.1, from coordinate 27,319 downwards.
AGACCAAGCCCTTCGGCCAGAATCGCAGATGGAAGGCTTGTTACCCTACCGGAAAGGCATTGCTTCCTGGTGATGGGTTCGTAGTTACATTTTTCTTTATATGAAGAAAAATTACCAAAAAGTTTTTTTTCAAAAGACCTTCCCAATATCTCTCTATTAATTGCAGAAGAAGCGTCCGTTGGAAGGGAAATGGCGGCAAGTATTATCCCTGTGCTTTCCTTATTTAAAGATGCTGTCTTGCAATCGAAGTAAGCATTTCTGCCGACATGTAAAAGAATATGATAAAGAGGGTCGAGAGAGTATAAAAAATCTTTATCAATGTTAATTTCACTTGAATTGAATTTAAAATCATGTATAAGACATGCACGCTTTGAATAGGTTTTGTCTGGCAGAGGATCAGGATGATATATAGATTCAGGCTCAACAATCCATCTATCTTTTGGAACTTCACATGTAGTATCGACTTTATTGATGATATTCTGCCAAAAAATATCAATATCGGAAGCTCCCGGGAATACGCCGGCCATTCCGACAACGGCAATGGGAGGTCTAATAATCATTTGTTTAAGTCCAGACATAGTTAAGTTGTTAAGTGGTTGAGTGGTTAAGTTGTTATTGTTATGACCTATTTTGAATTTGGACATACGTTATTTAGGTGATTATAACCTTCTGAATTTTCAATGGTTATTTTCCCACTCAACTATTTTCTACTCAACTATTTAACGATATCTAAAGTCAGTTGTTTTAAATATTAAAGTTCTGTTAAAATTGCACCAAATTATATCAAAGTCAATATTTGATGAATTCGTAAAAAGTCGAATTCATCCGGTTTTAGGTTTTACGTTTTAGGTTTTAAGATAAGGTATTTCATATTTATTCAATCACTTAAAACCTAATACCTAAAACTTAAAACACCCGTAAAAAGGCTATTTTTGACTTTTTACGTGGTTATCAAATATATTAAATATTTCAATCTCAAATATTGACATTATAAATAAAAAGAATATATAATAAAAGTTTTAAAAACGTTCGGTTCATTTCAGCCTTACATGATAATAAAATTTTAAATATCGGAATATATTGAGAGTTTTGATATATTTAAATAGTCTATAGGCACAATGCAAATAAATAAATGGATGCTAAAAAACAATTAAAATCATTTTTGCAAGAAGCTGAGACTTATAAATCCCAGGGATTATTAGAAGAGGCAAAAGATAAATATAAATCTATATTGAAATTTATTGAAAAAAATGAACAGTTAAAAATCAAACAAAACCTGATAGAGGGAATTTCAAAGAAAGTTAGCACTTTAGAAAAAGAAGTAAACAAAGTAGAATCTGCGCCGATGTCGACTGAAATGTCCCGAAAGATGCAGGATTTTCTAAAAATAATTATCAAGGAAGCAGAAGATTACGGCTCCCAGGGATTATTTGCCCAGGCAAAGGAAAAATACAAAGAAGCAGCTGGGTTTATAGAAAAAGACGACCAACTTAAAAACAAACAAAAACTTCTAGATGGTATTTCAAAAAAAATAAAAGCCCTTGAAAAACAGCCTGAACCTGAACCTGAAGAAGAAATAAAAGAACCAAAAGCACCTGAAGTTCAGAAACAAAAAGAAATAACGAAAGAAGAGGAAGAAGATTTTATCGATATCAATTCGGTAGGAATAACTATACCTCATGGACCTGAAAAGGGGAAAATAGTTGAATTCGAGGTAAGTTACCAATCGGGAAATATGGTAAACCTAACAATTTCAAGTAAAGAAAAATCTGTGATTGAGGGTTTTAAAGCCGGAGACAAATTAAATGATATTCAATGTTATTCTCCTATAGCAATATTTAAGGGGTCTGGCATTGTTTCTTCAAATACACAGATTGATTCAGGACCGAAACAAGGCGATTACCGTCTTGAAATAAAAATTACAAGCACTTAATTAGTGCCTGAACGAAAACTCCCGTTCAGGTAAAAATCCGAATATCGAAACTCGAAACAATATCGAATATCAAATTTTTCAATGTTCAAAACAAAAGCCTCGGTATTCGGTTGTTTAGAGCATTTGAACATTCGAATTTAGAATTTGTTTCGGATTTCGTAATTCGGATTTCGAATTTAAAAAATGGAGGGTTTTCGTTCAGACACTACCTATTTATTTGCTTTGGAGCGGGTTTATATGGCTATTTTTAACATAAATAAGCGTGAGATTGAATGTAAGATCGTTTTTTACGGGCCTGGAAGGGGTGGAAAAACAACAAACCTTGAGCAAGTTTACAAACTTTTTCAAAAACAAGTCACAGGAAAGATGGTTTCCATCGACACAGAGGGTGACCGAACTCTTTTTTTTGATTTTCTTCCTCTGGGACTCGGCAAAATAAAGGGGTGTGATGTACGGGTACAGTTATATAATGTTCCGGGCCAGGTTAAGTATGCTTCTACTCGAAAATTGGTTTTAAAAGGTGTTGACGGACTTATTTTTGTTGCTGATTCTCTTCAAGTTAGACGTGAAAAAAATGTGCTTTCTATAAAGGACCTTCATAAAAATCTAAAGGAGTATGGACTCAATATTTTGAAGATTCCTATAGTTTTGCAGTACAATAAGAGAGATCTTGCCAAACAGGGTCTCCCTGTGATGTCCATTGAGCAGATGGAAAAAGATTTAAACAGACAACTTAAAGCTCCTTCTTTTCCGGGTAGTGCTGTTAAAGGCGACGGGGTTGGGATAACATTTAAAACATGTATAAAGTTAACATTACAAAACCTTCAAAAAGAATTGAAATGGGCAGAGTGATTATTACACATGAGCAATAATACTGTTTTATCAGGAAATTTAAACTTTCTCAACCTCGGAGAAATTTTGCAACTTCTCGGCTCAAACGGAAGTTCGGGAACGTTGCGTATTATAAGTAAATATGCTTCTAAACCGGGGTTAATATATTTTTCAAACGGCAATCCCGTAAATGCAGTTAATGAATCATTAAAGGGCATTGACGCTGTTTATTCGCTTTTTGGATGGATCGAAGGAGAGTTTGAATTCAGCGCTGAAGAAATAAAAAACAAGAAAGTCATTAAACTTACTCGGATGGAAATAATACTTAATGGATTAAGGATGCTGGACGATGGTGAAATTGAAAAATTGGGGCCGGTATCTTTTGAAAAAGGGCCACCTGATTCATCCGATAAAAAAACTACAATGCCGGTTATTAAAGGTCCGCTTGTTGATTACATGGATGTCGTTGATGAAGAAGAACATTTTGATGGTGCATATATAGTTGATGAAGGAAAACATGGCGATTGGATGTGGGTTATACTGGAAGGAACTATAGATATTATTAAAGAAACTCCCAAGGAACCACTGACAATAGTCAAGATCGGTGATGGCTCATTCATTGGAAGCGTATCTTCATTTATATCACAGGGAAATATTCGTGGTACGTCAGCCGTTGCAGCAGGCAATGTTCAAATAGGTGTTCTGGATTCGCAACGTCTTTCCAACGAAATCTCCTCACTTTCCTCAGAATTCCGTAGTCTTTTAATCAGTCTTGATCAAAGATTAAGACAGATTACCGATAGATCACTTGATATTTATTTGGGAAAAAACAAATCAAAAGAATTTCTAAAAGATAAAAAATTAGTAATTAAGCCCAGTGAAAGTGAAAAAAGATTATTTTCAATTAAAAAAGGTAATGCCTTTGTTTTTAGGAAAGCAGTTAATGACTATATACATTTATCTACTCTTAGTAAGGGAGATTTTTTCGGCTATGTTCCCTTTTTAAATATGGGTCATGAACCTTCTTCTGCCTCAATTTTTGGATCAAAAGATCTCGAAGTAAAAAAACTGAATCCGGAGGAACTACAGCAAGAATTTGATCAGCTTTCAACTACATTAAAAAATATTATTGAAAACGTTTCAACCTGCATATTAGCGACCACAATGATGACAGGTGAATTTAAAAAGAAGGGAAGCCCGAGCAAATCGACCAAAAAGTGAAATAATGATTATTTATATGGAGTATAATAACAAATGACAACAAAAGAGAATAGAAGACATGAAAGAATCGCTTCACTCAATCTATTACATTTTAATGGCTATAAAGAAGATGTACTTATTAAACAGGGAATGGGTAGAACTTTAGACGTATCTGAATCCGGAATACTTCTCGAGACTCATTTTATGATGGATTTAAAAGATCAGCTTGTACTGACAATAGGGCTTGAAGATGATATTGTAGAGATGAAGGGAAGGGTGGTTTACTGTCACGAAGAAGGTGGAGGAAAATGTAAAATAGGGGTTGAGTTTTCCGATGTTGACAGTAAAGCACTTTCAATACTAAAACAGTACATTACGCTATTTAAAAGCCTTCAAGATAATAATTGATTAGTGTTTGGTGTTTAGTATTTTGTGTTTTGTTTAAAATATATGCTGATAACTATTGCGCTAAATCAGGCAATTTACGTTGCCTTTAAAGTGATAGGGTATTTTTCGTAATCATAATCTTACTCATAATCGTAATCAAATAGTTTCTAATGATTAAGAGGTGCTTGAGGGTGTCATCACCAAACACTAAACACCAAATACAAAACACTCTCGTAAAAAGGTCGCTTTTCTGACTTTTTACGAAACCATCAGTGATTGAATGGAAAAAAATGAAGATCGGTGTTATTTCAGATACCCATCTATCGGAACCATCTAAAGAGCTTTATGGATTGATGGAAGGTGTATTTGCTGATGTCTCAACCATTCTTCACGCTGGTGATCTTACCAATATTGAAATTCTCGAAGCTTTTACTGGAAAGGAAATAATAGCTGTATGCGGGAATATGGATCGTAATAATGTGACGGCAAGATTGTTGATAAAAGAGATAGTAAAGGTTGATGGATATCGGATCGGGTTGATCCATGGTTGGGGCTCTTCAACAGGAATTGAAGATAAAATCATGGAAAAGTTCAATGGTGTTCATGCTATTGTTTATGGCCATACTCACAAGCCTGCAAATCATATAAAAAATGGAGTCCTTATGTTCAATCCGGGTGCATTTGCGGGGACTTTTCTATTTGGGAGAAAACCTTCTGTCGGCATACTTTCCATAGATAACGGTATTAGGGGCGATATTGTATATATTTAATACGCACAATAAATACATGGAAGCGCTAAAATTGCTTGCCGGCCCAAATTATGAGATTTAGTGAAAAGAACGTAGCGCTGTCCAGAATCAATTCTGATGACAATACTTTTCAAATTACAACTGACACCTGTGTCAATAGTCTTGCTGATTCCATTCAAAAAGTGGGGCTAATAATCCCACCGATATTGTTAAAGAAATCTTCAAAATTTATTATCGTTAGTGGTTTTCGCCGTATTGCCGCATGTAGGCAAATAGGTTTGCAAAATGTTTTCTCAAGGGTGGTTGATACTCAAATTAACAAACTTGAATGTGTAAAATTTGCAATTATAGATAATTCGTTTCAAAGACAACTTAATTTAATAGAACAATCAAGATCTTTTTATCTGCTCTCACTTTTTTTTAAGGACGATATTGCTATAGGCAAGGAAGCGTCGACACTCGGTTTGCCGGTAAATCCATCGTTTATTAAAAAAATCAGAAAATTATACCATTTCCCACAGTCCATTCAACATAGCATAATTACTAATAACATTTCTCTGGATATGGCTTTGGAACTTGAAAGATTGGAAGAAGGTGTTGGAGTTGATCTCGCAGACATTTTCACCGATCTAAAGTTGAGCACCAATAAACAAAGGGAAATAATCTTTATGCTCAAAGAGATTGCATTGCGTGAAGATATTTCCATATTGGAATTATTTAGGGAAAGTTGTTTCCAGGAGATTTTAAACAATGATGATCTTGACCGAAACCAAAAGACTAAAAAAATTAGGTCATGCTTAAAACAGCGACGCTATCCTGCATTAACAAAAGCGGAGAAAGAATTTAAAGAAAATGTGTCAAATCTAAAACTCGGAGCCTTTGTAAAATTGAACCCTCCCGGTAATTATGATGATAGCATTTATACTTTATGCCTTCAATTTAAAAATTTAATTGAATTAAAAAAACGTAAGGTAGGGCTTGATAAAATTATCAAAAATCCCAGTATGGACAAAATCCTAAGATAGTACCTCAACCCTGATAAACCTGAAACATAAAAAAGAAATTTATCACGAAAGCACGAAATTAAAAAAACACGAAAAATATAATTTTATTTCGTGATTTCAATCTTTCGTGTTTTCGTGATTATTTGAAATGATTTACATTAAAAATCATGCCCGAGAAAACCAACATTCGGCTCGTATATATCGATCAGCAAGTAGCAAATACTCCGGAAGCCATTTCCATAAAAGCACGCATCAATGCCCCCTCCATAATTGTCGAGAATGCGCACAAGGTCTTCAAATTAGTCTCTTCTGCGCATGATCCTGTCCAAAAAGGAAAAGAAGTACTTTTTCTTACTCGAAACAAGGGAGCTTTTATAAAAAATTGTCCCGGAACACACTCTTACAGATGTTGTGATTATAAAATATTGCATATAGGAACATTCTGCATAATGGATTGCGCCTACTGCATATTGCAATCCTATTTTCACCCTCCGGTTCTTCAGTATTTTGTAAACCAGGATGACCTTTTTTCGGAACTGGATGACCTTTTTTCAGAAAAAGCCGTAAAGAGAATAGGAACAGGAGAGTTTACAGACAGCCTGATTTGGGAAAAATGGACAGATCTTTCCAGTTTTCTTATCCCGAAATTTTCATCTCAATCCCATACCGTATTAGAATTAAAGACCAAAACAACGGCTATTGACGAGCTGAAATTACTTAGGCACAATCGTAAAATAATAGCCGCCTGGTCTATTAATACAAATAAAGTTATTCGTAATGAAGAACGACGAACCGCATCACTTTCCGCAAGACTCAAAGCAGCGTCAAAATGCGAATCATGGGGATATCCGCTTGCTTTTCATTTTGACCCGATGATTATTTACGATGGCTGTGAAGAAGAGTACAAGCAAGTTGTGGAACAAATATTTTTACATGTATCTTTCGACAATATTGCATGGATAAGCCTCGGCACTTTCCGTTTTGTTCCAAACCTCAAGCCTATTATTCAAAAACGTTTTCCTCATTCAAAAATAATATATGGCGAGCTCATCTCCGGCCTCGATGGAAAGATGAGGTATTATAAACCGTTGCGAATCGATCTTTACCGTAAAATTGTGGGCTGGATCAGAGAGTTTTCAAACGATGTGCTTGTTTATCTTTGTATGGAGGACGATGAAGTCTGGAAAAAATCTCTTGGGTTTATCCCATCTGAGCGCGGAGGATTGCCCAGAATGCTTGATGAAAGTGCAATAGATATATGTGGGTTAAATCAGTAATTAGTAACCGGTAATCAGTAATCGGTGACCAGTGATCAGGTGATCGGTAATAGGTCAAGTTTTACACCCTATAACTACTTAACTACTCAACTACTCGACGACTTAACGATATCTGTATGAAAAAGCTTATTTTACTTATTTCTATATTTCTATTTTCTCTTTCAGTTATCAGTCAATCTTTTGCAGGAAATCTTTTTAAGGTAAGATGGGTGGATGACGGAGATACTATTGTTTTGTCGGACGGAAGGCGCATCAGATATATAGGTATTAATGCTCCCGAAGTTGCCCGTGAAGGAAAAAAAGCCGAACCTTTTGGTGATAAAGCTAGAAATTTTAATAAGAAGCTGGTTTTTAAAAAAAAAGTTCGTCTGGAATTTGAAAGGGAAAGATATGACCGGTACGGCAGGTTGCTGGCTGATGTCTTTGTAAAAGATGGTGTATTTGTAAATGCTATGATGATAGGGGAGGGGTATGCCTTTTCTTTGCATCGAAACCCGAATATAAAATACAATGCCCTATTGCTATCTTTACAACGAAAGGCGATGTCTGAAAAAAAGGGGATATGGAGCAACTGGAAAGAAAAAAAGAAGGGTTATATAGGTAATCGCAGATCAAAAAGGTTTCATCTTAAAACATGTACATTTGGAAAAAGTACACATAAAAACAACCGGATCTTTTTTGCAAAAAAATGGGATGCATTCTGGGCCGGCTATGCGCCCTGCAATAGATGTGGTAATCGGTGACCGGTGAAGAGATCGGTGATCAGAGGTCAGAAATCAGAAGTCGGAGGTCAGGGGGGATTTTCAGACCTCGCCGTTCAGCTTGAAAAAATTACTGTGAATCTTTAATTGTCGGTGTCAGGTGTCAGGATAAAAAAGTAAAAGCCTGCCTGAAACCCGAAACCTGACACCCATAACCAGTCACTAACGCCCGATCTCCGACCTCTGACTTCTGATCTCTGATCTCCGACCTCTGATTACCGATCACCTGATAACCGATTACCGGCTCTTTCACCGATTACTAGTTCCTTCAAAACCGTGGAGCTACTCTTGATCCTTATTTATTTCTTCTATAAGTTTCTCTGAAATATGTGTGGGGACTTCTTCGTAATGTGAAAATTCCATTGTAAATATACCACGACCTCCTGTCATTGAATTAAGGTCAGGCGCATATGCTAAAAATTCAGCCATGGGCACATTTGCCTTAACAACTTGATTTTTTCCTTTGCTATCCATACCCAGAACCCTTCCGCGTCTGCCGTTAAGATCTCCCATGATATCACCCATGAATTCATCGGGAGTGATGATTGAAACGTTCATGATCGGTTCTAACAAGACCGGATTAGCCTCTTCCGAAGCCTTTTTAAAAGCTAAAGAGCCTGCAATTTTAAAGGCCATTTCAGAAGAGTCAACCGCATGAAAGGTACCGTCATCGAGGGTAACCTTGAAATCGATACATGGAAAAGCGGCAAGCACACCTTTCTGGCTGGACTCAAGAATGCCTTTTTCAACAGCAGGTATGTATGTCTTAGGTATTGAGCCACCGACAATTGCATCGACAAACTCAAAGCCTTTTCCTCTTTGCAAAGGTTCCATCTGAATCCAGCAGTCGCCATACTGACCATGCCCGCCAGACTGTTTTTTGTGTTTTCCCTGTACCCTTACTTTCTTTTTTATTGTTTCTTTATAGGGAACTTTTGGAATATTCAGCGTGACTTCGACATTAAACTTTCTTTTGAGTTTTTCAGTGGTGGCCTCTATGTGAACCTGTCCCATTCCAGATAAAAGAATTTCCCTTGTCTCTGAATTTCTTGTGAGTTTTAATGCGGTATCTTCCTCTAGAAGCTTTGTCAGAGAACTGAATATTTTATCCTCATCAGCTTTTGTTTTTGGCTCAACAGCAAAAGAAATAAGTGAAGGAAGCGGTTCAGCACATTTGTACTGTATCTTGTTTTCAATATCGCAAAGCGTATCGCCTGTGGTTGTATTTTTTAGTTTGGCCACCGCAACAATATCACCTGGCCCGGCATTTTTTATTGGATCCTGTTTCTTTCCTGCAATTGCCAACAGTTGATTGAACCGTTCCTTTGATTCTTTGTTTGGATTATAGAAATTACCGTCTGCCCCAAGTGATCCTGATACAATTCTGAATATTGAAAGGCGACCGGCAAAGGGATCCGCTATGGTTTTAAAAACAAATGCAGAAAATGGAGCATCAGTATCAGCGATGCGTTCAATTTCAGTTCCACTATCCGGATCAACCCCTTTTTTTACATGTCGGTCAAGTGGTGACGGCAAACAGTTGGTGATAAAGTCAATAAGAAGCTCTATTCCGATATTTTTTGTGGCAGAGCCGCAAAGAACAGGTACAAAAATACGCGACATTGTTCCTTTTCTTAAGGCTATCTTTAAATCTTCATCTGAAAGAGTTTCACCTTCCAGGTACCGTTCAATAAGTTCATCATCGGCTTCCGCAATATTTTCAATAAGATTTTCTCTCTCGGTTTCCACCAAATCTTGCATGTCTGAAGGTATATCTCCGCTGGTCACTTTCCCATCAGTATCATATGTATACGCTTTATTACTTATTAGATCTACAACTCCCTTAAAATTTTCTTCCGTTCCGATGGGAAGTTGGAGAATTATAGGTTTTGGAGTAAAAATGCTAACTGCATCTTCAAATGTGCGTTTAAAATCTGATCGTTCTCTGTCCAGTTTATTAATAAAGATTGCACATGCCATGTTGAATTCATTCGCAAAATCCCATGCCTGTTCTGTCTGAACCTTAACACCATCAACAGCATCAATGATAATAACTGCACTTTCAGCTGCTTGCATACATGTTTTGGTGTCTGTAAAAAAATTTTGGTCACCCGGGGTATCAATAAGGCTTACTGTATCTTTTTTCCAGTTAAAGTGATGAAATGCACTACTGATACTTGAATTACGTTTAAGCTCTTCAGCCTCAAAGTCCATTGAAGTATTTCCGTCCTCTACACGTCCAACTCTTTTTATTGCCCCTGATTTGAATAACATAATTTCAGCCAAAGAAGTTTTTCCTGCGCCTCCATGTCCAACAAGAACAATGTTTCTTAAGTTTTCTACCATTTCACTCATTTAAACTCCTCTCTATATTAAGTTTTAGGTTTTAAATTTTAGATTTTTGGTGACCTTTTAGCCTTATGAAAGTAATTAGAACTATATAGCTTTAAAGGTTTTTAAATTTTAAATCGTGTAACTGTTTGAGCGTATTAGTGAGAGTTAAGAAAAAACAGGGATTGGATCGGTGTGTTTCAAAGGCTAATCGGCACTTATTGTTTACTTGTTTATTTATACGACATGCACTGTTTTTTCTTTACTCACACTTATATGCGAGTTTTACACATTTAAAATTTAATTACCTTTGAAGCGACCAATTTTTCAAACAGTTAAAATGTTACAAAACGTAGACTTTTATACACATACCATAAAAAAATCAAGCTCAAAATATGATGGTCTCGTAAAAAGTCAGAAAAGCGACCTTTTTACGAGAGTGTTTTGTATTTGGTGTTTAGTGCTTGGCGGTCTAACAAGCTGGTATATCAGCATATATTTTAAACAAAATACAAAATACTAAACACCAAATCCCGCAAGGCGGGAATGAATTCGACTTTTTACGAGGCCTTAAATTTTACCTGATCAGATAAATTAAAAATTCCTTATTTCCTTTAGCGCCAAGTATGGGAGAAGGGATAATGGATTTGCATGAAAGACCTATTTTCTTAAAAAAAACTGAAAGGTCCTTGATCACTTCATCGTGCAGAGATGAATCTCTAAGGACACCTCCCTTTCCAACTTTACCCTTTCCAACTTCAAATTGTGGTTTTATCAGCGCAATGATGCCGGCACTTTTCTTCATAAACTTAAGTACCGCCGGCATCACTATTTTTAGAGAAATAAATGAAACGTCAATTGTAATAAGATCAATCAGGCAAGGTAGGGTTTCTGCAGGCATGTGCCGTATATTTGTCCTGTCAATAACAGTAACGCGTGCATCTTGCCTTAACTTCCATGCCAATTGTCCGTAGCCGACATCAACAGCAAAAACACACTTTGCGCCGTTTTGAAGGAGACAGTCAGTAAAACCTCCAGTAGATGCGCCTACATCCAGGCAGGCATAACCCTTAATGTTTATTTCAAATTCTTGCAGCCCTTTTTCAAGTTTAAGACCGCCCCTACTCACATAGGGAATATCTTCTCCCTTAAGAACTATGTCGTCATCTATTGAAACCAACGTGCCCGGTTTATCAATTAGTTGATTATTGACTATAAATTTGCCTGACATAATAAGGGCTTTGGCACGCTGACGACTCTGGACAAATCCTTTTTCCACTATTATCAGATCGAGTCTCTTTTTTTTATCTACCATTGTAATAGTTCACCACGGATTTTCACAGAACTACACAGATTTAGTACGATAACTCACCGCTCATTCGCTTCGCTCATTAGAGCCGCAGACCGCAGAGGTTATTTGTTTTATTGTTTTCCGTTGGAGAGGACGGAAAACAATAAGAAACGTGCCCTGCGGGCATTTAGGATCTAAAAATATCGCGTAGCGATTGATTTTTTTCTTTTGCAGTTCTCTCAACGGCAAAAGAAAAGTATCTTATCTTGGCGCTCTCTGCGGCTTTGCGGTGAAAATGAATAACAATATCAAATTATATAGCGCTACACATTTTAAGTAAAACGCTTTTCTAATAGTAAATTGCTTTTTTTTTACATTTTCAGTGATATTCCGTGTATTTCAGTGGTGAACTCTTACAAAAAGTTCAACATAATACCATTTAAGTATTATTATATCCAGCGTCATGTATTTATCATTAACTCTTTGCCAGCATTTACTATGGCAGGAGCATCGACACCGTATTTGGATCTGAGCAATTTTTGAGGACCATGCTCCACAAAGGTGTCGGAAACACCTATTCGTTTAATTGAAAAATCTGTTATTCCTTTATCGTTTAAACATTCCAAAACTGCACTTCCAAATCCTCCCTGAAGCATGTTTTCTTCCACTGTTATTATTCGTGGTATTTTTTTTGCGAGAGAAATTACTAAGTCTGTATCAAGTGGCTTTACAAAACGGCAGTTTACAACTGTTGCGTCAATATTCTGCTTTAATAACATTGATTGTGCGGAAAGAGCTTCATAAACAGAACAGCCGATTGCCAGGATTAATATATCCTTTCCGTTTTTTAATATTTCACCCTTGCCGATAGATATGGGTTGTATTCTTTTATCTATTTTAGTGCCTGCAGCTGTTCCCCGTGGATATCGAAGGGCAATAGGACCATCATGGGCAAGGGCGGTAGCGAGCATTTTGCATAGTTCATTCTCATCTTTTGGGGCCATGACCACCATGTTTGGAAGGTTTCGGAGATAAGAAAGATCGAATAATCCATTATGGGTAGAGCCATCTTCACCCACAATACCACCCCTATCAATAGCAAAGACTACATGAAGAGCTTCAATGCAAACATCATGTACAATCTGGTCATAAGCGCGCTGTAAAAAGGTAGAATATATGGCCACAACAGGTTTGAATCCTTCTGTAGCCATACCTGCCGCAAAGGTCACCCCATGCTGCTCCGCAATACCGACATCAAAAAACCGATCAGGATATGATTTACTAAAGTTTATAAGCCCTGTACCTTCGGGCATGGCTGCAGTAACTGCAACAATTCTCTTGTCTTCTTTTGCCAGTTTGACCATGGCTTCTCCGAAAACTTCAGTATAGGTCGGAATGGAATTTTTCTTCGCATTGGAATTGCCTGTTTTGACCTCAAAGCTTCCAACACCATGAAAGTAGATGGGATTTTCCTCAGCAGGTTTATAACCTTTTCCTTTTCTTGTTATAACATGGAGAAGGACAGGTTCATTTAAGTATTTAATATTATTTAGTATATCTATAAGGTGATCCAATTTATGCCCATTTATCGGGCCAAAATATTCAAAATTAAAGGCTTCAAACAGCATGCCTGGGGTTACAAAGGTCATAAATGATTCTTCCGTTCGCTTTGCAAACTGATAAATATCATCACCAATTTTAGGTAAGGATTTAAGGAATTCTCCAACCTCCTTCCTTAATTCCTGTAGCCTTTTTGCGGAAAATGTGCGGCTTAAAAAGGAGGATAGGGCACCGACATTACGTGAAATGGACATGTCATTGTCATTTAATATAACGATAAGATCCCTGTCTTTGTTGGTTTCACCGTCACCTGCCTGATTTAGGCCTTCATAGGCAAGCCCGGAGGTCATGGAACCGTCTCCAATGATTGCAATGACTTTGCTGGTTTCTTGTTTTAAATGCTTGGCACAGGCAATTCCCAGGCCTGCAGATATTGATGTTCCGCTGTGTCCCGTCGAAAATGCGTCATAAGGGCTTTCTCCCATCCGGGTAAAACCGGAAATCCCCTCATATTGGCGAAGTGTATGAAAACGATCTTTACGACCAGTAAGTAATTTATGCGCGTATGCTTGATGTCCGACATCCCAGACAATCTTGTCATCAGGAGCATTGAAAACATAGTGTATGGCAATTGCCAGATCAACAGATCCGAGGCTTGATGCCAGGTGACCACCGTTTTTGGATACAACTTTAACGATAGTTTTACGGATTTCTGAAGCAAGGCGAGGCAAATCTGATCGCGAAAGTTTTTTTAAATCTGCCGGAGAGTTAATTTTATCAAGAAATTTCACGTGTTGCGATTCCTCTTTAATTGAATTTCAATCCTAACACTTAAAACCTAAAACCCGATGAATTCGACTTTTTATGAATTCATCAATCCATTCACCGTTTCCTCTCAATAATATAACATGCAATTGCTCTAAGTGGATCAGATTTGTTATCAAAATAATCCATAGATCGCAATGCATCATTTATAAGTTTTTTTGCAAATTCTTTGGATTTTTTAATTCCTATTATAGAAGGGTAGGTATTTTTTTTGAGAGCTTTATCTGTTCCCACAGCTTTACCTAATACAGCAGGTTCGCCTTCAATATTCAGGATATCATCAGTTACCTGAAAGGCAAGTCCAATTTTTCTTGCATAGATTTTTAACTTCTCAATCTGTTTGGGACTTCCACCTCCTAATATGGCACCTGAAGATACTGATGCTTCGATAAGAGCGCCTGTTTTTAAGAAGTGCATATCTTGAAGTTCGTCCAAAGTAAGCAGGCTGCCCTCTGAAAAAATGTCTTTCATCTGTCCCTGGATCATTCCCTTATGCCCGGCTGCGAGAGCAATTTCATTCATAACACCAAACCAATTTAATGCATTTTTAATTTTCGTAAACTGAATTGATGAAAGGATTTGAAAAGCTAATGTAAGGAGTGCATCACCGGCAAGAATTGCCGTGGCCTCATCAAAGGCAATATGACATGTAGGCTTTCCTCGCCGCAAATCATCGTTATCCATTGCAGGCAGATCGTCGTGGATTAGTGAATATGTATGGATCATCTCAAGTGCACAGGCTGCTCTTAAAACATCTTTTGATTTACCGTCAATGCTTTCAGCAGCAGCAATGCACAGAATCGGCCTTACGCGTTTTCCTCCTGCCATGAGTGAATATTTCATGGCCTTATCAATACGCTCGGAACTAGATGTATCATTAAAGATATCAATAAGATAATCATTAATCTTCTTGCGTTTTGAAGCAAGATATGAATGCAGATCAAAATTTGATACTTTAAAATTATGTAACATTTTAGCCTTATGAAAGTAATTAGGATTATATAGCTTCAAAGGCAATTAAATTTTAAATCGTGTAACTGTCTGAGCATATTAGTGAGAGTTAAGAAAAAACTGGGATTGAATTGGTGTGCTTCAAAGGCTAATCGGCATTTATTGCTTAGCTGGTTTATTAAAATGTCATGCACTGTTTTTTCTTTACTCTCAGTTATATGCGAGTTTTACACATTTAAAATTTAATTGCCTTTGAAGCAGCCAAGTTTTCAAACAAAGAAAATATTATAAAATTATTTATCTTCTTGTGAGTCATTTTCAGATTTAAAAGGTTTTTCTGATACATTTCCTTTCTGATTCTGTAGAATTGTGATCCTCTTTTCTGTTTCTTCAAGTTTTTTGGAACAGAATCTTGAAATGAGTACTCCCTCTTCAAATTTTTGTATCGCCTTTTCAAGGTCAAGATCTCCTGATTCAAGTTCCTGTACTATTTGTTCAAGTTGTTTCATAGCTTTTTCAAAAGTCTGTTTTGCCATTATGTTATTTTCCTTTTGCGAACGTTTACTCTTAAAGAACCTTTTTCAACCATAATTTCAAGATCCTGCCCAATCTTTACTTTTCGGGGATCACGAACAACAGTTAAATCAGGGATAATTCGTGTAATACTGTATCCTCGGCCCAATATAGCCGAAGGACTTAAAACATTCAACTTTGATGTAAGTTCTCTAAGCTTACTATGCCTGTCATAAAAATATGTTCTTATGGAAGATATAAGTTCATCATGTTTTTGCGCAAGTTTTTCAATATTACTCTGTATCCGGATTGCAGGGCTGTTTACATTTAGTCTGTCAACCCACCATGAAAGGTTTTCAGTTTTTCGCTTTTTGTAGTTAAAAAACAACTTGAAAAGTCTGGTATTAAAGTCATCAATTCTAAGCTGTAAATCCTGTATTTTTTTCTTCGGGTTGATCAGTCTTGTGTTTAATGTTTTTAGAAAAAAACTCTGATATTCTAAGTAGTTATAAATTTTATTATTCAAGGCCCCTGCAAGTTCCGTGTATCTTCGAACAAGATCATCTTTTACCGGAACCACAAGTTCCGCAGCAGCAGAAGGTGTTGGAGCACGTATATCTGCAACAAAATCAGCAATAGTAAAATCAGTTTCATGGCCTACAGCAGAAATTATGGGGATGGCAGATGCAAAAATTGCCCTTGCAACTTCTTCTGAATTAAATGCAGAAAGATCCTCTATAGATCCTCCGCCTCTGGCTATAATTGCTACATCTGCATTGCCCCTTGAATTTAGCAAATGAATGCCTGCTGCAATCTCTTTTTCAGCATCGTCTCCCTGTACTTTAACTGGTATTATTTCAATGTGCAAACTTGAAAAGCGTCTATTAATAATTTTCAGAATGTCTTGAACAGCCGCACCAGTGGGTGAGGTTATTAAGCTAATTTTTTTAGGTAGAAAGGGAAGGGGTTTCTTATATTTTTCTTCAAAAAGCCCTTCTTTTAAAAGTTGCGTCTTAAGTTGTTCAAAGGCAATTTGTAATGCTCCTATACCTTTTGGTTCCAGATATTCTAAAATGATTTGATATGAGCCACGTGGCTCATAAACTGTAATCCTTCCTAAACCTGTTACACTTATTCCATCTTCCGGATTAAATTTTAAATTTTGTTTCTGACCCCGAAATATTACTGCATCTATCTGGGAATTTTCATCCTTTAAAGTAAAATACAAATGACCGGAAATGGGCATTTTTAAATTTGTTATTTCTCCGGAAATCCAAACAAACGGAAAGTTTGTTTCAAGTAAAGCTTTTATGTTTTTAGTCAATTCTGAAACAGTATAGATCTGTCTTTTTATATTTTGGTTATTTAATTGCATTGTACTTTGAATAATTGTAACATTTAGCTGTTTAAAAACAAAGCCGTTTCAAAGGCAGTTAAATTTTAAATTATATTTATTACGTCTGATAAGGTATATTATGTAAACTTTTACTAATGGCAAAAATTTACATAATATACAGGTAAACATTTTAGCGCTTGTTGCAAACCAACCGATCGCCTCTTCTTTCACAGATCACCTGATCACCGGTCACTTCACTGATTACCTGATCACCGTTTACCGATCACCAGTTCCTTCACCGATAACTGAACACCGATAACCGATCCCTTCACCCACCGATCTCCGACCTCTGATTTCTGACCTCTGATCTCTGAGGCTCCGACCTCCGACTACCCATCACCGATTACCTGATCACCGGTCACTTCACCGATCTCTGACCTCCGACTTCTGACTTCCGACC
>CAZLRK010000006.1:0-9810 GCA_964561845.1 uncultured Desulfobacterales bacterium | reverse complement strand
ACCTGATCACCGGTCACTTCACCGATCTCTGACCTCCGACTTCTGACTTCCGACCTCTGATCCCTTCACCGATCACCATTTCCTTTCTCAAGAATATCTCGTACTGCCGGGACCACATATATATCGTCATTTGGTATTTCACTAAGACAGGACGCCAGGATCTCTATTTTATCACGAACTGATATTTTTTTATCCATAACAAAGATATGCTTATTCTTCACCTTGCACAACCCGCTTTTAATTCCTACTCCTGTTTTACGCAGATTTTGCTCCGACACTGTTATGTTGAGTTTTTCAGCCAGGTCTTTAAGTTCTTGATATAACTGATCAGGTTTCATAATATCGACATTACACCAAGGTTTTGATTTATTCACTATGATCGCATCATAGCGAAAATGTAGAGATTTTCATCAAACCGATAACCTTTGAACGCTGAACCCTGAACTCTTGAACGGTTATTTAATATTATATAATATCAATCAAATAAGTGATACTATTTAATACATTTCTTTAACTTATTTCGCGGACCTCATTTCAATACAACTACTTAATTTACTTATCTGCTCGACGATTTAACATAATATGACGATCGATTATACATATCAAAGGAATTTATAAGTATCAATAGTATTAAGTAACTTTAAACACTGACTATCAAAACGATATAATAACAGATACTTAACACCTATCACACAAGACTTAAAACATAATAAATTATTTCTTCTTGAAAATTTCTACTCCGTTGTTATATTAGTATTTTAAAAGAAAAATAAGGTGATATTTTAGCTGTTTGAAAACAAAGCCGCTTCATCAGACAGTTACACAATTAAAAATTAAACAACATTTAAAGCTTGCTAGTTCTAATTGTTTTGAGAAGGCTAAATTAATACAAAATAAGATAAAAAACCCAGGAGGCACTAATGGAATCTTTACCACTTAGAAAAACAGAAGCTCAAGTTGTAGTCAATGAGTTTATCAGAAGCGTATATAACTGGATGGCCATCGGGCTTGCACTCACAGGTTTCGTTGCATTTTATGTGGCAAACAGTGAGTCTATGATGAAGCTTATCTTTGGAAACAAGCTGATATTTTTTGGCCTTATAATAGGAGAACTTGCACTTGTTTTTTCCATAAGTTCAAGGGTTCATAAAATGCAGGCTTCAACTGCAACGGGCCTATTCATGCTTTACGCTGCATTGAATGGCGCCACTCTTTCAGTAATATTCCTTATTTATACAAAATCATCCATTACTTCTGTATTCTTCATATGTGCCGCAACATTTGTTGCATCAAGTATATACGGAATGACAACAAAACGCGACCTGACTTCATTGGGCGGATTTATGGCCATGGGACTAATCGGGATTATCGTTGCATCTGTTGTCAATCTTTTCATGCGAAGTTCCGGTATGTACATGATTATCAGCTACATAGGTGTTCTTGTTTTTGTGGGTTTAACAGCATATGACACTCAGAAACTAAAAACAATGGCTCTTTCGCAGCCTGAAGGCCTTGAGGCAGGGGTTATCAGAAAGGGAGCGATTTTAGGCGCTCTGTCATTGTACCTGGATTTTATTAACCTATTTCTTATGCTATTAAGAATATTTGGAAGCAGAGAGTAGTTCAGGTAATCAGAGGTCAGAGATCAGAAGTCAGAGATCAGAGATCGGTGATCAGTGAGATGCACAAGTTGATGTCCAGGTGTCAGGTTTCGGGTGTCAGGCCTAAGGGAGAACATCGTGACAACAAAGAATTATTTGGATGTGGAGGATCTTGAGGTTTCTATAAAGCAATACCGGTTGCATATTAAAGTCTGTGACATGACGCACACGTGGCCCCGGGAGAAGAAGTACGAATTTGGAGAAAACTTTGGAGCGGAAGCTTCCGGAGCGTTAGCGCCGATGGCATATTGCTGAAGATTTGGCAGTGCACGGTACGAACTACGAATGCCGCACGAACCACTGATAATCGACCTCCGATCTCCGACTTCTGACCTCTGACACCTGATCTCCGCCGCCCCTCTGTCCTCCGTCGTCCGTCCTCCGGTCTCTGGTCACCCCTCGCCAATCGTCTCCCGTACAATATTTGCTATTTGCCGGCAATACTTTTCAGTTTCCTCCATGGTGGGTCCTTCCACCATTATTCTGCATAAAGGTTGTGTGCCTGAATAACGAACGAGCACCCTACCCTCTTTACCCAAGCTTGATTCAACCGCTTTTATTATATCATTTATTTCCTTAACTGTTTTAATTTCAGGCTTTTTCTTAACTTCCACATTGATTAAAACCTGTGGAAACACATTCATGATTTTTCTAAGCTCAGATAAAGGTTTTGATCCATATTTCAAGGCCTCGGTTAATTTTAAAGCGGATAGAATACCATCCCCGGTTGTATGGTGATTTAAAAAAATAAAATGTCCTGAATCTTCACCCCCTAGGACAGCTCCTGAAGAAACCATTTTTTCCATAACATAGCGATCACCGACCTCTGTCATAATATGATTAATATCCATTTCCTTTAACGCGATGCCAAGTCCTATATTGCTCATGATGGTACTGACAACTGTATTATTTTTAAGGGTTTGTTGTTCTTTCATAATTTTAGCGCAAATTGCAAGTGTCATATCACCTGTTATCACATTGCCTTTTTCATCCACTGCAATCAATCTGTCTCCATCTCCGTCAAACGCAAGGCCGATGTCCGCCCCTTTTTCTATAACTTTTTTTTGCAGTATTTCGGGATGTTGAGACCCACAGCCCGCATTGATATTTTTTCCGTCGGGACTAATAAAAATTGATTCGACATCTGCGCCGAGATCCGTAAATATTTCCGGCGCAACCATGTAGGTTGCTCCATTTGAGCAATCCAGAACGATCTTCATTCCTTTTAAGGAAGACTCTTTTGACAAACTGCCTTTTAAAAATGCAGCATAGCTTTTATCGGAGTCTTTCAGGTTAAACACCCTTCCGGTTTCTTGAACAGAAATGCACTTCAAATCATTTTTATCATTAAAAACATTAAGTTCAATTTCATTTTCTGTATTGTCTGAAAGTTTAAAACCGTCTTCGTTAAATATCTTAATACCATTATCAAAATATGGATTATGAGATGCCGATATAACAATTCCGGCTTTTGCACCTATCGATGAAGCTATAAAGGCTACTCCGGGAGTCGGAAGTATTCCTGTAAGAAAAGCATCTGCTCCCATTGAACAGATACCTGATGCTAAAGCATATTCCAGCATATCTCCGGATATGCGGGTATCCTTTCCGATAATTATTTTTGCTTTTTTTTCATTTCTTTTAAACAGAAAAGCAACCGCTCTTCCGACATTAACAGCCATTTCAGATGTCATCGGATATTCATTGGCCACACCACGTATTCCATCAGTGCCAAATAATCTGCCCATAATTAAATCCTTCTTAAACAATTTTCATAACCGCGAAGCTCAGGAAAATATTTCCTGTATATACCCCTGTCTCTAGTTAGAATTGTATCACATTTAATTACAGCAAACCCTCCTATATAGAAATCGGATAAGAAATGTTCTTTAAATTTCAATATATGTCCACAATGTGGGCATTTTTTCTTTGATTTTCTCCTTAGATATTTCATCCATCTTATTCCAGCATTTATTGTGGAATCGACATCCAAAGGTTCAATTTTTATCTTATGTTCATTCAGAAATGATTTCAAAAGGTTAGTCTTACCTTTAAATTGAGGCATTAATTCTGCAAATACAACTGACGGGGCAACAATAACTTCCCTCCGCTCCAATGCCGTATATAACTTTTCTTGATAGCTTCTATATTCATCTTTTAAAATATCAATTAGAATCGTAGTGTCTACACAAATTTTCAATTTACACTGCCCCTGACTTTATCCATATATTCATTAGTTGTTGTGCTGTTTTTAAATTTTCCCTGCCACTTTTTTTTTAATTCATTTATTGGGTTCACTATCAGGATATATTTATCTCCTTTTTTATTTATATCTACTTCGCATCCCGGAACTATGCCAAGTTCTTTTCGTACTTTCACAGGTATTGTAATTTGATATTTTGCAGTTACTCTAGACATTATATCACCTCCTACAACAGTATACCAATTTATATAAAATAGTATACCTCAGTCATTGCTATGCGTCAACCCATTTTTTCACTCTTTTTTTAAAGCGATTCATTTCTTACAATCTCGATTGATAAAAAATAAGCAGTGAAAACACAAAAGCCGTGTCAGAAAAATAACCATGAGCACGGCTTTTACATTCCTTAAAAATTAGTACTTTTGTAATATTTAACCGGTGTTCAATTTCAAGTCCCATGCCCGTAGGCTTCCGTCACGTAGAGCTCTCCGAGACGGAAGCATACAGCTCGGAGAGGCTTACGCCTTTATATTACAATTTCAAAGGTCTTAAAGGTTTTGGACCATACTTTCAAGGTCAATTGAATCTTGGATTTAATTGCTCTCCTTAACCACAGAGCTTATAAATGAAAGTAAACGCGGAGCCGAAATTTGAAGATCAAAATTTTTCTCAACTTTGATTCGACCGGAATTTCCCATACGTTTCCTTAATCTAAAATCATCACGAAGCGCCACAAGGGCGTCGACCCAGTCCGTTAGAGTTTTAGCAATATAGCCGCTTACGCCATGTTCGATTATTCCCAGGTTAGCGGTAACCCCAGAGGCCACAACCGGAAGGCCGGAAGCCATATATTGGATTAGTTTATACCCACACTTTCCTCGTGCCCAAGGATCGTCCGGAATCGGCATTATACCAATATCAAAGTCATTAATTTCATCGCATTCGCTCTCTTCAGACCAACTGCGAGTTTCCGTTGGCACACCTTTGAGTTCTATTTGCCCGGCACCTATAAGAACCAATCGTGTGTTTCCCTCCTTACAGATCATCATCAAGGCTGGCTGCACTAGATGGAGGTATTTTGCAGTAGTGGGAGATCCTATCCAGCCAATTTTTATTTTTGATTTATCATAGATCGATTTAACCCGATACCGCTTTGAATCAACTACCGTGGGCAGATATTCAACCAATTTTGCCCCTGCCTTTATTGCTCGATTTGCCAGGTATTGATTACCAACAATCACTAAAGCAGCCTTGCGCATAACCTCGTCAATTTTCTTTCCTAAAAGACTACGTACCACTCCTCTGTGATCCATATCGTAGCGATGAAAAATGGCGTCGTCATAATCAACTATGTATGGAACCTTCAAAAGGGAGAGGATTCCTTCCCCCCATGCCGGCAACCACGGCAGAACCTCTTTTTCAATCCATATTAAATCAAAACTATTGGTTTTAAACAGGGTAAAAATCCTCTGAACATAAGCACGAAAGATAGCGCCTAAAATTTTGTGACTGCCTGAATAGCGGTATATTAGGTAATCATCGTCGAAAAAAGGGGCTATTGTAACATGAACACCTTTTTCCCTAAGATAAGGCAGATATTGATAAGATCTAATCCTACTGCTGGCGCCAAGACGACCATAACGACTAAGAAGAAGGATCTTCATTTATTAAATGATTTTTTTATCATTTTATATTTGATTTCATAACATGGAATTATATAACAAAGATTTTCCTCATAAAATTCCATTAGATATTGGTTTAAATTGAATATGAATTGAAAAATCTTTTTTATTCCCCATCTAAAATAAAAAGGTTTTGGCGACTTAAAAATTAACTCCACCTTACAAAGGTCAAACATGGGTGATTTGTTATAATTTGGTACCTTTCTTTTGAAAAGAGACTGATCGGATAAATATGAGAAGCTGTATAGTCCAAATTGTGTTTTGTGTGTGAAATCGGAATAATAATACGGGTTTGAAAAATGTGGGGCCACAACGACCAACTGCCCGTTTTCTTTCATAACTCTGCCGAGCTCTTCCATTAGTATTCCAACGTCATCGAAGTGTTCAAAGCAATGGTATGAATACACAGCCGAGACAGTATTATTCGGTATTTTTTTCAATACTTCATAAGCATCCCCCACAATATCAACGCATTCATAGTCTATGATGTCAATACAAATTGTATCAGGGAATCTTTTCCTGTTTCCGCAACCTAATTCAAGAGATAGATCTTCTAATAATTCAATTCTATTCAAAACATCATTTTTATCTACTATCTCCATATCAAACCAAGTTAAATTCATTAAAATTTGGATATTTTTAGCCGATCCACAACCATCGCCTTTTCATCTGAATCCAGAAGCTTAAACCATATCGTAAAGATATAGACCAATAACGATAAAATAAGAAAAAGTATTTTCATGGCAAGAGTGTTTGGAACAGTGGCAAACATGAATATAAAGAGGACCATCCCAATGTAGAATATTTCTATCCTTCTTACTCCTGTTTTAAGCTTTAATAATCGCTGTGCCATGACAAACATGCAACCCGTATCCACACATATCCTAAGAAACCATGCCATAGCTGCTCCCACAATGCCATTTGCGTGGATAAACCCCCACAAGATTAATATATACAAGGGCAGTTCAATTATGTGCAGTTTAGCGGTGAGATCTGGTCGCCCGGCGCCTTGAATCAGGGCGTATGGAATCTGGCCCAAGCTGTATATAAATACACCAACCGCTATCCATTGTAAGACCTCAGTGCTTTTTTGTGCGAACTCGCTACCCAACCAGAAATATAAACCATTATTGGCAAGTAAAATAATCATAAGAACCAGGGGGAACATTATGATAAAAATGTATTTTACTCCTCGTTTAAAAAGTAACACGGCACGACTGAGGTTCTGGTTGTAACTCGTTGAGAATGCAGGGAATAAAACCCCCATCAGGGAGCCGGAAATCAGAAGGAGTTTGGTTACAACTTCACTGGGGGTTGCATAAAAAGCAACAGCGGAAACCGAAATGATAGCACCGATGAAAAATCGATCCAAATACATCATTAGAGGGCTTACAATGTTGGTAACGGTCATCCAGCTTCCAAAGCAAATTAAAGGTTTTACCATTGAGCGATTCAAAACAATACCACGATGAAGCTCTGGCACGATATGAAAGCAGAGCAGGAGTTGAACCAGGCAGGCAAGTAAGCGACCAGCCACTAAAACTCCCACAACAGCAAAAAGGTTCCGTGAAAATGGCAACACTAATAGTGGAGCTAAAAAGCTATATATCCCAAATGGTATTCGAACCGCATTAGTTAGATCGAATCGTTGATGTGCGTCCAATATACCTCGAAAACCAACGCTGATAATCACCACAGGCACAAAAAAAACTAGTAGATAAAAGGATTTTAGGGTTTCAGACATCAGAAATAACGGTATTTTGATCACATCCTCAATTAAGAGAGGCAAAAACAGGCTTGAAACGAACGCTACTACAATACCAATAAAAAACATAATAAAAATAGCCGTCCATATAAGAGCAGGTATCTCCTGGGCTTGACCTGTACCCAGTTTCTCGGAAACCAGTTTTGTTAGCGCACGTCCTAAACCCACGTCGAAAAGGCTAAGGTACCCGATGAGAACCCATGCCAGAGTTAATACACCAAAGCGTTCGATCCCTAATCCTTTAATAAGCAGCGGAATCGCGAAAATTGCAACTACCAATGGTGTAAAATATCCCAGAACATTTATAATCGTGTTTCGAGCAAGTTTACTCCCTTGTGTTAATTCATTTATTTTATTCGTTTTTGCGATTGTGTCAGATTGCATGATTGAGTTCCGACTCTACTTACAGCAATAAAAACTTCGTTAAGAGACCTTTGAAAAGAGATTACTAAAAGGTGTGATGATTATCTGAAATCGGACACTTTTTGCCATTCTTCTTCAAGACCCATTTTCCTTATTTTTTCTTTTAGCATTTTTAAGTCAATCTCATCCGAAGAAATCTCCAAGATACCGTAAACATCTTGCAAGTGTTTTTCTGATCCACCTTCCCGATAATATTGTAGCTTCCTTAGGATGACATACTCAACTGGCGCAAGCCAGATTACCTCACCTTCAAAATCAACACGCTTTTTTTTGTTCAAAGCCCATTGATGAAGTTTGTCCTTACCGGAAGGATAAATATCTGCTTTAAAACCTGTATCATGATGTATTAGATTAAAGTGTCCTCTTTGTGGCCGTGATATTTCTAATTGAATAATTTCAGGAGGTGGGCAATAAAATTTTTCAAGAGGAAATGCATCAACAAATCTGTCAACATCTTCCATATCAAGCTCGATCACTAGATCCAGATCATGTGTGAGCCTAGGCTCACCATAGATTATGCTCGCAACAGCTCCTGTTACTATATATTGAACTCCTAAATTGTTTAGCCGAGAGATAAATATTCGTATAAGATTATGATCTGGCATAAAGAAAAATTTCGCGAACTTTTTTTTGTATCTCTTCTTCGGTCCATTTCGGATGCTGTTTACGCAAACCGGCAGCCTTTAGTTTACGTGCTGAGTTGTGAAGGTCCAGTAGTAACCGAAGCTTCTGTTCTGGTGTCATTCTTTGAAATGAACGTTTTTGTACAGAATGCATTTTAATAATATAATTGGTGCCTGTAATTTGTTATTTCTTGGTAATTACCAAGAACCAACTACCAATAACCAATCACTGATCACCGATTACCGATCACTTCGCCGATGCCTGTAACTCATTATAGAGAGATTCAATGTCATCTAATAGCCGCTCCTTAGAATACATTTTTTCAACAAATGAGCGGGCTCTTTTTATGCGCCCTTCCCTTCTACTATCTTCGTTATTCAAAAGATATTTTACTCCTTTTTCAAAACCGAATGGATCATTTTTTGGGCTTAAAATACCCCGTTCACATACTTTAATCCCATCCAAATTAATGCTGTTATCCTGTTTTCCAAGCAGGTCGCGAACTCCACCAACATCTGTAGAAATTACCGGCACTGAAGCAGCCATTGATTCAATAATGGAAACAGGAGTCCCTTCATTTAAAGAAGTCAAAGCCAAGCAGTCAAGATCGGCATATACAGCGGAAACATTTCTTGTCCAACCGCAGAATATCACCTGGTTGTTCAATCCTAGTTTATTACAATAATCTTCAAGTTTGTTTCTGAGTTCTCCATCTCCCACTACAACGAACTTCACCTGGATATCGGGATTCTGTGTAACAAATATATTAGCCGCATCAAAAAACATCTTGTGATTCTTTATGGGAGCCAACCGACCAACGATGCCGATTGTGAAAGTATCATGGTCTATTCCTAAACTTTTCCTGAATTTTCCTTTTAATGACTTGCACGTCAGGAAAGGTTTTAGGTCAAATCCCAATCGTATGGTTTTGATTTTGCCAGGTGGGGCTATGCGGAATTTTTCGAAAAGTTCCCTTTTTTGTATCTCACTAATTGCAATAATCACGTCTGTAAATCTAGCCATGATTCGTTCGATTAATACAAAGAACCACGATTTTGTCCTGCTGAAATATCCTTTGAATATGTGCCCGTGAAAGGTGTGGATCGCTCTTATTTTCTTGTTAAATACAATATTATAAATTATCACGGCTAATCTTGCACCGGAGCCTGCCTTTGCGGTGTGAGTATGAACGATATCGGGTTTTTCCTTTATGAGTATTTTCAATATTCGAATAACAAATCTTAAGTCCATTCCAAGACGGATCTCCCTTTGCAACTGAGGAATAACAATCGGTTTTTTATTATAAGAATCAAAAAGATAGGTCATATCTCCTTCGTGAGGAGATATCTTTCCAGTCACAAGTATTGATTCAATCTTATCCGAATTCAGTCCTTTTGTCAGCAAATGAACATGAATAGAAGGGCCACCGATATTCAAGCGGGAAATAATTCT
>CAZLRK010000005.1:0-55180 GCA_964561845.1 uncultured Desulfobacterales bacterium | reverse complement strand
AATGAGCGAAGCGAATGGGCGGTGAGTTATCGTTGTGATATGAACGAAACTGCAATAACAAAAAAGATACTTGAAGTAACAGATCTCAAAACATGGTTTCCTGTAAAACGAGGCATCCTTGCGAGAACTATAGGTCATGTTCGAGCAGTGGACGGAGTTTCGCTTTCTGTAAAAAGGGGAGAGACTTTAGGCCTGGTGGGTGAATCAGGATGCGGTAAAACAACGCTGGGAAGGACATTATTGAGATTGGAAAAGGCGTGGGATGGAAGTGTTTTATACGAAGGAAAAAATCTTTTTGCCCTGTCCCATGGTGAAGTAAAGGATTTAAGAAGAAGGATGCAGATCATCTTTCAGGATCCAATGTCTTCTTTAAATCCAAGAATGAGTGTTCTGGATATCATAACGGAAGGGCTGGTAGAGTTTAGCTTGATTAAAGGGAGCAGAGAAGATAACGCAATCAGACTTTTAAATGAAGTCGGCCTGGACAAAGATAGCATATGCCGCTACCCCCACGAATTTTCCGGCGGTCAGCGTCAGCGGATAAATATTGCAAGAGCCATATCTTTAAGACCCGATTTCATTGTCTGTGACGAACCTGTCAGCGCCCTTGACGTATCTGTGCAGGCCCAAGTTATCAATCTTCTCATGGATCTGCGGGATAAATATAATCTTTCTTATCTATTTATCTCGCACGATTTGAGCGTTGTAAGCCATATTGCAAACCGAGTGGCAGTGATGTATCTGGGTAAAATCGTTGAATACGGATCAACAGATGAAATTATAAATAATCCCATGCACCCTTATACAAAAGCATTAATTTCAGCCGTTCCTATACCCGGAATAGATAAGATAAAAAAGATTGTTCTCAAAGGGGTGATACCATCCCCTTCAGCTCCGCCTCCGGGATGCAGGTTTCATACGCGTTGTCCTGAAGTTATGGAAATGTGCAGAAAAAAAGAGCCGAAAATTACAACATCAGGTTCTCGCCAGGTATGGTGCCATTTATTGTAGCTCTATTCCGCCTCCATTTCGGCATCCCAGGAGCATTCTATACTGTTCTTAACCGTTTGATAGGCCGGACATTTATCTGCATATACGGCCAAAGCTCGTTCCGCTTTTTCTCTTGTCCCAAACGGGATTTTAAAACGGTATTTAAGACGGATCTTTGAGATTTTTAAAACACCATCCACCTCCTCAATGTCTCCTTCTACTTCAGAAATCAAATTTTCGGCTGATTTAATTCCCCGCACGTCCAGCGCGGTACCCAAAGTTCCGGTAAGTCACCCTGCAACTCCTGCAATGATGTGGTCGAGCGTTGCCGGATATTCCGGTCCGACAATCTCTTTACCATACTTATCTTGATAAAAATGTTTGATACCGCCGTGTACGCTAAAATGCACAGGTTCGGTAAAGTTTTCGATGTGGGCCGTTCGGTGAGGCCCCTCATGCTTCTCAATGCGTATATGACTTGTATGGGCTACTGACATGATAATCACCTCCGTTAATCAGCTCGTTTTGCTTTTTCCTCCCGTCAGTATAATAGGAAGAGATCTTCAAAAATACCATCCCAGTACCATCTTCTGGAACTACTTTGTATCTAACCTATCATGATGCTTTTTAAAGTCAAATTGTTTATCAATTTTGACATTAACTTAACAATTAACTTAACAATTATTTGACAAATAAATTCATATTTTATATAAGTCCTTCTACTTCTTTTTAAAATCTAAAAAATCAATATAAGGAAAAGCCATGGATAAAAAGAATTATTTTTGGTTGTGTTTGTCTGGGTTGTTTTTCTCTGTTTTAGTCATCTTAACGCCGCTTACGGCTTATGCAATTCCACCCGAATGGCTTCAGAATCACCTCCAGGGAAATCTAAAACTATCCGGGGCATACCATGGTGTGAGTTTTGCTGAATTTGAAGGGAAAAAGCCGGATTATGATGCTATTAGGCTTGCAAAAGACCGTGCTCTGGATGATCTTTGTTACAAACTTGCTGTTTCAGTCAAATCACAATTTGAGGAGAAAATTGCCCAGACAGGAGATCATTCTGAGGAAAATGTGTCTTCTTCTCTTTTTGTCGGCACCCGGCAGACATTATCAGGGGTTGAGGAGAAAGATAAATGGGCCGACTCAAGAAAGAAACGTTGCTGGGTACTATTGGTTATTGATAAAATCAAAGCCAATGAGCAGGTGGGGAGTCAAAAATTCATCAACGAGGTCGTCGATCGACTGACCCACAAACAAGATGAGATCCTTCAAGGAGTCGAAAAAATTTCATCTGTGTTAAGCCAGAATATGAAGGGCTTCGAAGATAAGATTGAACAAATCGGTGGTCTTCTTACTACTATTGATTCCAAGATCGAGGCAGCAGGTAAACAGACAAAAAACGAGTATTCTCAAATTCTCCTGGAGATTAAAAAGCTTCAGGGCGCCCAGCAGCAAAGCCAGCAAGTGCAAGAACTCATAAATCAGAATAAATTATTGCAAAACATGCTGGTCCAGGTTACCGGCAAGATACAAAAAGATTATTTCCTTGCTCTTGCAAACGACGACTTAAAAAACAAAGCTGTTAATCCTAATTTTTCGGTAAATATCGAACCAGGAAAAGGTCAGGGCGCGGATTACTATTTTGGAGAAAAGATTCAATTTCGTGTACGCACATCCGATGGATGCTACATCAAGGTGATATATCTATCTTCCACCGAAGAAGGTTCCGGCAGTCAAACAAAGATGAACACCCTTCTGTTTCCAAACGTACATGATAAAGATAACTGGATCAGGCCCGGAGAGACAAAGGTAATTGGAAGGTTGGGGGAACTTGAGGTCTCGCCGCCTTTTGGCAAAGACATTATCACGGTAGTGGCATCCAAAACACAATTTAATGATATAGAAGAAGCTTTAAAAAAAGCAGAGGGAGGCTACTATTCGGAAGTAACTTCAAATACAGACGGTGCTCTTCAGATACGAAGCAGAGGGGTAAAGGTAGTGACGCAGGCAGCCGCTCCTGTTTTAGAAGTCGATTCATCAAGTCCGATAGCCACGGACACCTGCTTTATTGTCAGCCATAAAAACTAAGTTCAGATATCGTTAAGTCGTTGAGTAGTTGAGTCGTTAAGTTGTTAAGCACTTATAATAATAGCCATTTTCAAAAAATTGGACATTCAATCCCAATTGAGTAAAAACCAATTGGGAGTTATTCGTTATTGGTTAATCGTTTAAAAGCAATAATATAAAAAAATTTTAAGTCCTGAGCCATGAACAGTTACTATAATTCTTTTCCTACTCAACCACTTAACCACTCAACTATTTGACGAAGTTTGAACTAGGTTATTCGATGATCATGATTATTGCACCGGTTGCCACTTCCATCCCTTTTTGAGCCGGAATTTCCTTAACTGTGCCGTCCATGTTACTTATCAGATTGTTTTCCATTTTCATTGCTTCCATGGTGGCAACAGTCTGACCTGCCAGCACTTTATCACCCACTTTTACCTTGATATCCATTATGAGTCCGGGGATAGGGGCTTTGACGATGGAGTCTTCTTCGGTGGCCGTAGATGCCGGTACCGTAGCTTTAGGAGGTATAGGTTCAGGTGCAGGTACAGACACAGGTGCTTTAGGAGTTACCGGGATAGCGGACGGAGACGACTCGCGTTTTGGAGCTTTTTCATGGGCGGTAGCCTCGACAAATTTTTCAATCATAATATCATAGGATTCTCCATTAACGTTTACCTGGGCATGTCCGTCCTCAATTTTATCTACCTCTACATCAAATTTATTGTTTCCGATTGTAATATTGTATTTCATTTCAAAATACCTCACGGTTTCGTAACATTTTAGCCTTATGAAAGCGTTTACATTAGCAAGCTTTAAAGGTAATTAAATTTTGAATCGGGTAACTGTCTGAGCGTATTAGTGAGAGTTAAAAAAAAACAGGGATTGAATTGGTGTGCTTCAAAGGCTAATCGGTATTTATTGCTTACTTATTTTATTAATATGATATGCACTGTTTTTTCTTTACTCTCACTTATACGCGAGTTTTACACGGTTTAAAATTTAATTACCTTTGAAGCTGCCTAGTTTTCAAACAGCTAAAGTATTACACGGTTTCTATCTGTTGCTACGGTTAAAGATTAAAAAACGATCGCCCATTATCCGTTCCCTTCCCTGCTGAGCCCAGGAAGTAATCTGGGAGATAGACAAATCGGTTGGTTCCGGTTCTTGAAGTGCAGAGAGGTGCATATGCAGGGCCATGGAAACGGCAGCCACCGATTCTTTGGAAAGGCCTGTAACAATCGTTTGCGGAGTCTCTGCATTTTTTACCACCTCATTGGCGCTGATTTCCGTGCTACCCTTGTTGGATAAAGCATCTTCCGCTTCCTTTAACTGTGCTGGTCCGCTGTCTGCTTTGCCTTTCTTTTCAGCGATCGACTGAAAAATTTTACCGGAAATAATCATCCCGATCATAAGGATTGAAAGGACAAGAAATATTCCAAAAAAGCGGATGAAGAGGGTGCCCAGCGCATAGCCCCAGAATGAGTCCCTGGCTCCTCCCACAAGAATAATTTTGCCGTCGGCAATTCCGTCTGTGTCAAAAGAACCGCCGTCCTTTACTTTTATCACCATATTTCGGATAAGGCCCGAATGCTCTAAATTTTCAGCTTCAGAATTCATCCACGGCTTATTCAGCGTCCGGTTGAATATCCAATACTCTGTCTCACTGGTAAAAAAATCCGATGTTATGGAAACCTTAACCTCTTTATCCGAAGCAAGCTCTCCGATTTTAATTACGAAAAGGGACGATTTAAAGTCTTTGATATCAATTTCGGGGTGTTTTACCTCTGTGAAGTCCATACCTTGAACATCGAGAAGCTTTCCTTCTGAAACCCCAAAATTGATTAGAACGCTTGAATTTTTTGCCCGTGGGATTAGCTTGGCGGTAATTTTATCTTCATTGCGGGTGAATTGAGGCTTTGGTTTTTCAATTGTATCGCCGAACGCTGCCCAGGAGACGCTGAAGGGAGTAAGAGAAAAAAGTAAAAGAGCAGATATGAGCCATATCCAAAACCGTCTATTGGAAAATTTTGTATCTATTATAGTCATAGTCTTCTCCTAACCCAGAACTATGGGATTGTAGATCGCTGATTGATGATTTTAGATTTATGGAAGTCGCTTCGCTCCATTGTTTTAAATAAAGATGGAAAAATTCCTTAAATCTTCAATCTGAAATCTTCAATCTGAAATCGTTCGAAATAGAGACACAATACCGGTTAAAATTTTTTGCCATAAAAAGCACAAAATTAATTATTAGGCACCTATTGGAACATGGCGATGAACATGCCCGCTGCTGCTGCCGAGCCAATGACGCCTGCAAGATTAGGGCCCATGGCGTGCATGATGAGCCAGTTATCAGGATCTGCCTTGAGGCCTTCCGATTGTGAGACACGGGCGGCCATAGGCACAGCTGAGACACCTGCGGAGCCGATTAAGGGATTCATTTTTTCTTTTAGGAACTTGTTCATAATATGGACGGTTAAAATTCCGCCAAAGGTGCATATCACGAAATCTATGAGGCCTAAGGCGAAAATCAAAAGTGGTTTTACGTTAAGAAAAACGTGCGCCTGCATTGTAGCTCCAACGGACAGACCGAGTAGAATAGTTACGATATTCATAAGGGAGTGTTGCGCCGTATCGGATAATCGCTTTACAACGCCGCACTCTCGCATAAAGTTGCCAAACATAAACATCCCCATCAAAGGCGCCACCGCCGGAATGAGAAGGATGATCAAAAAGGTGGCAATAAGAGGAAAAAGAAGCTTCTCGTGAGCCGAGACAGGCCGGAGTTGTCGCATCTTGATCTTACGTTGTTCGGGGGTTGACATAAAACGCATGATGGGCGGCTGAATTAACGGAACCATGGCCATGTAAGAATAGGCAGCCAAAGCGTTGGCTCCTAAAAGCTGGGGCGCCAGTTTTGCAGTAAGGTAGATTGTTGTGGGCCCGTCCGCTCCGCCGATGATCGCTACGGAAGCGGCTTCCTTGAGCGTAAATCCGAACACAAGGGTGCCGATGTAGGTAACGAAAACACCTAACTGAGCGCCGGCGCCGACAATGAGAGTTTTCGGATTGGCAATAAGCGGTCCAAAATCCGTCATAGCCCCAAGTCCAAGAAAGATCAGACAGGGGATGATCTCCCACTCAACGCCGTATTTATAGAAAGCTCTGATTAGTTCAGGGTGGCCGTGCTCATTAAAACCCATCAATGGAGCAAGAGGAAAATTAACCAGAAAGATCCCAAAGCCTATCGGTACAAGAAGCAGAGGCTCATACTCTTTTGCAACTGCAAGATAAAGGAAAAAAAAAGAGATGCAGATCATTAACAACTGGTTTACGTGAAGATTCGGAATCCCTGTCTGCGTTATAAGGATACTCTGGATAAGCTCAAATACTTGATTCCAGGTCATTTCATTCGCTCCTTTCTAAAGGGGGATGTTACCATGCTTTTTCGGCGGATTAGTATCCCTTTTTGTTTTAAGCATCTTTAAGGACTGGATGATCTTTGGGCGGGTATCTGCCGGATCTATAACTTCATCAATATAACCCAATTCCGCAGCCCTGTATGGATTGGAAAACTTTTCACGGTAATCTTCTATTAGTCTTTTCCGCTCTGCTTCCGGGTCATCGGCATTTTTAATCTTGTTTCGGGAGATGATGTTTACCGCACCCTCTGCGCCCATAACCGCAATCTCGGCATTGGGATAGGCCATGTTGATGTCGCCGCGAATATGCTTCGAGCTCATTACAATGTAAGCTCCCCCGTAGGCTTTCCGGGTAATAATCGTAATACGCGGAACAGTAGCTTCGCAGAAAGCATATATAAGCTTTGCCCCGTGCTTAATAATGCCACCGTGTTCCTGGTGAGTACCGGGCATAAAACCGGGAACATCTTCGTAAATAATGAGGGGAATATTGAACGCATCACAGAAGCGTACAAACCTGGCACTTTTTATCGATGCATTAATATCTAGAACGCCGGCCATGAATTTTGGCTGATTTGCAACAATCCCCACGGGCATACCATCCAGTCTTCCAAATCCTACTACGATGCTTTTCGCCCAATGCTCATGGACTTCGAAAAAGTGGCAGTCATCCATGTTTGATCGAACAACGTCGCGGATATCATAGGGTACGTTGGGATCCACGGGAACAATTTCGCGAAGGTTTTCGTCTCTGCGCAGCGGATCATCGGTGGTTTCCTGCCTCGGCGGATCCTCCATATTATTTTGTGGCAGGAAGCTCAATAACTCACGGATCTGATCAAGGCAGGTTTCGTCGTCGGGAGATGCGAAGTGAGCGACACCACTTGTTGTGTTGTGTGCTATTGCTCCTCCTAACGCCTCCTTGGTAACTTCTTCACGCGTAACAGCCTTAATGACTTCCGGACCGGTGATAAACATATAGCTGGTCTTTTTTACCATAAAGATCCAGTCTGTAAGCGCAGGCGAGTATACAGCACCTCCGGCGGACGGACCCATAATGGCATTAATCTGAGGGATCACACCTGAGGCCATGACGTTAAGAAGAAAGATATCTCCGTAACCTGACAAGCTCATCACTCCTTCCTGGATTCTCGCCCCACCGGAATCATTAAGTCCTATTACCGGAGCGCCCATCTTCATACCCATCTCCATTACCTTGCATATCTTTTCGGCATGGGCCAGAGAAAGTGAGCCGCCAAACGAGGTAAAGTCTTGAGCATATACAAAAGCTTGCCGACCGTGAATCAGACCGTGGCCTGTGACAACACCGTCGCCAGGTATCTTTTTATCCGCCATGCCAAAATCAGTGCAACGATGTGTCTTAAAGCGATCGATCTCAATGAAAGTTCCTTTGTCGAGGAGCTTGTCGATCCTTTCACGGGCTGTGAGCTTTCCGTCATCATGCTGCTTTTTAATCCTATTTAACCCGCCACCCTCCATGGCCTGCTTGTTTTTCTGCTCGAGCTTATCAAGCAACTCTTTGGTTTCCATAAATAAATTCTCCTTCTAACATAAAAACTTGGTAACATTTAAAATGTGTTCGCATAATTGTTTTCCCAAATAAATGGGATACATTTAACAATAATTCGGTAATGCATATTTCCGAAAGACGATATCAATTTACCTATTAGGGGGTGACCAAATATTTGGGATTTAACAAACAGCTTTTTTAACACTAGAGCTTATGTGGCGCAAATCCCAAATATTTAATCACTGTGAGCACTCTAGGAATTATACAGTGATATCGCCTTTAGGAAACATCCATTACCTTTTCAGATTATGAACGCTTACAAAACAATGCGAACACTTTTGAACGTTACCAAAAACTTTATAAAGAAATTAGAATTAGCATTCTTAGATATGATATGTCAATTCTATTTTTAGGGTTAATATTATTTAAACTTTTTCTTTACAAAACTCTGATGTTAGCATATTCTATAAGTTTTGTTTTATCTGTTATAATTAATTTTTTCTAACAAGAAGGAGCTATAATATGTCAAAAAAAATGAAAACAATTGATGGCAATACGGCAGCGGCCCATGTGGCATATGCCATGAGTGATGTTGCTGCTATTTATCCGATTACGCCTTCATCGGGCATGGGAGAGATGTGTGATGAATGGGCTGCCACGGGTCTTAAGAACATTTTCGGGCAAAATATGATAGTACGTCAGCTTCAATCGGAAGCTGGGGCTGCGGCTGCCGTTCACGGTTCTCTTGCCGGCGGCGCGCTGACAACAACCTTTACGGCCTCACAGGGCCTTCTTCTTATGATTCCAAATATGTATAAGATTACCGGAGAGATACTGCCCGCTGTTTTTCATGTCTCTGCCCGTGCCATCGCAGGACACGCCCTTTCCATATTCGGAGACCACCAGGATGTTATGGCAGTTCGACAGACAGGGTTTGGTCTTATGGCCTCAGCTTCAGTTCAAGAAGTACTGGATATGGGATTGACCGCACACCTTTCAGCCATCGAGGCAAGCACTCCTTTTATCCATTTCTTTGACGGATTCCGCACATCCCATGAAGTTCAAAAGGTAGAAATGATCGACTACGATGATATGGCAAAACTGGTCAATTGGGATGCCGTTAAAAAATTCCGGGCAAGAGCCGTAAGCCCGGAAAGACCTGAGCTAAGGGGTACTGCTCAGAATCCTGATATCTATTTCCAGGGAATTGAAGCAGCCAATCCTTATTATAATAAAGTCCCTTCCATAGTCAGTAATTACATGAAACAGGTTGGCAAGTTAACAGGTCGTCAATACAAACTCTTTGATTATGTAGGTGATCCAAGTGCAAAAAATATTATTATATCAATGGGATCATCCTGTGAAACCATCGAAGAAGTTGTCGACCATATGAATGGTAGAGGTGAAAAGGTAGGCATGGTTAAGGTTCGCTTATACCGTCCTTTCTCGGCTGAACATCTTTTTGATGCCATTCCTGAGACCGTCCAACGCATCACTGTTCTTGACAGGACGAAAGAGCGAGGCGCCGTTGGTGATCCCTTATATGTTGATGTATGTACAGCCTATATGGAACGCAGTAAAACATCTACAATTTTAAAT
The DNA here is from genome assembly GCA_964561845.1 of uncultured Desulfobacterales bacterium. Lineage (GTDB taxonomy): Bacteria > Desulfobacterota > Desulfobacteria > Desulfobacterales > JAUVVS01 > JAUVVS01. Next base: position 45,565 of record CAZLRK010000005.1, on the reverse strand, counting down.
GGACGGTATGGTTTGGGATCAAAAGAATTCAATCCCGGCATGGTTAAAGCAGTCTTTGACAACATGGATTCATCAAATCCCAATAATCATTTTACAGTGGGTATTATTGATGATGTAACTAATACTTCTCTGGAAGTCGCAGAGGGGTTTGACGTGGCTCCTGAGGGAACCATACAATGTAAGTTCTGGGGACTCGGAGCGGATGGAACAGTAGGCGCAAACAAAAGTGCAATTAAAATTATCGGCGATGAGACCGACATGTATGCACAGGGTTATTTTGCCTATGATTCCAAAAAATCAGGCGGGGTTACCATTTCACATCTCAGGTTTGGCAACAAGCCTATTCAGTCCACCTATATGATCGATTCAGCCGATTATATCGCATGTCACAAATCAAGCTATGTGGATATCTATGATGTACTCGAAGGCATCAAAGAGGAAGGGACTTTTGTGCTGAATTCCAACTGGACGGTTGAAGATATGGAGGAAAAGCTTCCTATTCATATGCGCCGAACCATTGCTGAAAAAAAGCTTAAACTTTATAATATTGATGCCGTTAAAATTGCATCTGAAGTCGGGCTGGGCGGCAGGATTAATATGATCATGCAGACTGCTTTCTTCAAACTTGCCAACGTCATTCCGGTCGAAGACGCCATCAAGTACCTTAAAGACCAGATCTATAAGCTGTTCGGCAAAAAGGGTGATGCAATTGTCAATATGAATTACGCTGCAGTGGATAATACACTTGAAAACCTGGTGGAAATTAAATATCCGGCGTCATGGGATGATGCTCCCGGCAGACCTGAGACAGCCAAAGATGAACCTGATTTTGTAAAGAACGTCATTCGCCCCATACTTACCCAGCAGGGCCATAAACTGCCGGTTAGCGCTTTTTCGCCGGATGGTATTTTCCCCGTTGCAACATCCAAATATGAAAAACGCGGTGTGGCAATTCTGGTTCCTGAGTGGATCATGGAAGATTGTATCCAGTGCAACCAGTGCGCAATGGTATGCCCACATGCGGCTATACGTCCGGTAATCTTAAACGAAGAAGAGATGGAAAAATCACCCGAAGGATTTGAGGCAATAAAAGCTGTGGGCAAAGATCTCAAAGGTTATCATTTCAGGGTACAAGTAAACACACTTGATTGTTTGGGTTGCGGAAACTGTGCAGATATCTGTCCGGCCAAAAAACCCGCCCTGGCAATGAAACCCCTGGAAAGTCAGGCTGCCGTTCAAGTGCCCAACCACGAATATGCTGTTTCAGTACCTGTAAGGGATAACCTTGTAAAGAGAAAGAGTGTTAAGGGGAGTCAGTTCTTTCAACCAATGCTTGAATTCTCCGGCGCCTGTGCAGGATGTGGCGAGACACCCTATGCAAAGCTTGTCACCCAACTTTTTGGCGAACGAATGATCATCGGAAATGCAACCGGCTGCAGTTCTATATGGGGAGGTTCTGCTCCTACCATTCCCTACTGTGTAAACAAGGATGGGTTTGGACCTAGCTGGGGCAATTCCCTTTTTGAAGATCCCGCGGAATTCACTTATGGTATGTTTTTGGGGGCTTTGCAGCAACGCCGTAAACTGGCTGATCTAATGCAGGAGGCTCTGGGTGGCAATATTCCAAAGGGAATAAAGGATGCCGTGAAAGGCTGGCTGGACAACATGAACGATCCGGAGGGATCAAAAGAATACGGGGATCAGCTGAAAGCCTTGCTACCTGAACACAAAGATGATCCGCTCCTAAATGAAATTGCCGGTATGTCCGGATTGTTTACAAAAAAATCATACTGGATCTTTGTTGGAGACGGTTCCGCCTATGATATCTCTTATGGGGGTATCGACCACGTTTTGGCTTCAGGCGAGGATATTAATGTTTTTGTATTTGATACCGAAGTTTACTCAAATACGGGCGGTCAATCTTCCAAAGCAACCCCTACAGGTTCCGTTGCCAAGTTCGCTTCATCAGGCAAAAAAACCGCAAAAAAGGATTTGGGGGGCATGATCATGACCTATGGTTATGTCTATGTGGCAAATGTTGCAATGGGTGCAAATAAGCAGCAGCTGCTTAAAGCATTGACCGAAGCGGAAGCCTATGATGGTCCCTCGATTATTATAGGGTATGCGTCTTGTATCAATCACGGAATAAAAAAAGGTATGGGAAAGAGCCAGGAGGAGATGAAATTGGCGGTTCAGTCAGGCTACTGGCCCCTGTATCGTTACAACCCTGCATTAAAAAATGAAGGAAAAAATCCTTTTATTTTAGATTCCAAAGAGCCTGACGGAAGTCTTCAGGAATTTTTAACAGGCGAGGTTCGTTATGCTACATTGGAAAAGGCATTTCCTGAAGAGTCCAAAAGGCTGCGCGCTAGAATTGAAACTGAATTTATGGAACGTTATAGAACGCTAAAGTTATTGGCGGAGCCTACCTCTATTTGTGAGGAAGAGAAGAGTTGAGGTACAAAGAGATTATGTAATCGTTAGCGGGTTCAGAGGTTCACATATGAAAAAGATGAACATCGAACATCGAATGATGAAGAAAAAAACCTGAACTACTAAATAATATTTTAAAGGAATCAGAAGAATTAATTAAGATTTTTGTTACGCATATCAAAACGGCCTCCGGCCCGTCGGGCCTACGCCCCGGAGGGCTGAAAAGAAAAAGAAAGAGTCATTGAATGTTCGTATCGGTTTTTTATTCGATTTTAAAATAATTTGAGGAGCGGGCAGACTTCGCCATAGTGGCTACGACGGCTGAAAGCGACATCATTATTCGACGTTCAATGTTCGATGTTGGGCGTTCATCTTTTAACATATTGGTATTACTGCCATAACAAACAAATAATTAAAATCAGCAGTCCTCCGGCCAGGGCCAGCCAGTCCATATTATGAAACCGATACTCTTTTAGATATGTTCTTCCCGGGCGGCCAAACCCGCGTGCTTCCATTGCCTCTGCCAATTCTTCCGCCATCTGAAACGCCTGGATCAGTAGCGGCCCAAGAAAGGCAGGATAGTAACGTAAGGCCGACCACCCGGGTTCTAAAGAAATGCCACGCGAACGCTGGGCATCGAGAACGTTTTTTGCCTTGCGGCCGATCACAGGCACAAATTGCAGGGAAGTGCTGAACACAAAAGCAACGGAATAGGACATCCCCAATTTGATAAGTGAATTGCCTATATCTTCGGGCGTTGTGGTACAAAAAAATGCAAAAAATGTTGAAGTGAGCGTTAAAAGGCGTAGACCAACCAGAACAGCGCTTTTCCCATCTGCCGACCACCAGGTGACAGCTCCAAAAAATAATGTCATAGGCACAATCAATCGCAGCCAGCGCAGGTATGCATACCCTTGGCCTATGACGACAACCAGCAACAACAATACTCCCCATTCTACCAGGAGCCAGGAAAGTTTTCCCGAGGCTATTACTAAAATCGAGTAAAAAATAGCTAACAAAAGTTTTGTGCGCGGATCAAGCATACAATTGAAATGCCTCCGTTGGTTCAAGATTTGCGCGATGCATGGCAGTCTCATTTGCCATTACCTTCCAGGGTGATCCTTCAGCCATAATCTTACCTTCAGACAGCAATAACCACCGATGAGCATGTTGTTCTGCAAAAGAAAGATCATGGGTTATCAACAAAATTGCCTGTCCCCGTTCTATCAGTTCAGATAATAGATTCCCCAGTGTGCGCCGGAAATGCCAGTCCTGACCGGATGTCGGTTCATCCATGATAAAAATTGAGGGTTTTACGGCTAATGCAGCAGCAAAGGCCACCCTCTTTTTTTCTCCACCGCTTAACCTATACGGAGAAAGCTCCAATAGCGGTTCAAGATGAAAAAGCCGCACCAATTCTTTCAGCCATACTTCGTCATAACAGTCTAGTGCCTTTGCACCGACGACTATTTCATCCCACACCGACATTTTGAAAAATTGGTTATTAGGGTTTTGAAAAGCAATGCCCACATGTCGGGCAAGTTGGGACACTTTAGCACGGCTGGTATCTTGTCCCATTACGCGCACTCGCCCTTGTGAAGGACGATAAAGTCCGTTCAAATGCTTAACTAGGGTTGTTTTCCCTGCGCCGTTTTCTCCCACGACGGCTATACATTCCCCCTGACACAATTTAATACTTACATCGTGTAGAATTTTATGGCCGTTTATTATAAAAGAGATTCCATCTACGGTAAGCACAGCGGTATCGTTAGACGGGGGTGGTTTAAGAGGAGCGGGTTGAAGATCAGACGGGATCGATTGATCAGGAGCAGCCGATTTCAATTCAGTAACATCAAGGGGTAGCCTTTCCATCTCAATTCGTTTCCCCACGCGAGCGGCAAGAGGCAAAGTTAAACCAAAAGTTTCCACATCATGCTGTAGTACCTTGTCTGGTGGACCATCAAGAACAACACTACCCTGGTGAAGAACCACCATACGCTGGACGTCAGCAATAGTATATGGCAAACGATGTTCGCTGATGACTACTGTTATGCCTTGCCCGTGAATCTTTTTCAGAGCCATGCGCACTCGCCGGACATTGAAGGGGTCAAGGTTGGCATAAGGTTCGTCCAACACGATCAATTGAGGTCGCGTAGCCAGTATGGCAGCAATCGCAACCAACTGTTGCTCACCGCCTGACAATTTATGGGGATTTCGAGACAGCAGATCGACAATATTTATCATTTCTGAGGTTTCTTTGATTCGCCTGCTGATTTCAGAGCTAGGCAAACCCAAACTTTCAAGGCCAAAAGCGATTTCATGTGACACGGTGCGGTTGAAGAGTTGTGCTTCGGAGTTTTGAAAAACCATGCCCACATGTTCGAACAGGTTGCTGACTGTCTGGTTGGCTGTAGTTAACCCAGCTACTTGAATGTTTCCATGGAGTTTACCTCCATAAAAATGAGGAATAAGGCCGTTAAATGTACGGCAGAGGGTAGATTTGCCGGATCCGCTGGCGCCGCAAATAAGCAAATACTCGTATGGTTTAATTTCTAAATTCAGTCCGTCCAGAACCCAGGGACCACCATTTTTTTTATAGGCGTAACGTAACTGCTCTATTTTTACAACACATGCGGGCATAATAATTATGGTAATAATTCAGCTGTTTTTGACAGGGTTAACAGGATAGTTGTAATAAATATTTGGTAACGTTCAAAAGTGTTTGCATTGTTTTGTAAGCGTTCATAATCTGAAAAGGTATGCAGCGTCTGAGCTTCCGAGCTAATCAATTTGGGGATATTTGATTAAGCGTTCTCGGTGAAGCAGAGCGTAAAAATTGAAGCTGTTTGAGTCCCGAGCTTTGCGAGATCGAGTTCTTTAATTTTAGCTCAGCAAGCCATAGAACGCTTCAAATGTACCCACGATTAGTTCGGAAGTTCAGACGCTGGTCAATCGGAACATGTTTTTGAGAACTGTAATAGAGTATTGTCTGTTAAATCCCAAATATTTTTTCACCAGTGAACAATTACCAATTACGTTTCCAGGTTGATCATCTCGGCGCGCTGCAATAGTTTTAAGGCCAGCAGCCCCAAAATCGATCCGGCAATAGTGCTGGCTAAAAATGAGGGGATCAACGCGAGCAAAGGAATGCTTTTTCCCATAAACACCGGGGCAACCAGTAAAGCGCTAACAACGGGCGCGATGAGACCGGTACCGACAACTTCACCCCCTGCCCCCATAAAAAGATTGCGTGTTGTACGATACAAAAGCCCTGCTAAAAGAGCGCCAATCATTCCACCCGGGAAGGCTAATAATGTTCCCACTCCCAATGCATTTCGAATTACTCCGATAACTGTCGCAATTATCACAGCCCACCACGGTCCCAGCAACACTGCTCCCAAAATGTTTACAAAATGCTGTGTGGGGTTTACCTTGGCGATGCCTATGGGGAATGAAGTATAGGGTGACAGAGCTACACCGATCGCCACCAAAACAACTGCATAAGCAACGTTACGTGTATTTGTTTCCATCTCATGAAATTCCTTTTTTGATTGATTATTTTTTATTGAATATTGATGAATTTAAAATAGTTTGCCTGAATCATTATATAAATTATTGGTAACGTTAAAAAAATTACGGCATAACAGATTACCAAACTTAATGAAGTATATTTAACAATCTGTTCGGTAATGCAAATTTCTGAAAGGCATTACCTTTTCCAGCTTTGAACGCTTATGAAAAAAACCGCAACTTTTGAACGTTACTAAATTATTACTATTCTATCCCTCTATAGCTTTACGTGCTCCGTCAATATGTTTCCGCAATTCCCTAGCGGCTGCTTTTGGATCGGATGCACCTATAATCGCAGAAATAATGGCCACACCGTCTGCGCCGGCTTCAATAACATCAGCAGCATTGGCTTGATTGATTCCACCGATCCCCACAACTGGAATAGGAGATGCTTTAACAACAGCTTTCATTCCTGATAGGCCTATGGGCACACCGGCATCCGCTTTAGATTGAGTGCCAAAAACATCCCCCACACCGACATAGTCAGCGCCATCTTCCGCTGCTTGCAAGGCAATAGCGGGTGTCTCAGCCGAGACTCCTACTATGCGATCAGGACCTAGTAACCGACGCGCCAGTGATGTAGGCATGTCATCCGGAGGCCCTACGTGCACCCCATCAGCATTAATTGCCAGCGCAACATCAACCCTGTCATTTATAACAAGCGGCACACCGATCGTTTTAGTAATTTCGTACAATGCTTTGCCCAGCTCTATCATCTCATTAGTAGAGGCTATTTTATCGCGTAACTGTATAACTGTTGCGCCCCCCTGAATAGCAGCGCTTACAATATCCACAATATTCCGGTCACCTGCGATTCTACCATCGGTAATCAAATAAAGGGACCAGTCAATACGTCTTTTGTCTATCATAGAAATTGCGCTTTCACTTTAGTAAAGAATCGAGACCTTTGAAAAATGCTCAATTTTGCCTGCCCAGTTAAATCCGTTTTTATATTTAACCGGGGTTCAAGTTCAAGGCAGGCGAAAATTTTAACCACAGGCATACATTGAGTATTTCGAGGATTAAAATTTGAGCCTAACACAGAAATTGGGCAAAAGGGGGCGTTTTGCAAAGGTCTCGAATCAAGGCCTGATGGCTTAGTAAAAAGTCCAAAAAAAAACACCATTCCTCAGGAAACGGTGTTTTTTTTCGAATCTTAGTACAATTAGGTTAAATTCCGTTTCCCTGCGCTAGTATTATCCAGATCAGGTTCCTAGGGTCGATGAGAATATATCCTCCATCCTCTCAGCCCGGTATGCCGGACTCCCCTAACGGTATATCTTGTGAGCAATTTATATACTATATAGATATTAGCTTGTCAATGAAAGATAAGAAATGGATAGTTTTTATAAGAAAGGCCCAATCAGGTTTGATTGGGCCTTTAAAATTTGGCTCCCCGGACGGAACGATTTACGAACCACGCACTCAATAATTTCAATGAGTTACGAGAGGATTTTCGCCAAAAAGAACCGACCTGGAAATAAAGTTGTTAAACTGCCAAAAAACATGTGATCCACAAGGCAACCAAATGGAAAAAGAAGCTGAATGATGGTTCTGTTTCGTTGTTAGGAACTCAGACCAAACGGAACATATTTATGACAACTGCTATAACTCATAAGTCTTTGTAATTCAATTGTTTTTCAAAGTGCAGGCCGTTCTCGGCGAAACGGACGGTGTAATTGTTTTTCTTGCAAAAGTTTGAAATGTAACCATATTTCTTGGGCGGTAACTGTTTTTCTCGTTCGGCCAGGGGTGATGTTCTTGCGGTCCATGTAACTATTTTTCTTGACAAGACGTCAAATATAATTGTAATTCTTGTGCCGTAATCATTTTTCTGGAGGATACATGGCTAAAAATGGTCAAGAGCAAGCGACTCTCAGACTCGCAGGGTATGCGGCGCTTATTGAGTTGTACGGTGTCTACGTCATCCCGAACTGGCACAGATCCTTGGTCACGACCAGCGGGATCCACCGGATCAACTCGACCGGGGGAGTGATCGAGGAGGTTTATCCGCCCAAGTACTGGCCGGGAGACACGCTGGGCGATCATCTCGAATTCGCGCTCAAATACGATGGTACAAATCTCGCGATACTCGCCAGCCTGTTTCAGGAAGTCGCGGTGGAAGATTTCCTGGGTTATGTCCGGTCCAAACCGACTGGTAAGTATGCCCGCCGGTTGTGGTTTCTGTACGAGTTTCTTACAGGCAAGTCCCTTCCTATGGATGACGTGAAGCGGGGAAACTATATTGACCTGCTCGATCGGGATCAATACTACACAGTCACCCCAGCCCGTCAGATTCGCCGTCAGCGGATCAACGACAACTTGTTGGGCGTCGGCCGATTCTGTCCGACAATCCGCCGGACCGATATCCTTCAAAGTTTCGAAGCGACCGACTTTACCAAGCGCTGCCGCAAGGTCGTGTCCGGCTACTCGCCGGAATTGTTGAAGCGGGCATTAAGTTATCTCTACTCCAAGGAAACAAAATCATCCTTCGAGATCGAACATATTACGCCAAATTCGACCCGAACCGAGCGTTTTGTCGCGCTGCTTCAGCTGGCGGAGCGTGAAGATTTCTGCGAAAAAAAGAAATTGATCGACCTGCAGAGTCGAATTGTCGATCCACGGTTCGCCGATTCCGACTACCGGAAAAACCAGAACTTTGTCGGCGAGACGGTCGCTTGGCAGAAAGAGAAGGTCCATTTCGCGTGTCCCAAGCCGAAAGACCTGGCAGACCTGATGGAAGGCTTGGTCGCCTCCCATAAACGCATGGACGAGGGGGGCGTATCAGCAGTGGTCCATGCCGCTGCCATGGCTTATGGATTTGTTTTCCTGCATCCGTTCGAGGACGGAAATGGTCGAATCCATCGATTCCTGATCCACAATATTCTTGCCCGCCGAGGCTTTACGCCTGAGGGAATCATGTTTCCCGTATCGGCATACATGCTGAAAAATCCTGCCGACTACGACGCTTCCCTGGAGGCGTTCTCCCGGCCGCTCATGACCCTGGTAGAATATTCGCTCGACGAAGAAGGCCGCATGACCGTTCACAACGATACGGCCCGGTGGTACAGCTACGTCGATATGACGTTCCAGGCGGAGGTGCTCTTTCGGTTTATCGAACAGACCATTAATACGGAACTCGTCGATGAATTGAAGTTTTTAGCGAACTATGACAAGACCAAGAGGGCTATCCAGCAGATCGTGGACATGCCCGACAGGCAGATCGATCTCTTTATCCGGTTTTGCCTCCAGAACAACGGCCGGCTTTCATCGCGGAAGCGTGCAAGCCACTTTGACTCATTGTTGGAGAACGAAATCGCTTGCATGGAACAGGAAGTGCAATCCGCCTACGGAAGTAATACGCTGAACGATGCTGACGAATACAAGCATGAGATTTTAACTGGCCGGAGATAGAGTTTACCGGTAGTCTTGTTCTGGAAAATTTATACCCAATATGGTATGTAAGTCTCTCTAAATAGAAAGGCCCAATCTCGTTGATTGGGCCTTGGGTTTGTCTGGCTCCCCAGCACGGACTCGAACCGCGGACCCAGTGGTTAACAGCCACTTGCTCTGCCAACTGAGCTACTGGGGATCAGTTGAAGGGTAATCGAATAATAAAGATTAAAAATAAAGTCAAGAAAAATATTGAGACCTTTGAAAAATGCTCAATTTTGTTCAAGTTCAAGGCAGGCGAAAATTTTAACCACAGGCATACATTGAGTATTTCGAGGATTAAAATTTGAGCTTAACACAGAAATTGGACAAAAGGGGGCGTTTTGCAAAGGTCTCATATTAGTGTCCTGACCCCATAAAGATCATTCCAGAGTAACTTTTCAATAATATTTAGCACAAGAGATTGACAAGACTTATTAATTCAGTTACATATCTACAGTAAAAATATTAAACCGATAGGTGCTGATTCAAGATATCTGCAATATCATTTACAAGGCACATGATCATGAAATATAGATTAAGCATATTCTTTATTATTCTGCTTTCTATGGATATTTTCTTTTCGTTACAGGCATTTCCACAAACAAAAGAAAACTCTGCACCTAATTCAAATCCCAAAGAATTGACCCTGTTTCATGCAGTAATGTGTGAAGAAATAAAAGAGTATGTCCCCCGAAATCCGGCAATTGTTTTCTCCATTACCATTGGAAAAATATTCTGCTATACATCATTTGATCCTGTACCTGAAAAAACATTTATTTATCATAAATGGTTTCACAGAGATAAAATTAGTACTACAGTGAAATTAAATCTAAAGTCCCCTCGCTGGTCAACATTTAGCAGAATTCGGCTTCGAGAGGCGGATAAAGGCCCATGGCGTGTAGAAATCACAGATAACAAAGGCACTATTTTTCGTATATTAAGGTTTAGCATTACGGATTGATTGGATATGGAAAATTTTTTAATTTTCTTAGCGAGCATTCGATGGCAGGATATCGTTGATATCATATTGGTTAGCTATATTCTTTTCCGTCTTTACATCCTTTTTAAAGGAACCTATGTATTTAGAGTACTTATAGGAATTGCATTGCTGGTTTTTTTTCAGAGAATTGCTGTTTTCCTGGGATTGATTGTAACCAGCTGGGCAATTCAGGGAATTACAGCAGTTGCCGCTTTCATAATAATTGTTGTTTTCAGAAATGAAATCCGCAATGTTCTTCAGGCAAAGAAGCTAAGGGCCATTTTCTGGGGATTTTCTCCAAAAACAGTTAAAACTCCCATAGAGATAATAATTGAAAGCGTTTTTGAGCTGTCAAAAAAGCACATAGGGGCTTTGATTGTATTTCCCGGAAGGGAAGATATAGAGGAAATCGTCCAAAACGGGACTCCATGGCATGGATTTGTATCCAAAGAAATGATAATGAGTATCTTTTGGCATGATAATCCTGTCCATGATGGTGCAATAATTGTTCGGGGTGATAAAATTACAGAAGTTAGAGTCATCCTTCCCCTGTCAATGCGACAGAACCTTCCTTCAAATTACGGGACTCGTCACAGGGCTGCGGCCGGATTAGCTGAATCTACAGATGCTTTAGTTATTGTTGTATCCGAAGAAAGAGGCAGTATCATTGTAGCTAAGGGGTCCAGTATGAAAATTATTAAACGAAAGAATACGCTTTCACAAATATTGCTGGACCATATCGATGTAACTAAAAAAGAATGGAGTTATTTACAAAAAGAAAAATTTCAGACCGGTCTGGCTGCCCTGGTCTCAATCTTAATAATAACGGGAGTATGGTTTAGCTTTACAAGGGGTGTGGATACTCTGGTTGCACTTGAAATTCCTGTGGAATATATGAATCGAGATCAGGGAATGGAAATTTTAGATACATCCATAAATTCCATTCGTCTTAATTTGAGTGGATCGGGTACGCTTATTAAATCTATCCGTTCCGAACAAGTTCACGTTAAACTTGATCTTAGTAAAGCAGTTGTTGGGCGCAATACTTTTACTATTACACACGAGGATATTACACTGCCACCGGGTATCTTTTTAAAAGGAGTTCAACCATCGGTTGTTGAAGTGAATCTTGACATTCCTATTAAGAAAGAATTGCCGGTGCAGCTGGACTGGACTGGAAAATTACCAAAGCATTTAATTCTCGCTGAAGCAAAGCTTAATATAGAAAAGATCGAAGTGGTCGGAGGAACTAAGATACTGGAAAATATTTCAACAATATACACAAAAAAGATCCCTCTTGATAAAATAAAGAGACCGGGAACAATTACGGTCGGTTTGGCAATTAACCCAGCATCAATTAAAATTGCTCCCGGCTCAAAAGACAAAATCACAGTAGATTATATTGTAAAAAAACGATATAAATAGTAAAGGCTTTCGCAGGATCACGGGTTAACGCCTGCTTATTTTCCCAAAAGTTTCAAGGCTGTTTGAACTATATTTTCTGCGGTGAACCCGAATTTTTCCATTACAGTTCCACCCGGCGCAGATGCCCCAAAACTCGTCATCCCGATAATAGCGCCCTTGGTTCCCACATAACGTTCCCATCCTATGGAAATACCGGCTTCCACAGCGATGCGCGCTGTTACTTCCGGTAGTAATACCCTGTCTTTATATTCTTGTGAAGTTTTTTCAAAAAGCTCCCAGCTTGACATATTTACTACCCGGGCTGGAATGCCTTTATCTGAAAGAGTTTTCCAGGCTTCAATGGCAATATGCACCTCCGAACCGGAAGCAATAATGATAACATCTGGTTCGTTGTCGGAATCCGTCAAAACATAGGCGCCCTTTGAAATGTCGTCTTCAGAAGTGCTCTTAACTGAATCTAATAAAGGAAGTTTTTGACGACTTAAGATCAAGGCCACAGGGCCATCGGGGTTCTTGACGGCGTGCCGCCATGCCTCTGCTGTTTCTAAAGCATCAGCAGGACGTATAATAGTGAGTCCCGGAATAGCTCTTAAAGAGGCCATTTGTTCAACTGGCTGATGAGTCGGGCCGTCTTCGCCTACTGCAATACTGTCATGGGTAAATACGTATATAACCGGCAATTTCATCATGCTGGCGAGCCGTATGGATGGGCGCATATAGTCGGCAAAAACAAAGAAAGTTCCTCCATAGGGCCGAACACCTTTATGGAGAGCCATGCCGGACATAATGGCTCCCATTGAATGCTCCCTGACACCAAAACGGATGTTACGTCCGTCAAAACCGCCTTTCTGATAATCATGGGAAGATTCTATAATAGTTTTGTTTGAAGGGGCCAAATCAGCAGAACCGCCAATCAACTCCGGTACATTTTTTGCAATAGCGTTAAGCACCTTGCCCGATGCAGCACGCGTAGCTATAGGACCTATCGTAGAAAAATCGGGTAGATCCTGATCCCATCCGTCTTTTAAGGAACCGTTCATGGCATCTATCCACTGTTTGGCAAGATCAGGATATTTATTAGCGTAAGCTTCGAACTTTTCCTGCCAGGTAGATTCCGCTTCTTCTCCGCTATCAACACATTTTCTGAACTGTTCTACAGCTTGATCCGGTACGTTAAAAAATTTATCTTCAGGAAATCCCAGGTATTTTTTTGTAAGGCTTACTTCTTCTTCACCCAGCGGAGCCCCATGAGCATCGGCTGTGTCCTGTTTGTTTGGGCTGCCGTATGCAATATGTGTACGCATAATAATTATGGATGGTTTTTCTGTTTCCGCTTTTGCTGCCTCAAATGCGTTGTGTATAGCTTCTACATCATTTCCGTCGTCTACTTTTTCAACATGCCAGCCGTAAGCCTTGAAACGAAGAGAAACATCTTCTGTAAAGGTTATATCAGTACTGCCTTCAATGGAAATTTTGTTATCGTCATAAATGCAAATCAGTCGGGATAATCCAAGGTGACCGGCCAGGGATGCCGATTCGGATGCTATACCTTCCATCATATCTCCGTCGCCACACATAATATATGTATAGTGATCTACGATTTCATGGCCTTGTTTATTAAAGCGCGCTGCTAAATGTCGTTCGGCCATCGCCATACCGACAGCGTTCGCAAAGCCCTGTCCAAGGGGGCCGGTTGTTGTTTCTACGCCTGGAGTATGTCCAAATTCCGGGTGCCCGGGAGTCTTGCTGTCCCATTGCCGAAAGTCTTTTATATCATCAAGGCTTATGTCATAGCCTGTAAGATAAAGGAGGCTGTAAAGGAGTGCAGAAGCATGACCACCCGAAAGTACGAAGCGATCCCTGTCATGCCAATGGGGATTTTTGGGATTATGCTTTAAGCTTCTCGTCCATAGAGTATATGCCGCAGGCGCCAGCCCCATCGGTGCGCCCGGATGGCCGGAATTTGCCTTTTGAACAGCATCCATGGAAAGTGTGCGGATTGTATTAACGCACAGTTGGTCAATTTCCGGTTGTTTTTCTGACAAGCTTTTATTCATAATTACTTCTCCTTTTTAGTATTGATTGGTTCGTATATCGACAAAATTTTGTCGATGTTGCACTTCTAAACACCTAAAGCGCCCTCAGCCATTCAGGTTTGAGTTGTACTCTGCCTGCGAGAGCTTTGTCAATTAATTTTAATGTTGTCGTCTTGTCTTTTGGAAGCCTTGCCTTTATCGGCAAATAATTTGAGGCGTGATTCGCATGGAAAAGACCTCTTGAAAGATTAGTATGAGTTATCATTATTTTTAATTCTTCAAGCATTTCATCAGGTTCAAGAAGTGGGAATTCTCCTGCCTCATATTCTTTATACAATGGAGTGCCTGGAATCAACATAATACTCAAGGCCCCAACATATTCAGGATCTATGGCCGAAAGCACTTTTCCTGTTTCCTGGGCGTGTATCCCGGAATTTTTTCTTCCGGCAATTCCTAAAAGTACCGTAATTGAAAGTTTAATCCCTGCTTCTTTGGCCTTTTTCCCCATTTGTATTATACTTTTTGAAGAGGCGCCCTTGTTTATTTTTTTCAAAGTAGCATCATCACCAGTTTCAAGTCCCATATATGCAATGCCAAGCCCATGAGATTTAAGTTCTTTCAATTCATCAATGGTTTTCATTTTCAAGCTTTTAGCATTTGCGTATATGCCCACGCGTGTTACCCAGGGAAGCTGCTCGCTTATCTTTTTTAGAATTTTCAGCAACCTTTTCTGAGGAATAATCAGTGCATCACCGTCGCAAAGAAACACACGGCGCTGGCGTTTGCAATATTTTGCCGCAAAAGCAATATCTTCCATGATAATAGAATCGCTTTTTATTCGAAACCGCTCTCCCTTGTATGTCCCACAGAATGTACACTTATTGCGTGAACAGCCAACGGTTACCTGAAGTAGAATGCTGTTTGCCTCGCTTGGAGGCCTGATGATATTTCCTTCATAATGCATAAGTACTCTCCGGTTATTTAAATACCTAAAGTGCTCAAATTTGAGGGCAAATCAAAGCCTGGCCTTCTGATTCCAGACTCATTACTTGGAATATTTTACAGCCAATATATTTTTATGCAACCATTTTTCACAGCTTGAAAAGAAAAAAATTAAGAAAACATCGGATAACTTTTTAAATGTTTTTTAAAAATGCTTTTCCAGCTTGACACTTAAATCTCATTCTTCTAAACTTCGTTTATCTCACAAAGGAATTTTTTTTAATGAAAGACAAAACTTATAAAGTGGGTCGTAACGATCCTTGCCCATGCGGGAGCGGACTTAAATTCAAAAAATGTTGTCTCGGTATAGATGGCCTAAAACCTGTAAATTTAGAAAAATTGTACGCTCAAAAATACAACATTCGATTTAAAAAAAAGAAAGATATTGAAGGTATAAAAAAAGCCGGCCGTTTGGTGATAGATACACTTAACATGGTTGAGGGTGAGATTCGGCCCGGAATTACAACTGATTATATTAATACAATGGTTCACGCATTCACCATTAAAAACAATGCCATCCCTGCCCCATTAAATTATAAAGGATTCCCAAAAAGCGTATGTGTCTCCATAAATGAAGTTATCTGCCACGGCATACCGGGAAATCGCGTCTTAAACGATGGCGATATTGTCAATGTAGATGTAACACCGATTTTGAACGGATTTTATGCGGATGCCAGCAAAACCTTTTTTGTCGGAGCACCTGGTTCGGAGGCTAAAAAAATTGAAAAGGTAGCCCGTGAGAGTCTTAAAAGAGGCATGTCCATGGTGCGACCCGGAAATACTATAGGCGATATTGGATGGGCAGTTCAAAAATATGCAGAAGGGGAAAAATGCTCAGTTGTCAGGGAATTTGTAGGACATGGAGTGGGGTTTGAATTTCATGAACCCCCCCAGATACCCCATTTTGGAAAAAGAGGAGAAGGAATCGATCTTGTTCCAGGCATGGTTTTTACTATTGAACCTATGATCAATCTGGGAGAAAGGCACCTTAAAGTTCTGGAAGATAAATGGACGGCAGTTACCAGGGACGGTTCACTTTCCGCTCAATTCGAACAAACGATTCTTGTAACCGACAATGGTCTTGAAAGCCTCACACCTTTTGATCTATAGCCTTCAAAAATACTCCATGTATTGCAAAAAGGCTAGAACTCTCCTAGTGGCCTTTTAAAAGTGTATTTTGCAGGTTTAACCATTAAATTATTATATGCTTCCCTTGTATTCCCGCCCAAAGCTGAAAAAGGGAGAGACACAACGAACAAAGCTGTTCCAAAAACTGTTGCAATTATTCCAAGGGGTCTTGTAACTAAAGCATCAACCACCATTTTTCCGGGCATATCAACATCTTGAGCTTTTTCTTGAGCCAGCGCTGTGGAGGCAAAAGGAATAAAAATCAAGGTTAAAGTCAAAAAGAGAATAATAGATTGTTTTATAATTTTTTGCATGTGTACCTCCTTAGTATTCTAATTCGTAAGTTCGATGACGTATTTTTTTATATTGTTTCACCGCCCGCTTCGCTTGAGACGCAAAGGCCGCAGAGTTAAATATTATTTCTTTGTCCCACAGGGATGCATGTTTTTGCTTTCCGCCCTCTCAGCGGAAAGCAAAAAAAGAAACAAATTCTCTGCGACCTCTGCGTCTCTGCGGTGATTATAAACTATCCAATTATAATACGATACCGTATTTAAGAATACGTGTACTTAGTAATCCTCTAAAAAGATCAGTTAGTTTCTGTTTGAATAGCTGCTGAATAAAAATTTAGTAAGCAATTCACATATTTTATTGTAAATAAAGGAAATTTGCGTGTCAAGGGAAAAACGATTGTTTTCTCGCCGGTTCCATTGTTACTATTCACGGTTCTAAGTTCTAAGTTCAACTCTTAATGTAGTTAAAACCTTTGATTTTGCTCAATCAGCGAAGGATTTTTGGGTTCAGTATTTACTTTAAAGAAATGACAATACCCTCTAAATACATAGAAGTAGCAATAGCCCTTCCAATATATGGTACTTTTACTTATGTGGTTCCAAAAGAACTTGCCGATTTTATATCTGTGGGGAAAAGAGTATTGGTTCCTTTTCGCAAACGCAGGGTAACAGGTTATATTATAGGCTATTGCGAAAGTATCGATCAGGGAGAGATAAAGTCTGTCCTCGACGTTCTTGATGAAAAACCGCTGTTTCCATCCTCCATGATACCGTTTTTCCGGTGGATATCCGAATACTATATCCATCCCATTGGTGATGTCATAAAATGTGCATTACCCGGTGGCCTCAATTTTTATGATATTCCTTTTATAGCTATTACTGAAAAGGGCAAAAAGGTATGTGCGGCACAATCTGCTACATCAATCGAGAATAAATTGCTGGATCGATTAAAACTTGGGTCATACCGCCTGAAAGATTTTTCTAAAGACATTAATAAAGATATCCCCAAGTCATTGATTTATGAAATGATGCGTAAAGGATGGATAGTAGAAAAAAGAGAGCTAAAGGGCGGAATGACAAAGCCAAGAATGGAACAATATGTTTCATTAATCAATTCGGATATATCTACTAATAATCTCACCTTGCCAAGGAAAAAGATAATTGATGTTGTAAAATCAAAAAGTGAAATTTCTGTAAGACAGTTAAAAGGATTTGTTCCGACAGCACCACGCTTAATTAAATCTTTAGAGAAAGAAGGTCTCATTTCAATTTACAAAAAAAGAGTTTATCGTGATCCGTTTGGAGAACCAATCGAAACGGATAATGTTCCTGTCCTTACAAAAGAGCAAAAAAATGTAATTTCAAAGGTTATAAACGCTCTGGATAAAGAATTTGCCACCTACCTTTTGGCAGGAGTTACAGGAAGCGGAAAGACAGAAGTCTATTTACAGATAGCGGCAGAAGCCATAAAGAAAGGGCATTCTGTTTTGGTTTTGGTTCCGGAGATTGCGCTTATATCACAGATGGAAAGATGGTTTCGGGCTAGATTTGGAGAACGTGTTGCTGTTCTTCATAGCGGACTGTCTTCAGGAGAACGGTATGATCAATGGATACGTATCCTGCGCAAGGAAGTATCCATTGCCATCGGAGCGAGATCAGCTATCTTTGCACCTTTTTCCAATATAGGTATTATTATCGTTGATGAAGAACATGATACTTCATACAAACAGGAGAGTGGGCTCCGTTATAACGCAAGGGACCTTGCAGTAATGAGAGCTAAGCTTAACAATAGAGTTGCTTTGCTGGGTTCCGCCACCCCTTCCATCCAGTCATATTATAATGTTAAAACAAAAAAATTCATAGAAGTAAATTTAAAAAAACGTGTTAAAGAACGTCTCCTGCCTGATATTACTATCGTAGATCTTTGTAAAAACAGGGATTTAAGGGGAATCAAGCGTTATATTTCATCTGAGCTTTATAAAGCAATGAAAGAGACATTTGACCGTGGTGAACAGACTCTTCTTTTTTTAAACCGCCGGGGTTTTGCCGGTCTTCCCATCTGTGCGGCGTGCGGTGAAGCCATAAAATGCAAAAATTGTAATATATCTATGACATTACATAAGAAGTACAATGCTTACAAATGCCACTATTGCGGTTTTACACGGGCATCCGTTTCAAATTGTATTGAATGTGGATCATCCAAAATTAAACTTTTAGGACTTGGCACCGAAAAAGTGGAAAGTGCCATAAAAACTCTTTTTCCTGACGCAAGGGTTGCCAGGATGGATCGTGATACAACCACACGAAAAGGTTCGATTTTAAAAATATTAAAAGCCTTGAGAAACCATGAGATAGATATACTTATAGGGACCCAGATGGTGACAAAAGGGCATGATTTTCCTAATATTACTCTTGTAGGAATAATTTGCGCCGATCTTTCATTAAGCTTCCCTGATTTTCGAGCCGGTGAAAGGACCTTTCAGCTCCTTGCCCAGGTGGCAGGAAGAGCAGGCCGGGGAATTATGCCCGGCAGAGTGATATTACAGACATATACCAAAGAGCATTTCAGTATATTATCTGCTAAAGAGCAGGATTTTAAAGCATTTTACGATATTGAAATTGGTTTTCGCAAGGCATTGAATTATCCGCCGTTTTCAAGGATGATCCAACTTAAAATATCAGGAAGGAACGAGAAAAAGACCGCACAATATGCTCAAAGCATGGGTGATTTGTGTGATGACCTAAAAAATAGCAACAGAACTTTTGTAAAATCTGTGGATATATTAGGGCCGGTTATATCCCCCCTGTCAAAAATTGCAAAGCAGCATAGGTGGCAATTACTTTTAAGAAGTTCGAGCATAACTCCGCTCCATCAATTCGTATATCAACTGTTACAAAAAAACTCTTCCATATTTAACAAAAAAGATGTTAAAGTCGTTATTGATGTGGATCCGTTCTCTTTGATGTGAAAATAAAACCATCCTTTTAAATCCAGGTGAGATTATGGGAAAAGAAGACTTGCCAGAATTCTGCTTTGTTGATACAAGTGCGGCACAGATAGAAAGGGTGGAGCTATAAGCGCTCACGCAAAAATAACTTAAACGCTTATTAAAAAACCATAAATTTTGAACATTACCAAATTATTATACCGAAAAGGAGTTTTAAAAATGAGAATTAAGATGGTTTTGATGTTTGTCGTAATATTTTTCGTTCTGTTTTCCACATTTGTTTCTTTCGGAACAGAAAGTGAAATTAAAAAATTTCCATCTGCTTTTTTCCCGGAGCACAGTTACGAATTTGATCAGGTTGTAGACGGCACTCAAGTAATGCATGATTTTATCATTCAAAACAATGGAACAGCACTACTTAAAATTGAAAAGATAAAAACAGGCTGAGGGTGTACTGCTGTCTCCTATCCGAGGCAAATCCCTCCCGGCGGAGAGGGAAAAATCACAATCAAAGTTAATACAACCGGTTACGGTGGAAGAAAATTATCAAAAAATATTGTTGTACATACAAGTGACCAAAAGAATCAAAGATTTAGCTTAAGAATTTCCGGCAATGTTGAAAAATTTGTCACCATTACTCCCAAGGTAGTAAAACTAAATGGCCCTGCTGGTAAGCTGATAAAAGAAACAGTGACTATTACCCAGGAAGAAAAATATCCTTTTAAAATAGTTAATATGAAAGCAAAAAAAGGAGTGAGCATTAATTACAAGCTTGAGGAGATAAAAGAACCAGAAGGGAGTAAATACATATTGACCGTTGAAAACATAATAAAAGATAAAGGTCAATATTATGACACTATCCATTTAAAAACAGACAACCAATTACATCCTGAAATTAAAATATTTGTGCACGGAAATATCTTCGCTATAAAAGAGGAAAAGAAAAAATAGGTATTAATTGCCTTTGAAGCTTCTTTGTTTTCAAACAGTTAAAATATTAAAAAATAGTTTTTATGAATGATATCAAAGTAGTGACTTTTGATTGTGACGGTGTCCTTTTTGATACGATAAAGGCAAATATTGCTTATTACAATCAGATTCTGGAGCATTTTAATAAGCCCGGCATTACTCCGGAGCAATTTGCTTATATCCAAATGCATACCGTTGACAAGTCTCTTTCCTTTCTGTTTAAAGATAAAGAAACGCTCGAAAAAGCAAATGCTTATAGAAAAACAATGACCTATCTTCCATTTTTAAAATATATGGAAATGGAACCGTATTTAAAGCCTTTGCTTAAAAAACTGAGACCCAAATATAAATCTGCAATTGCAACTAATCGGTCTGACACCATAAGCCGCCTTCTATCCGAATATAATCTTACAGAGTATTTTGATATAGTTGTCAGTACTTTTGATGTAGCCCGTCCCAAACCCTATCCTGATTCCCTTGTTAAAATTTTGGAACATTTTAAGATAGAGCCTCGACAGGCAATATTTGTGGGGGATTCGGAACTGGATGAAATAGCGGCAAATGCAGCAGGAGTACCTTTTGTTGCATATAAGAACAAGTCCTTAAAGGCGAATTTTCATATAAATAATTTTAAAGAGCTTGAAGTTGCCTTGTTCCCGAAGATAGAAAAAAAATGATAACATTGTAGCTGTTTGAAAAACAGGCCGCTTCAAAGGTTTTTAAATTTTAAAGCTATATAATTCTAATTAATTTCATAAGGCTAAATTGTTATAAAAATTGATTGGAGATAAATAATGGATCAAGCTGTCAAAGAGGCTATTTATAGGGCCGTGAAAAGAGAGCCTTTTGCGCAGGCGATGAACATGAAACTTGTTGATTTGGACCTGGGATATTCTCTCGTAGAGATGGATTATGATTCTAAAGCCATGAATAACATTTACGACCGTGCTCATGGCGGGGCAATTTTTGCTTTGATCGATGAGGCCTTTGAAACGTCCTGTCAGACACACGGCACCGTGGCTGTTGCCTTAAACGTAAGCATAACTTATGTGTCAAGCCCTGATGCGAATGTGCGTTTGCTGGCCGAAGCAAAAGAGGTCAGCTTAACAAAGAAAACAGCCACCTATGATATAAAGGTTAAAGATCAAAATGGGAAGTTAATTGCCGCATGCCAGGCTTTGGCCTTTAGAACGGGGAAGCCTATTCCTTTCCTATAAAAATCACGAAAACTCGAAATGTTGAAAGCATGAAATTAGTTTATATTGAGACCTTTGAAAAGTGCTCAATTTTGTTCAAGTTCAAGGCAGGCGAAAATTTTAACCACAGGCATACATTGAGTATTTCGAGGATTAAAATTTGAGCCTAATACAGAAATTGGACAAAAAGGGGCGTTTTGCAAAGGTCTCATATTTTTAGCGTTTGCATATTTTCATGCTTTTGTGATGAATTCCTTTTATTATCCCATCGGCATAAAGTGAAAATAATTTTTGCTAAAACACTTGACAGGGAAAATACTTCTTTGTAAAATGAATGAATGTTCATTCATAATGCAGGATTCAACAGGCTAAATTGATACTGAAACTTGAGCTAAGAAATTTAAAACTATATATAGGAGGTTGTTATGAATAAAAAGATTAAGCAGGTGGCGGTTCTCGGTTCCGGAATAATGGGTGGTGGAATCGCTGCACTACTTGCAGGAGCAGGAGTCAAGACACTGCTTCTCGACATCGTTCCATTTGATTTAAAAGATGAAGAGAAAAATGATCCTGTGGCAAGAAACAGAATTGTAAAAGCTGGTCTGGATGGTGCGCTTTTGGCAAAACCTTCCCTCTTTATGGAATATAAAGACGTCGAACGTATCACAATCGGTAATTTTGAAGACGATTTTGACAAACTCGCAGAATGCGACTGGATTATTGAGGTTGTGGTAGAAAACTTAAAAATAAAGCAGGATCTTTTACAAAGGATAGAGAAAGTAAGAAAAAAGGTTACAATTGTTTCCTCAAACACTTCGGGTATTCCCTTAAATAAGATGTCAAAAGGATTGAGCAAAGAATTCAAACAACATTTTCTGGGGACACACTTTTTTAATCCGGTGAGATACATGAAACTGTTGGAGATCATTCCAGGAGAAGAAACCCTGCCTGATATTCTCGAATTCATGGCTGATTTTGGCGAGCGAATTCTGGGGAAAGGTATTGTATGGGCTAAAGACACACCTAATTTTGTAGGAAACAGAATCGGTGTCCAGGGAATTATAAAAGCGATGCAGATTATGCTTGAAACCGGGTTGTCGATTCCGGAGGTTGATGCCCTTTTCGGCACTGTAATGGGAAGACCAAAAACCGCAATGTTTAAAACTTCCGATCTTGTAGGTCTCGACACGCTGAGTCATGTAGCTAAAAATACATACGAGCTGGTTGAAGATGATGAAGAAAGAGAAAGCTTTGTACTTCCTGAATTTGTGGATAAGATGATTGAAAAAAAGCTTCTTGGGAAAAAAACAAAAAGCGGTTTTTATAAAACCGATCTAACGCCTGAATGGAAGAAGATAAGGAAAGTCATAAATCCTGAAACACTTGAATACTCGGAAGTTGATCAGCCTGACTTTCCATGTCTCAAGGAAGCAAAAAAAGCAAAAACCCTGCCGGATAAGATGAAGACAGTTATTTACGGAGATGACAAAGGATCTGAATTTGCACGGAATGTTGTGTCAAATGGATGGATATATTCTGCCAATAGGATCCCTGAGATTTCAGATACTGTAGTGGAAATAGATAATGCAATGAAATGGGGCTTTAATTTTCAAATGGGACCCTTTGAGACCTGGGACGCCATAGGCCTTCAAGAGTCGATTCAAAGGATGGAAGCAGAGGGGCTGAAAGCGCCTCAAAAGGTAAAGAAGATGCTTAAAGCCGGTAATACTTCTTTTTATAAAACCGAAAACGGCCAGGTTTTCTTTTATGACTTTGCTTCTGAGAATTATAAAGAAGTAATTGTCAGTGAAAACATAATTTCATTAGCTTTACTCAAAGCAAAAGATATGCTTATTAAAAAATGCAACTCTGCGTCTCTAATTGATTTAGGTGACGGGGTGTTTTGCCTTGAGTTCCATACCAAGATGAATACCTTAAACCAGGAAATGATAGAGTTCGCAAGCGAATCACTGGATTATGTTGATGCCAACGGCACCGGTCTTGTCATAGGAAATCAGGCCGGTGGTATGCCGGGAGCATTTTGCGCAGGTGCCAATCTCGTTGATGTAGGCAATGCGGTAAAAGAAGGAAAATATTCGGATATAGAGAAGATGCTTGAACAGTTACAGAATGTTCTCCAAAAAGCAAGATATGCATCTTTTCCAGTTGTTGCGGCGCCATACGGTATGACGCTTGGCGGCGGGAGTGAAGTCTGCCTTGCAGCAGACAGGATTGTAGCCCATTCCGAGCTTTACATGGGGCAAGTGGAATCCGGGGTAGGACTGATTCCGGCTGGAGGCGGATGCCTGAACCTGTGGAAAAAGTTCATAAGTTCGATCCCTGAAATCGTGACAGGTGTTGACTTCGCAAAATTCTTTTTACCCGTTCTTATGAATATTGTAATGGCCAAAGTTTCTACATCTGCAGCTGACGCAAGGACAAACGGTTTTTTAGGACCAAAAGACAGAATTGTATTTAACAGGGACTATCTTATAGGTGAAGCAAAGAAGGAAGTTTTAAAAATGTTCGATGAGGGCTATGCCCCGCCTGTTAAAAGAAAGATAAAAGTTTTTGGCCAGGCTGCTCAGGGTATGGTTGAGGCTGAAGTCTACAACATGAGAGAAGCAAAGTTTATAAGCGATCATGATGCGTTGGTGGCAAAAACAACTGCCTTCGTGATTAGTGGAGGAGACGTAAGGACCAACAGTGATGTAGATGAAGAACTCATTCTTAAACTTGAGCGAAAGGCTTTTATCGATTTATTAAAAGAAGAAAAGACTCTTGCCCGAATTGACCATATGCTAAAGACCGGTAAGCCGCTAAGAAATTAGTTATTGGTTATCAGTTATTAGTTATTTGTCAATAGCTACCCCTAACCAAATACTAAACACCAAATACAAAACACTTTCGTAAAAAGATCTCTTTTTTGACTTATTACGAGACCATTAACCAATAACAAATAACGAATAACATCCTAGGGAGGATAAAAAAAAATGAAAGATGCATATATTGTAACATCAATAAGAACCCCTGGCTGTAAAAGAATGAAGGGAGCTTTTAAAGACACAAGGCCTGAAGACCTGCTCTCTTTCATACTGAACGCAGCCGTTGAAAAAACTGAAAATCTTGAAGCAAAAAATATCGATGACGTTATGGTGGGTTGTTCATTTCCTGAAGCGGAACAGGGAATGAATATCGGAAGAATCGCTGTGCTAATGGCGGGGTTTCCCATTGAAGTTACCGGCGCTACAGTAAACAGATACTGTTCATCCGGGTTGGAGGCTATCGCCCTTTCTTCCTTAAAGGTTATGTCCGGTTGGGCAGATGTTACTATCGGCGCTGGAATAGAATCTATGACCTATGTCCCCATGGGAGGAAACTTTCCAAGGCCTCATCCTGGATACACAAAAGAGGGCGTAGATGCATATGCATACATGGGAATCACTGCGGAGAATGTCGCAAACAGATATAATATAACAAGAGAAGCCCAGGATGAGTTCGCCTATCATTCTCAAATGAAAGCCTCCGAAGCTAAAGCAAAAAATATGTTCACCGAAATAGTGCCTACGCCTGCTACAAGGTTTGTTCAAATTGAAGATGGTACTTACAGGAAAGAAACATTTTTACAGGATTTTGATGATGGTATCAGAGAGTCGACTACCTTGGAAGGGTTGGCAAATCTGAATCCGGTTTTTGCGATCGGAGGATCGGTTACGGCCGGAAATTCCTCCCAGACGACAGATGGCGCCGCTGCCACAATAATTATGAGCGAAGAAAAAGTAAAAGAGCTTGGCATAAAACCGATTGCAAAGATAAAATGCTACACTACAAGCGGATGTGAGCCCGATGAGATGGGTGTCGGACCAAAATATGCTATCCCGAAGCTTATGAAACTTGCAGGAATGGATATAAAGGATGTCGATCTCTTTGAAATAAACGAAGCTTTTGCTTCACAGGCCCTGTATTGCGTAAATGAACTCGGCATAGATATGGAAAAGGTCAATATTCATGGTGGTGCAATTGCCTTGGGACATCCTTTAGGATGCACAGGTACCAAATTATGCGCAACCCTTCTTGCTAATATGAAGGAACGCGGTGTAAAATACGGAGTCGAATCCATGTGCATCGGTGGCGGAATGGGTGCTGCTGCATTGTTTGAGATGTGTGAATAATTTCGTATAAAGTTCTTTTGTGATTGCTCAGGTATCTTGCCATAAAGGCACCAAGACACCAAGCTTATTGAGTATTACCCCAATTGAGTAAAAACCAATTGGGAGTTATTCGTTATTTGTTATTCAGCCGTCGTAGCCTGCGGTCACTATGGCGAAGTCGGCTTGGTTAATGGTTTATATTTCACCAATCATAGATTTATAAAATGAGACAATCATCAAACTCTAATAACGAATAACTATTAACAAGTAACGCCTAATTGAGCATTATTTCCGCTCAATTAGAGTATTATTGTTCTACTTTTTTCTTGCGATACATTCTTTTCTTTGTGTCTTAGTGGCTGAATTGTTACCTTCTTTTTACGAAACTATCATTGTCATCCATTTTGCCTTTCAAAAGTTCTCATAAAATCGGTTAAGGTCTCAACTGCTTCCAGGGTTGTAGCATTGTAAATCGATGCCCTGCAACCCCCCACGGAACTATGTCCCTTTAGACCGCCAAGGCCGTTTTCCAAGGCTTCTTGAACAAAGCGTGTTTCCAGTTCTTCGTCCGGTAGTCGAAAGGTTACATTCATCATAGATCTGCTTTCGGGTTCAGCCGTGCCTTTATAAAAGCCGCTATCGTCTATGGTTTTATATAGAAGCCGTGCTTTTTTCATGTTTATCTCTTCCATTTTATGGAGGCCGCCGATTGTTTCTTCAATCCACTTCATCACAAGCTGAATCGTATAAATTGTAAAACAAGGCGGCGTATTAAATAATGAATTTTTAGAAACAAAGGTGCTGTATTTAAGCATTGTCGGTATGTTGTCCGGCACTAAATTAAGCATATCTTCTCGGATGATAACCATGCAGACCCCTGCAGGACCGATATTCTTTTGGGCTCCGGCATAAATAAGTCCAAAGGGCTCTACATCAAAAAATTTACACATTATATCAGATGACATGTCTGCAATAAGTGGTATGCCGTTTATTTCAGGAAAGCTTGACCACTGTGTTCCTTTTATCGTGTTGTTTGATGTGATGTGGATATAAACGGCATCTTTGCTGAACTCTGTATTCTTTGGAATATAGGAAAAATTTTTATCCTCAGAAGAAGCAACAACCTTTATCTGTTTGCCTTGTAATTTTGCTTCATTTATAGCCTTTGTGGACCAGGTACCGGTATTTACATAGTCTGCCGACTTGTCATTATGAAGGAGATTCATTGGGATCATACAAAATTGCATGCTGGCTCCGCCCTGGAGAAAAAGTACGTGAAATTTATCATTAAGTTTTAAAAGACGCTTTATCCTTGTAACGGCGTCATTTATTATATCGTCAAATGGTTTGGACCTGTGGCTTATTTCTGTAATCGACATGCCGGTTCCGTTAAAGTTCAAAAAGGAATCTTTGATCTCTTCAAGAACTATAAGAGGGAGTGCAGCAGGCCCTGCATTGAAGTTATAGATTCTGTTATTTTTCATAATTATTCCTCCGGTTTTTTTTAGCCTATCAGATTGCTATCAACAAAGCTTGCTGATAAGGCACTATAATAGTATAAAATTAAAAAATAATCACGAAAACACGAAAGATTGAAAGCACGAAAAAAATTATCTTCTTCGTGTTTTCCTATTTTCGTGCTTTCGTGATAAATATCTGTATATGCGTTAATTGCTTGCTTATTGTCTCTCTTATATTGAGACCAATATCTCATATTATCATTTGCACAAATAGACAAAACATGTCAATGGGAAAATAATTTAAAATCTTTCTTGCCATGCGCTTTTCTTTTACAGATAATGGGATAAAAGTTTTTAAAATGCCTAAAGGACAAAATTAATGGATGAGATAAATATAGAATGTCTTTCACCAACAGCAATCATTGATAGTGATAATGAAACAATTATCAAATATGCAAATGATACTGTTCGCGATTCCGATGGAGATGCAATCTCAATGGCTGTAAAACTTTATTATGCAGTTAGGGATGGTATCAGGTATGATCCGTATTCTCCTTTCTATCTCCCGGAACATTACCGTGCCAGTAATGTGCTTAAAAGCGGCCGTGGATATTGTGTGAGCAAAGCATCCCTTCTGTGTGCCCTTGGAAGGGCTTGTAATATCCCATCGAGAATCGGTTTTGCAAATGTTCGCAACCACCTGGTTACCAGACAGCTCATTGAGTACATCGGCACTGACATATTTGTGTATCATGGATTTGTTGAATTTTATTTAGAAGGAAAATGGGTCAAGGCAACCCCTGCTTTTAATATAGAACTTTGCAAAAAACATAAGGTTGGCCCTCTTGAATTCAATGGGAGGGAAGACTCCATTTTCCAGGCCTATAATCTGGACAACAAAAAGTTCATGGAATATGTAGAAGACCACGGCACATATACGGATGTACCTGTTGATATCATTGTTTCTGCATGGGAAAAGACCTATGGCAAAGATCGAATAAGAAAAATGATCGACAATTTAGAAAAATCAAGAGGAAAATCAGGTCGTAATTTTTACAAGGAGGACGTCCTGAAATGAAAGATACAATCATGAAGATTTATAGTTATCCCTCAAAATCGGCTGAAGCAAAGATTACAGTTATAGCAAATCGAAGACTGCAGTTTACCAGGAAAGATGTTTATGAGATTACGCGAATTATTGAAGATATAAGAAAACATGGGGATAAGGCACTTGTTAAATACGCAAACCGTTTTGATTCTCCGGGGCTAAAGGCAAGATCACTTAAAGTGACAAAAAATGAGATAGAAACTGCCGTAAAAACCGTAGACAGGACTTTTGTGCGTTCTTTAAATCGGGCGGTCTCTCAAATCGAGGCATTTCATGAGCAACAGTTGAGCAAGTCATGGATAAACACCGATAGACCCGGGGTGCTTTTGGGCCAGCTTGTAAATCCGGTTGATACAGTGGGTGTATATACACCGGGAGGAAAAGGTGGTAAAACCCCACTGGTTTCTTCAGTTTTAATGGGTGTTATCCCTGCCAAAATAGCCGGTGTAAAGCATATAGCAATGGTGACTCCTCCCAGAAAGGATGGAACAATAGATCCTCATCTTCTGGTTGCGTCTAAAAAGGTTGGTGTAGATGGTGTATTCAAGGTTGGAAGTGCCTGGGCAATTGCCGCTTTGGCGTATGGCACCGAAACTGTTCCAAAGGCTGATGTTATCGTGGGACCCGGAAATATTTATGTTACGCTTGCCAAAAAGATTGTATCAGGAGTTGTCGGAATAGATATGATAGCAGGTCCGAGTGAGATCATGGTTGTTGCCGACGAGGCTGCAATTCCTGAATTTGTTGCAGCAGACCTACTTTCTCAAGCTGAACATGATATCCTGTCTTCAGCTATTTTTGTTACAAATTCAAAAGAAATGGCCAGGGCTGTTGAAGACGCGGTCGAGGAGCAGCTTAAGATTCTTGTTCGAAAAGAAATCGCAAAAAAGTCACTTGCAAAGTTTGGCGCGATAATTGTGGTTCCTGATCTTACTATTGCCATGGAACTCGTAAACAGAATAGCCCCGGAACATATTGAACTTCAAATAGAAGATCCTTTTGAATATATCGGACAAATTCGTAATGCAGGCGCCGTATTTATCGGCAACTATACGCCGGAAGCTGTTGGGGATTATATTGCCGGACCGAACCACGTACTTCCGACTGCTGGCACGGCAAGGTTTGCTTCTGCTCTTTCAGTGGAGCATTTCATCAAAAAGACCAGCCTTATCCATTATTCAAAAAAAGCATTTAAAAGAGAAGCAAAGGATATCATCCGCCTGGCTGAAATTGAAAAGTTGGATGCACATGCAAATTCTATACAGGTAAGATTAAAGAAAAGGTAATATTTTAGTTTTATGAACCTCATATGGGTTTAATTGTGATATCGCCTTTCAGAAACAGGCATTACCTTTTATAAAATTGACAATTTTTGTCACAAAAAAGTGACGAAAATTGTCAATTTGCTTTAAATTATATTGATATGGCTTTAAGATAACATATTGAATATTCATAATATATAGAAAATAACTTATTTTGGCACAATAATTGTATTAAACATTAATAAAAGCATTAAAAAATGTCACCCAGCTTCAACAATAACATAAAAACCATGCGACGGCAAAAAGCCTCCAAAGGTTATAATTAAAAGAGAAAGTTTGAGGTGGCGTTTAAAGGTTTCTCAGGTGTTCGTGCATCTTTTTTTTCCGCCCATCTATCGAAAAATAAAAAAAGAGGTGTGTGCAGGAAATAAATAACGGCACATTCAGGGAAGCCATAAACTCTTCATTCTCATACCCCTCCTTCCTCTTTTACAGGGTGGTTCTATATGGACCACCCTTTTTTTATTCTAAAAGACCTTTTAAAAATATCCCTCATTGTTAAAGGGAAAACCTTTTATCCATCTATTGTTGTTTCTCCTTTTCTCTTGACACACATATCTATTCTCCCTATTCTCATTGTAAAAAATGCATATTAAAATTACAAAAAAGAAATTGGATAAACTTTACAATGTTTATCACCGGCGTGAATACGTACATCCAGACCCGCTTGAATTTCTTTATGCATACGATGACCTTCATGATCGTGAAATCGCCGGCCTGATTGCTTCTTCCCTTGCTTATGGCAGAGTAGCACAGATTTTGAAAAGTGTATCCTATATACTGAACATCATGGGACCATCGCCTGCTTCCTTTTTAAAAAAGGCAACATATCAATCTCTAAAAAAAAGTTTCTCAGGCTTTGTCCATCGGTTTGCAACCGGAGATAAAGTCTCTAAAATGCTTGTGAACGCCAAAGAGGTGATTAAACAATACGGTTCCCTTTATGGTTGTTTTATTTCAAAAATGAACAATAATGACGAGACTATTTTGCCGTCACTTTCTTTGTTTGTCGATAAGATGACGGATAATGAAAATAACAATCCGGGGCACCTGCTTCCTTTGCCCAGGCTGGGAAGTGCATGCAAGCGGCTCAATCTGTTTCTGCGGTGGATGATTCGAAAGGATGACGTGGATCCAGGCGGATGGGAAAACATTCCTTTGTCAAAACTTATTATTCCACTTGATACACATATGCATAAGATAGGGATTTTGACAGGGTTAACATCTCGAAAACAGGCCAATATGCGAACTGCATTTGAGATAACGGACGGGTTTAAGAAACTCGTGCCTGAAGATCCGGTAAAATACGATTTCTCCCTTACACGAATCGGAATCCGGGGTGATGCAAATTTTGAAGAAATACTCAGTAATTAGATTAAAAATATGCAAATAAGAATTCTTTCTGCAAATGATGTAAGGGCTGCTCTGCCTATTTTAAAAGCGATTGATGCAATGAAACATGCCTTTGGGCAACTCTCTGCAGGGCAGACGGATGTTCCTTTGCGAACACATTTATCCACAGACAGGGGAACCTCCTTGTTTATGCCTGCTTATCTGCGCATGAGTCATGATTTGGGCATTAAGGTTGTTTCTATTTATAATGATAATCCAAGTTTAGGATTACCTGTAGTTTCGGCTGTTGTTCTGATTCTGGACCCGAAAACCGGCTTGCCTAAAGCGCTTATGGATGGCAATAGCCTAACTGCTCTCCGAACCGGGGCTGGTGGGGGTTTGGCCGCTGAGCTGCTCGCTCGCGGAGATGCAAAGACGGTTGCTCTTTTTGGCGCCGGCGTGCAAGCTCGGGCTCAGTTACAAGCTGCTGTATCCGTGCGTTCCATAAAACAAGTAAACGTCATAAGTCGCACCCAAGCGTCTGCTCAAAAGATTGCTCATGAGATTTCCGCCTGGCCGGACGCTCCCAATGTTACTATTGTCTCAACTCCACATGAGGCTGTTCAAGATGCTGATATTGTTATTGCCGCAACTACTTCTGCTTCACCTCTATTTGACGGAAATGATTTGAAAGAGGGCACCCATGTTACCGGTGTCGGTTCATACACCCCAGAGATGCAGGAGATTGATACGGTAACAGTGCAACGTGCCAGGATAGTGGTAGATTCTCGTGATGCCTGCTTGGCGGAAGCAGGAGACATCATTATCCCCAAAGCCGAAATTGATGCCGAGTTGGGTGAAATTGTTAACGGCCTCAAGCCGGGTCGTCAATCAGATGATGAGATTACATTTTTCAAGTCAGTGGGTGTTGCGGTGCAGGATGCGGCCGCAGCTGCAGCCGTACTCGTTGAGGCAGAAGCTAAAGGATTGGGAAAAGTAGTAGATTTGTAGTAAGTAACTAAGTATTTTATTGGCAATATTTTAGCTGTTTTAAAAAAGCCACTTCAAAGGCAATTAAATTTTAAACCGTGTAAAACTCTCACTTATGCGCTCAGACAGTTACACGATTAAAAGTTAAACAACCTTTAAAGATTGCTAGTCTTAATTGTTTTCAGAAGGCTAAAATGTTACTTTTATTGTAATCTTTAATACCCAATCCGCTTGTGACGAAGAGCTTCATTTCGTGCTTTCACTTTTTCGTGCTTTCGTAATAATTTAATCAATATGTTAAAACTCTAAAATTTTCAAAGGATAGGGAGGTTATCGTGAGAAGAAAAGACCAGGAAATCACAAACAGGAAAGATATAGAATCGATCATTCAAAAATCTTTAATATGCAGGCTTGCAATGGCGGATGAACATGAACCATATATAGTTCCGTTAAACTTTGGGTTTAAGGATAATACACTGTATTTTCATTCGGCAAAAAAAGGGAAAAAACTGGATATTCTCAAGAAAAATAATCGGGTTTGCTGTGAATTCGATATTGACCTTGAAATAAAAAAAGGAGATAAACCATGTAATTGGGGAATCGAATATAAAAGTGTCATCGGTTTTGGGACGGCCTCTTTTATAGAGGATTTTGAATCAAAGCGGAAAGCATTGGATATAATAATGGAGCAATATTCAGGTGAATCCTTCCCCTATTCAGAAGCAGATTTGAAAAAAGTAGCAATTATAAAAGTCGAATTGCAGAATGTTACAGGGAAGCGATCAGCATAACACAAATGGTAAATGACAATTCGAATAACCTGTTCGCTTCCTCTCACCAGTTCATTAAAGAGCGTGCAAAAAAACTATTTAAAGGGGCACGCAAGAGTCACAATTGGGAGCATACACTTCGGGTATATAAATTGTGTGAACATATCGGAGCAGCAGAGGGAGCAGATATGAATGTGCTATTGATTGCCTCCTATCTGCATGACATTGGTAGATGCTTTCAGGACGCTTCAAATGGTTCAGTATGCCACGCAGAGAAAGGTGCGGAAATG
Source organism: uncultured Desulfobacterales bacterium (assembly GCA_964561845.1). Lineage (GTDB taxonomy): Bacteria > Desulfobacterota > Desulfobacteria > Desulfobacterales > JAUVVS01 > JAUVVS01. The sequence goes on along the minus strand of CAZLRK010000005.1, from coordinate 12,728 downwards.
ACAGGATCTATCATTGCAGATATTCCGCTGTCAGATATGCAAAAGGAAAATATTGTTCACTGCGTAAAGTCCCATCGATTTCGTGGGAATCATGCACCAAAAACAACGGAAGCAAAGGTATTATTCGATGCTGATAAGCTTGATTCCATAGGTGCTGTGGGCGTGGCCAGGGCATTTTTATTTGCCGGTGAAGTCGGCGCCATGCTTCACAATCCGGATATAGATGCAGAAGAAGCAAGGCCGTACTCAAAAGACGATACCGGTTTCAGGGAATTCAAGGTAAAACTTTCCAGGATCAAGGATCGAATTCTGACTAAAAAAGGTCAGGAAATGGCAAGGGAGCGCCATGATTTCATGGAGGATTTTTTTTAAACGATTTATAGAAGAATATGACGGGAAGAGGTAGATGCTATGAGTATCAATGTTGTAGAAAAAATCGATGATTTTGTAAAAGTGAGACACGTACTAGTGAGTGTTTCTGACAAGAAAGGGCTTGATGATTTTGCGCCTAAGTTGATAGAGATAAATCCTGATCTAAAAATATTTTCAACCGGCGGTACATACACACGCATAAAAGAAATCCTTGGCGATAAAGCTTCGGCGTGCCTTGAACAGGTTTCTGACTACACCGGTCAACCTGAGACCCAGGGTGGACTGGTAAAGACTTTGGATTTTAAAATATATCTCGGGCTTCTTACAGAGACATACAATGACGCCCATAAAGAGGATTTAAAAAGGACAAGCAGCGTTCCAATAGACATGGTCGTTGTTAATCTCTATCCTTTTAAGGAAACGATTTCAAAAGAAAATGTGACTGTGGAACAAGCACGGGGCAATATCGATATAGGCGGACCTTGTATGATAAGGGCTTCTGCTAAGAATTACATAAGGGTTGCGTCAGTGGTTGATCCGTCTGACTATGAAATGATTATATCGGAGATGAAAGCAAACAACGGCATGACTTCACTGGACCTTCGCTTTCGCCTTGCACAAAAGGCTTTTGAACACACGGCTGTTTACGATAGTACGATTGGAGACTTTTTGGGCTCTAAATCGTTTGGGGATGTAAAAAATTGCTATAATATATAATTAAAGAAAACAGGTGAATGTTTAGCCACGAAGGCACAAAGGCACTAAAAGAAAGTATGTATTATCATATTGATGATATAAAATATTTTCGCAAAAAATAAATTATCTTGGTGTCTTCGTGTCTTGGTGGCCTGTAAATATATAAAATTTGTATGTTGGAAAGTAAAATACTTGAGTAGTAATGAAAGGAGACCAAAATGGCTGACGATCTTAAGGAGATGTATAGAACCATAATGGATGATCATTTTCCGCCCTCAATGGAGATTAGTTTTGTAGACGAGGATAAGAGGCAGACCCTTTTTTATGAAAAAGTGTCATGGAGAATAGAAAATATCAATAAAGGCTTAAGATATGGTGAAAATCCGGGTCAAGAAGCAGCCCTGTATAGGCTGATAAACGGTAATCTGATTCTTGGAGAAACCGAGACCATACAGCCCGGGCAGTATCTGGCCTCGGATATTGAGCTTTTGCAATCCGGAAAACATCCCGGAAAAACAAATCTGACGGATGCCGATAATTCCTTGAATATTCTAAGATATTTCATGGATCAACCAACTGTGGTCATCGTCAAGCACAACAATCCATGTGGGGTTGCCCGATCTGAATCATTGGAGAATGCATATATCAAAGCAAATATGGCCGACAGAGTTGCCGCTTTTGGAGGGTGTATTGCAGTTAACAGGGCTGTTGACAAGGCAACCGCCGAGGCTATTAGTAAACAATATTCAGAAGTGGTAGTAGCGCCGGATTTTGAAGAAGGTGCCATGGATATTTTTTCAAAGAAGAAAAATCTCAGGGTTATCAAAATAGGCAATATTGATCGGCTGCAGACCTTTGTTGGCAAAAGATGTGTTGAATTCAAGAGCCTGATTGATGGAGGTATTATTACACAATGGTCATTTGTACCGACATCCCGTTCAAAAGAGGGCCTTAAGTTGGCTGAATGTGAATACAAAGGGGAAAAATACAGGATCAATCGGGAGCCTACTCAGAGTGAATATGATGATATGCTCTTTGGTTGGCTCGTTGAATCGGGAATTACTTCAAATTCTGTGATATATGTAAAAGACCAGGTGACCGTTGGAATCGGAACCGGTGAACAGGACAGAGTAGGAGTTGCAGAGATTGCACGGGACAAAGCCTACAGGAAACTTGCGGACCGTTACTGTTTTGAATCATATGGTATACCCTATAATGAACTTAAAGACCCTGATAAGAAGAAAGATATTGATGAGAAGGTTTCAAATGAAAAGGGCGGGCTCATTGGAGCATCCATGGTCAGTGACGCGTTTTTCCCTTTCAGAGACGGAGTGGATGTTGGAATCAAAGAAGGTATTTCATCCGTCATTCAGCCCGGCGGATCCGGCAATGATTATCAGTCCATCGAAGCATGCAATGAGGCGGATGTCACAATGGTTTATACCGGACAGAGGAGTTTTAAACATTAAAGGAAAAAACGGATTCATTAAATAATAAAGGAGGAAAACTTAAAATGATTGATTTTACTTTTACGGAAGAACAAGAATTATTTAGAAAAGCAGCTCGAGAATTTGCAGAAACAAAGGTCGCCCCCAAGGTTTCTGAAATGGAAGAAACAGGAAAGGTCAACGATGAAGTTATCAAGGCGCTGGCGGAGGCGGAGATGATGGCGTTGACTATTCCGGAAGAATATGGCGGTCTTGGCTTGGGTTATATTGCCCGTCTTATTGCAGTGGAAGAAATCAGCAGGATTTCAGTTGCAACAGCTATGATGCTTCAGGTTTTTGCCCTGGGTATCGAACCCATTGTAAAATTTGGCAGTGACGATCAGAAAAAGAAATATTTACCCGGTTTAGCAAAGGGTGAGCGCCTGTCTACGACCGCTGTTACAGAATCGACCGGAGGTTCAGATCCAACCGGAATCCGCACATCTTATAAGAAAGAAGGTGATGATTACATTATTAATGGTCGCAAATGCTTCATTACTAACTCCCATATTGCCGACACCATTACAATTCTAACAAAGGATGAGGAAAATCCCAAAGCTTTTTCAGCTTTTATTTTGGAGAAAGGAATGGAAGGCTTTAAACCTTCACATGAAGAGCATAAAGTAGGTATGCGGGGCTGTAATACAGGTGAACTGTCTTTTGAAAATTGCAGGGTTCCCAAGGAAAATTTGCTGGGAACGGAAGGAAGGGGATTAGGTGTTGCAATGGCTGCCATTGGCGATGTCGGCAGAGGCGGTATGGTCGGTTGTGCTTTAGGCTTACAAGCCGCTTGTCTTGAAGCATCTATAAAATTCGCAAATGAGCGAATTCTCTATGGGAAACCTATAAGTAATCTACAGATGATTCAAAACAAACTTGCGGAAATAAAAGTTGACTTGGAAGCCGGCCGATTACTGGGATACAGGGCTGCAGCCATGCAGGATAACGGTCTGAGGTGCAGCAATGAATTTGCAGCAGCAAAATATTATACAACGGAAGCTGCCCAGAAAGCGGCAAAAATGGCTGCTGATATACATGGCGGCTACGGCTGCATGGAAGAATATCCTGTCACTCGATATTTACGTGACTCCTTTGTTTTAGGACCATCGGCAGGCACTTCCGATATTATGAAGGTCATTATATCACGCTGGGCACTTTCATAGTACTATCCAAAGGCTCCGAAAAACTGGAAACTGATTGAAAACTTGTAATGTTTTAGCTGGTTGAAAACTTGGCCGCTTCAAAGGTAATTAAATTTTAAATGTGTAAAACTCGCGTATAAGTGAGAGTAAAGAAAAAATAGTGCATGTCTTATTAATAAACAAGTAAGCAATAAATACCGATTAGCCTTTGAGACACACCAATTCAATCCCTGTTTTTTCTAAACTCTCACTAATACGCTCAGACAGTTACACGATTAAAAATTTAACAACCTCTGAAGCTATATAGTTCTAATTACTTTCATAAGGCTAAAATGTTACGATAATTACGGGTTTACATAATGTTTAAAATAGTCGTATGCGTAAAAGCTGTTCCTGACCCTAAAGAAGCCCATAAAATAAAAATAGACCCCGTCACCAAAACCCTCATGAGGGCTGACGTTCCGCTGGTGTTGAACCACCTTGACAAGAATGCAATGGAAGCGGCCCTCAGTATAAAAGAAAAATTTGGCGCACATATCACGATCATTAGTATGGGACCACCACAGGCAGGTAACATCGTAAAGGAATGTTTAGCTTTAGGCGCCGACCAGGGATTCCTCCTTTCGGATCGGGCTTTTGGAGGGGCTGATGCCTTTGCAACTGCATATACCCTTGCCAAAGGCATCGAGAAAACAGGTGCATGTGATGTTGTGCTTTGCGGAATGGCAAGCAGTGACGGCAGCACGGAGTGGGTTGGGCCGGAAATTGCATCCATTTTAAAAATTCCCGTGATTACCATGGTAAAAGAGATTGTCGAGTATAATGAAGAATCATGGAAAGTAAAAGCTAATCTTGAGCATGGATACCGCCTGATGCAGGTAAAACTTCCGGCAGTCTTTACGGTGACAAGAGAGCTGAATACTCCGAGAACACTCACCTTCTCAGGTATTATCAAAGCCAGAAAAAAAGAGATAACCGAGTGGGGAATCAATGAATTAGGTGTACCTGAAGAATCTGTGGGAATAAAGGGGTCGCCAACAATTGTTTCAAATCTTTCAACCTGGGATAGCAAACGGGAAATTGAAATAATCACAGGCACTAGAGAAGAAAGAGCCGAACAATTGCTTCAGAAGCTTGTTGATGCAGGGACAATATAGTCAAAGACACAAAGGTGCCAGATTTCTTCATAAGTCCCCTCTTCGTCATAAGCACTAACTTAAATAAAAAGACATTAATTATTCACAATTAGCAATTGATTATTGATTATTAACTATGGTGAGCTTGGCAGAATCATGAGTGCAAGCGTGAAGACAACTCAAAAACACGGAAAAAATAACTAATAATCAATTGTTAATAATTAATTGTTAAAGTTAGCGCTTAAACTCAATTTTCCCAAAAAGGGGAGATTTATAGGATTTTCGTGCAGACACTAGTTATGCAATATAACGAGAGGATCAATAAATATGAAAAATAGATGCGGACCGGTATGGGTCGTTGCCGAACAGGAAAATTGCCGGATTCTTGCAGTATCGCTGCAGCTTATCGGCCATGCACGGAAACTTGCCGCAGAACTGGAAACTTCCGTTGAAGTAGTACTTATGGGGGATAGAATAGAAAAACAAACATCACAGTTGTTTGCAGCTGGCGCCGACATGGTCTATATGGGTATTTCTTCCGATCTATCCTTTTATCATCCCGAATTTTATACAGAAATTATTGTCAAACTTGCCATGGAAAAACAACCGGAAATCATGCTTATCGGTTCGACATTCATGGGAAGGGAACTGGCGCCCTTGGTGGCAGCCGGATTGAAAACCGGATTGACGGCTCACTGTATTGATCTGGCACTAGACGAAAATAAAATTTTACAGCAAAAAATTCCTGCTTATGGCGGACTGATTTCCATCATCTGCCCGGAAAAACGGCCTCAAATGGCAACCATTGCAAAAGGTGTTTTTCCTATACCTGATTTTGATGAAAACAGGTCGGGAGAAACTGTCCTGCTTGATATTCCTAAAGAGATGCCCAGTCGCATAAAGACACTGGAAGTTGTTCATGAAGAGCCGGAAGGTGTACAGCTTGAAACAGCGCCTGTTATTGTCGCAGGCGGCGCCGGTGCCGGTGACATAGATGGATGGAACAAAATAGCTGATCTCGCTAATGAACTAAATGCAGCTCTGGGCTCTACACGGCCTGCCGTTGATGAAGGATGGACAGACCTGGAGACGATGATTGGCCAAAGTGGTAAGATGGTAAGTCCTGAAGTATATATCGGTGCAGGATTGTCTGGTGAATTGCAACATATGGTCGGCATCGTTGGTGCTCAAGTTATGATTGCCATAAATAATGATGCCAAATCACCGATATTTGAACAAGTGGATTACGGGATCGTTGATGATTGTCGCGAATTTATTCCGGTACTTATTGATAAAATAAAAGAATACAAAGAAAAACAAATAACATGCTAAAAAAAAGGAGATTATCATGACAGATTTAAAAGAGGTAGAAAAGGCACTGAATTCTTACATACGCCCACTTACCTTTCCGTTGGCCATCAAGATGCTCAAATCAGAAGATGAGATACCTGAAAAAACACGCAGGCCATTTCAACAGATGAAGAAAAAGGTGGCCATTTGCCAGGGAATTGGAATGGCTCGAAAATTGGGTTGGGCAGTAGCGATGGGAAAGGAGGACATGCAATGTGCTCTGGGCGCCGCTCCTTTTGGTTTTTTTAAAAATATCGACTTTTTCAATGAAGGAAACTTTGCGGCCGGTATGTTTACACCCTCAAAAGAGATAGGAAAAAAAGAAGAAGATCTTATTGATCGGTTTGAACACGGGCTATATAGTCACATTTTGGTGGCGCCTCTCAATCGAACAGCCTTTGAGCCGGATCTTTTGATGGTTTACGGAAACCCTGCTCAGATAATGAGACTAATTCATGGAGCGCTCTATAACCAGGGAGGTGCTGTTCAGTCTTCATCCATGGGCAGGCTGGGCTGTGCCGCTATTATTACAGTTATAAAAAATGATGACTGTCGATATCTGGTTCCGGGAAATGGAGACCGGGTTTTCGGCATGACCCAGGACTACGAAATGACTTTTCTCATACCCGCTTCAAAGATCGAAACCGTGCTGGACGGACTGGCCAAAACCCATAAGGTAGGTGTACGTTACCCCATCACCAGCTTTTTCAATTTTCAAGCCACATTTCCACCACACTATCAACAGCAGATGAAAATATGGGAGGAGGAAGGAGAGATATAAATGGAATCATATACCGGAAGGCAACGTGTTGCGGCGGCTTTTAAAAAAACTTTTACCGACCAGGAGGTGGATATTGACAGGGTTGCTGCATACACCATTATGGGTCAATGCAACGCTCAACTCATAGGGGCCTCTATTAAGGAGTTTTTGTTGGACCCCAGGATTTTTGTAAAGGCCCAGGTGGCTGCCTATGAGCGTTATAGACCCGATATCATTGTCATGCAGGGTGATCTCCTCATGGACGTGGAGGCCCTGGGCAATGAACTCAGATTTCCTGAAGACAGCATGTGTATTACTACTAAGTATGCTCTTGAAGACAAGGGAAAATTGAGTAGCCTTCAACTCCCTGATCCCACAAAAGACGGGCGCATACCCGGTTACCTTGAGGTATTAGCCGAGACAAAAAAAATCATCAATGATACTATCATATCAGCAGTGATTGCAGGCCCGTGGACTATTGCAATCGGTCTTAGAGAGGCCACGGATCTCATTAAAGATGCCCTGAAAGATCCTGACTATGTACACGAATTGATGCAATTTACTACACAGATATCTATCAGGTTGGGAGAAGCTGTCGCACCTCTGAAGGTGGGACTCAGCTATTCGGAGGCGCCAGCCTCATGCAGTCTCATCTCCCCCCCGATGTACCGGAAATTTGTATTTCCTTACCACAAAAAAGTCGTTGATCACTTCAAAGAAAAGAATGTGGGCGTGGGGCTTCATATTTGTGGGTATACCGATCCTATTCTTGAAGATATGGTTAATACCGGAGTGACCAATATCAGTATTGATGCACCCACGGACCTGGCCAAAGCAGTGGAGGCAACAAGAGGCAAGGCGGTACTCATCGGTAATGTGAATACCGGTATCTTTTATTCCGGCACCCGGGATGAGATGAAGCAGGCCATGAAAAACTGTCTTGATACTGCTCCAAAAGATAGCGGTTATATCCTGGCCTCGGGTTGCGAGGTGCCTGGTGTGGCGCCCCCGGAAAAGATTGACTGGTTCATGGAACTGGTGGATGAATTGTGTAAACTCTAGGGTTGGGTATACTTAATAATTTAATTACCTTTGAAGTGGCTTTGTTTTCAAACAGCTAAAGGATTACACACTAACCAAGAATTCTCCCAAAGACTCCCACTGCATATTCTATGTCATCAGATGTTACATGGTAATTGGTAACGGCCCTCATTTGGAGCGGGCCGTTGGGTAACAGGCGAACGCCTTCTGTATTGAGCCGATCGGTTAGTATCTGTGGTGTTAACCCATTGTTTTTAATATTGATATATACAATATTGGTCTTTGCACATTCCGGATCGACTGAAAGACCATTGATACCGGCCAGGCCTTCTGCCAGTCTGCGGGCATTATCGTGATCCTCTTTAAGGCGATCAACCATTTCCGTAAGGGCCACGATGCCGGCAGCGGCCAGTATGCCTGCTTGCCGCATACCGCCGCCAAGCACTTTACGAACCCGCCGGACTTTGGCAATAAAGTTTTTCGTTCCGCAAACAACCGAACCTACCGGTGCGGCCAACGCCTTGCTCAAACAAAAAGAAACTGAATCTGCTTCGGAAACCAGCTCGTGTGCTTTCACCCCTAATGCTACGGCTGCGTTGAAAATCCTGGCGCCGTCCACGTGAATTTTTAGTCCATGATTGCGTACGATTTCTCCAACGCTTTTCATGTAAACACCGTCAAGGGGACTACCGTTGCAGTTGTTGTGCGTGTTTTCCAGCATAATCAACCGCGTTCGAGGGAAGTGGTCGTTGTCCGCCCGAATGGCGTGTTCTATATCATTGAGCGCCAGCTTGCCGTCCGGTTGATTGGGGACAGTCCGGGGGTGAATACCGCCGATAACAGCGGAGCCGCCTTGCTCGTTTAAAAATGTATGGGCGCGATCGCCCAGGATTATTTCATCCCCACGATTGCAGTGTGACATCAGGCTGACGATATTGGCCATCGTCCCGCTGGCTACATATAAAGCTGCTTCCTTTCCCAACCTTTTTGCGGCCATCTCCTCCAATCGATGGATAGTTGGATCTTCATCAAATACATCGTCTCCCACTTCCGCATCGGCCATAGCCCGTCGCATCGACGGGGTAGGCTTTGTAATAGTGTCTGATCTAAGATCAACAATACGCATATTTTTATCCCCCATCTTTACTTTTTATTGATGAATTTTAGCTTATTAAGGCATTTTTTACATTTTTTCCGGTTCAGCTTTTTCGTGGAGCAGTAATCCAAAAAGGCTTGTACCCAGTCAGGTCCGGTCCTGGGGCAAGTGTCGATAAATTCAATGAACCGCACAAGCATGTCAATGGATGATTTATCCATTGCGTGCTCCATCCGGCAGGCAACGGCATCCGACTTTTCAACATCAATCTGTAATACTCTGAATAAAAAATCCTTGAGAACAGCGTGTCGCCTTGCAATCTCATTGGCAATTTTTGTTCCTCTTTGCGTTAAAGTGATAAAACTGTATGGCTCATAATTAATCAGGCCTTTCTCTTCCAGACTTTTTAACGCTCCACTCACAGTGCCGCGTTGAACCATCATTTTTTCTGCAATGTCCTTGGTTCTGGCTACTTTCTTTGTCTTTTCAAGATCAAGAATAATTTCCAGATAATCTTCCAGGCTTTCAGAAAGTTTAATATTTTTTTCAGTCACCTTGCCTCCTTGATAAAAAGTGATTATCCTTTACATTACCTTATATAATAAGTCAAGTCAAACTAAGATATATAATTCAAAAATAATACTTGACACCTTATATTGTTTGGGGTACCTAACTTTATGAATCATGGAGGTTTATAAATTGGCTCGAATAAGCATGCGCAGAATGCAAGATAATCAATCCGGGACGATATCGGCAATAAAAGTAAGTGGTGAACTTGGAAGACGTATCCGTGATATGGGCCTTGTTCCGGGAGCAGCCATCAAAGTTCAAGGCAGAGCGCCATTGTATGATCCCGTCGCGATAAGGGTCAAAGGATTTACCCTTACCTTGCGAAACAATGAAGCGGACTATATAGAAGTTGAGGTGGAATGAAATTAGAAACAACAATAGCTTTGGCAGGAAATCCCAACGCCGGCAAAACAACCCTTTTTAATGCACTGACCGGCGCTCATCAGCATGTGGGTAATTATCCCGGGGTTACTGTTGAAAAAAAGGAAGGCGCCTATGTTCATAATGGATATCATATACATATTGTAGACCTCCCGGGAACATATTCTCTTACCGCTTATTCTCTGGAAGAAGTTGTTGCCAGAGATTTCCTGGTAGATAAAAAGCCGGAAGTTGTTATCGATATAGTAGACGCATCAAACCTGGAGCGAAATCTTTATCTTGCAATTCAGTTTCTTGAGATGGGCCTTCCGGTGTGCATCGCATTGAATATGATAGATGTGGCCAAAGATCGGGGAATAGAAATAGATGCAAAAAAACTTTCCAATCTCCTGGGAGTACCGGTTGTTCCAACAATTGCTCGAACAGGCCGCGGCAAAAAGGACCTCATGGAGGCAGCCGACAGGATGGTCAGGGAAAAGAAAAAATGGAATCCTTTAAAAATATCTTACGGAGGCGATATAGACAGGGCGCTTCTTTTAATGGAGGAAGAAATTAATGCCAACGATTTTCTGATAGATACCTACCCTGCCCGATGGATCGCCTTAAAATACATGGAAAATGATGAACAGATTTTATCAAAAGGAAACAAACATAATCCTGCGCTTTCAGCAAATTTTGAGGAAATAGTAAAAAAAGTCTCTCTTCATTTACAGGGAACCTTAGATACCTATCCTGAGGCCATGATTGCAGATCAACGTTACGGGTACATTAATTCTATTGTAAAACAGGGCGTCATGAGCCAGCAGTACGATCAGAATAGGCTCTATACTTCCGATAAGATTGATAAAATTGTTACTCATCGATTTCTTGGCCCTTTTATTATGTTTGCTGTAATAATGGGACTTTATCATTTTACCTTTAATTACAGTGAGATTCCAGTGGCTTTGTTTGAGGGATTTTTTAATTGGCTTGGAAAAATGGCTTCCCTTCTCCTTCCTGAGGGCCTTTTCAAATCTCTCATTATTTCGGGCATTATTGACGGCGTGGGCGGTGTTATAGGTTTTGTACCGCTGATTATGTTCATGTTTTTCGGTATTGCCCTTTTGGAAGATTCCGGATACATGGCAAGAATGGCCTTCATGCTGGATAGAGTTTTCAGTATATTCGGTTTACACGGCAGTTCCGTAATGGCCTTTATTGTATCCGGTGGTATTGCGGGAGGCTGTGCCGTGCCCGGTATCATGGCAACACGTACACTAAGATCCCGGCGTGAACGTATGGCAACATTACTCACCGTACCGTTTATGAACTGCGGAGCAAAACTACCTGTATTTGCACTTTTGATTGGTACTTTCTTTGCTCATAATGAAGCAATGATGATGTTTATTATCACCCTTACTGCCTGGGGAGGCGCCCTTCTTGTTGCCAAACTACTAAGGCTTACTGTTATTAAAGGGGTGTCCACTCCTTTTGTAATGGAGCTTCCTCCTTACCGGTTTCCCACCTTCAAAGGTCTGCTTATTCACACCTGGGAAAGAACCTGGCAATATATTAAAAAGGCAGGTACCGTTATTCTAGGTATTTCAATTATAATATGGGCTATGATGACATTTCCGGGTCTTTCGGATTCACAAACTAAAGAGTTTCATCGGCAACGCAAAGCAATTATGGCCACGGTTCCACCTTCGGTTGCTCAAGAATTGAAAACTTTAGACAAAAACATAGAGCTTTCTACAGAAGCACAAAATACGAAAGGCCGATTGGCGATTATTGATTCAAAAGAAGCGGAAGCAGGTTTGAGAAATTCCATTGCCGGTCGCATCGGAACTGTCTTGGAAAGCGTAACACAAATAGCCGGATTTGATTGGCGCACCAATATTGCGCTTATAGGCGGTTTTGCAGCTAAAGAAGTTGTTGTATCGACATTAGGCACTGCTTATTCATTGGGAGGGGTTGATCCTGAAACAGCCGATTCTTTATCTGAAACGCTGGCAAACGACCCCAATTGGACGCCGGTAGTTGCGTTGAGTTTAATAGTCTTCACTATTTTCTATGCGCCCTGTTTTGTAACTGTTGTGTGTATTGCTAAAGAAGCAGGTTCATGGAAATGGGGAGCCTTCTCAATAATATTTAACACCCTGGTGGCTTTTATATTTGCCGCATTGATTTTTCAGATCGGTTCGGCCATGGGTTATTAATGAGGTTTAATGAATAGTAGTATTTTAGCTGTTTTAAAACAAAGCCGCTTTAAAGGTAATTCAATGGAAACTTTATTGGTAATACTGATCGTTGGTCTTGCTGCTTTATATATTATTAGAAACTTTTATAAGAAATTTAATAAAGCAAAAGTAAATAGTTGTGATTGCGGGTGCTCCTCGTGCGATATTGCAAGCACTTCTTGTGATCCCGTAAAAGAAGAAAAACATTGTTCAGACATCGTCAAATCGTTGAGTAGTTAAATGGTTGAGTAGGATCTGAAGTCACAAAAGTTATCTTTTTGCTAGTATTTCAACATAATTTCAAACAAAACACAAAATACTAAACACCAAATCCCGCAAGGCGGGAATGAATTCGACTTTTTACGAATTCAACGCTATTGAATTTCCACTGAATTTCTATCGAATTTCTATTTCTCAATTCCTTCTCTTGCCTGCACCCCTTTCTGAAAATAATGTTTTATCTGTTTCATTTCGGTAA